>NZ_JBGBPY010000001.1:3600000-3900000 GCF_041107455.1 Rhodanobacter humi
GTGGGCGGCCGGCATCACCGAGCCGAGCACGCACCTCGACAAGACCTATCACGTGCAGGTGGCCGGGCGGCCGGACGCGGCCGTGCTGGCCGCGATGCTGGCCGGTGTGCGCGAGGGCGATGATCTGCTCAAGGCGCGGCGGGTCGAACTGTTGCGCGCCGGCGAGAAGAACGCCTGGATGGAAGTGGTGCTGGACGAGGGTCGCAACCGCCACATCCGCCGCCTGCTGGCGGCGCTGGGCTTCGAGGTGCTGCGACTGGTGCGGGTGGCGATCGGCCCGCTGCAGCTGGGCGAACTGGCCAAGGGGCAGTGGCGCCACCTCGATCCCGCCGAGGTGGCGCCACTCAAGCGGCATTAGCCGATCACGCCCAGCTGCTTGCCCACCTTGGTGAACGCCGCGATCGCGCGGTCCAGGTGCTCACGGGTGTGCGCCGCGCTCATCTGGGTGCGGATGCGCGCCTGGCCCTGCGGCACCACCGGGTAGAAGAAGCCGGTGACGTAGATGCCTTCATCCAGCAATGCCGTGGCCATCGCCTGCGCCTTGGGCGCGTCGTAGATCATCACCGGCACGATGGGGTGCACGCCGGGCTTGATGTCGAAGCCGGCCTTCGTCATTGCCTCGCGGAAATGGCGGGTGTTCTCTTTCACCTTGTCGCGCAGATCGCCGGCGGCGTCGAGCATGTCGAACACCTTGATCGCGGCGGCCACGACGTGCGGCGGCAGCGAGTTGGAGAACAGATAGGGGCGCGAGCGCTGGCGCAGCATCTCGATGATTTCGGCGCGGCCGCTGGTGAAGCCGCCCAGCGCGCCACCGAGCGCCTTGCCCAGGGTGCCGGTGAAGATGTCGATCTTGTCCAGCACGCCGTGCACCTCGGCCGAGCCGCGGCCGGTGTCGCCGAGGAAGCCGGTGCAGTGGCATTCGTCGATGTGCACCAGCGCGTGGTACTTCGCGGCCAGCGCGGTGATCTGGTCGAGCTTCGCGATGAAGCCGTCCATCGAGAACGCGCCGTCGGTGGAGATCAGCTTGGTGCGCGCGCCGGCTTCGTCGGCGGCCTGCAGCTGCTTCTCCAGGTCGGCCATGTCGCTGTTGGCGTAGCGATAGCGCTTGGCCTTGCACAGGCGCACGCCGTCGATGATGGAGGCGTGGTTGAGCGCATCGGAGATGATCGCGTCCTCCTCACCCAGCAGCGGCTCGAACAGCCCGCCGTTGGCGTCGAAGCAGGCGGCGTAGAGGATGGTGTCGTCGGTGCCGAAGAAACGGGCGATCTTCGCTTCCAGCTGCTTGTGCAGGTCCTGCGTGCCGCAGATGAAGCGCACCGAGGCCATGCCGAAACCGTGCGTGTCCAGCGCGTCCTTCGCGGCCTGGATCACGTCTGGGTGGTCGGCCAGGCCCAGGTAGTTGTTCGCGCAGAAGTTCAGCACCTTGCGGCCGCCTTCCAGCTCGATCTCGGCCGACTGCGGCGAGACGATCACGCGCTCGGCCTTGAACAGGCCTTGCTCGCGGATGGATTCGAGTTCGCTGGCGTAGCGCGACTGGCCGGGGTAGCTCATGAGGATTTTCCGCTGGGTCAAAAGTCTATTTTGATCCCTGGCGCTTCGGCTGGGAAGGAAGCGCGGGATCCTGGCGGGTTCACCCCTGGTGCAAGCCGAACTCCACGCGCGTCGTCTTGCCCTTGTCGTCGATGCCCTTGGCATCGAGCATGGGGGCCTTGAGCGAGATGCGCTTGTCGTCCAGCTTGCCCTTCAGCCACGCCTGCACCGCGGCGGCGCGACGCTGCGCCAGCGCACGCATGGCGGCCTCGTCGACCGGGACGTTGGTCTCCATCAGGCTGCGCATCTCGTCGGGGGCGAGCGACTTCTTGAGGCCGATGAAATTCTTCGGCTTGCCCTTGAAGTCGTCCTCCTTGTACGCGCGCTTGAGGTACTTGTCGTACTCGTCCGGCGTGACGTTGACCGCGGCGAGCGCGGCGTCCGAGGTATCGGCATGCTTGCCTTCCTGGTCGAGCAGCTTCGCGCGGCGCACCAGGTTGTCCACCGTGACTTTGCGCAGTCCGTCCTGATCCTTCGACGGATCGACGCGGCCGGTGATGTCGAGGTTCAGCGAGGTCTTTTGCTTGAGCATGGCGACGATCTTGCCCAGCCGTTCCTGCGCGTTCTTGTCCACTACGGCGGAGCCGGGAGCGAACTCCACGTAGCCCAGATCCTCGTGGTTGCTGCCGCCGAATGCCGCGCCCAGCAGGCGGAACGGTGCCGTGGCCGCCCTGGCGATGAGGTTGCCGATGGCGTGCCAGATCAGGCTGCCCAAGCTGAACTGCGGATCGTCCAGCGAGCCGGACACCGGCACGTTCACGTCGATGTTGCCCTGCGTGTCCTTCAGCAGCGCCACCGCGAGCTTCACCGGCAGATGCCGGATGCCGGGGCTTTCGTCGCGGTTGCCGAAGGTCAGCTGGGTGATGAAGATGTGGTTGTCGGCGTTGAGCTTGCGCTGGTCCAGCATGTAGTGGACATCCACCGTCAGCTTGCCCGCCGTGATCGGGTAGCCGGTGTACTTGGCGGAATACGCGCTCAGGCCGGTCAGCTCCACTTCGTCGGCCTTGCCCTTGATGTCGAGGAAGGCCACCGGCTGCAGCGGATTGATGGTGCCGTCGATGTCGACCGGCGAGTTGTCGTTCACCGCCCCCTGCACCGACAGGTCGGCCGGCGGATCGCCCGGCTTGGTGCCGAAGGCGCCGATCTTGCCGGTGAGCTTGGTGAGGTTGGCGGTGTAGTTGGGCTTGATGAAGTTGTCGGTGTAGTTGAGCTGGCCGTTGACGAGGGTGATGCCGCCGATGTGGATGTCGGCGGCGGGTGCCGTGGCGGAAGCGGCCGATGCAGGCGCTGTGGCAGCGATTTCCGGCGTCGCCGCCGCGCTGGCGGCAGGCTTGGGCGCCGGTGGCGGCGCGGCGGCGGCCGGTGTCGGCACGGCCGCGCCTGCGGGTTGCTCGTTGGCGGCGCGGGTCACCGAAACCGGCGCAGCTGCGGGATTGGCCACCACCTCCGACAGGTTCAGCGTGCCGTTCGCGTTGACGATCACGCGCGCGTAGAACGAACTGAGCACCAGGCTGCCCACGTGCATGCGCGGCGCGCCGATGCCATAGGACACGTCGAGCCGGTTGCCGCTCAGCGTGCGCCAGCGCAGGAAGTCGTCGCCGGTGAGCTTGTCCTGCACGCGCACCTGTTCGAGCGCCGCGTCGCCCCGGTAGGTCATCCTCGGTTCGGCGTGGCGGCCGTCGTAATGCAGCCGGCCCCGGCTGCTGATGCGCGCGCTGGAAACGGTCACGTTCAGCGGCACGCTGATGTACGGCTCGAAGCTGGCAATGTCCAGGTGCCGGGTGTCGAGCTGGATGTCGGCCAGCGTCGGCAGTGGCTGCACCCGGCCGCTGGCGGTGAAGCTGCCTCGGCCGACGCTGCCTGCCAGCTTCATCGCGTTAGTCTTGTCGAGCTTGTCGCTCACGCCGTCGAGCCCGCCGCTGAGCGCATCGATCTTGATCTTCACCGGCTTGGCGCCAGCGGCTAGATCCGTGAAGGCGATCGCGGACTTGTCGAAGGCCAGATGCGCGATGCTCCAGTGCCACGGCGGCCCGCTCGCGGCGCTCTTCTTCGCCGGCGCACCCTTGGTGGCCAACAGTTCGACAAGGTTGATGCGCTGGTTGCGGTAGCGCTCCACGTCCAGGCGCAGGCCCGACGCCTTGAGCGTGCCCAGCTGCGCCTGTTGCGTCGCGAGGTCGACCTGGTTGATCTCCGCGTCCAGGCTGTCCCAAGCCAGCGGTGAATCACGGCCCCTGGACTCGGGTTCCAGCGCGAAGTCGTTGACCGCGGCATGCGCGTCGGCCAGGTGCACGTTGAACGGCTTGCCCCAGCCCAGCTGGAGCTGGCCGGAGGCATCCAGCTTGCCCTTGGCCACGTGCGCGGCCAGCCCCGGATAGACGGCTGCCTGCAGCGGGGCCAGCCCGACCTGTTGCAGGTTCAGCACGCCGGCGAGCGTGCTCCTGGCGAGATCCAGGCTGCCCTTCAGGGCGAGTTGGCCGCCGAAGAACTGCGCGCCCATGTCCAGCCTGGCCGGCGGGGCCGGCAGCATGCTCAGGCCCTGGATCCTGCCATGCAGGTTGGACAGGTCGATCTTGCTGCCGGTGGAGTCGGCATAGTGGATGCCGCTGTCGGCGAGCGTCATCGAGGCGATGCGCAGGTCGGTCGGCTGGGCTTTCGCGCTGCCGGCCGGTTTCGCGGGAGTCGCCGTCAATGTATCGAAGTTGCTGTGGCCGTCGGCGCCGGCGGTGTAATCGAGCTGCGCGTTGTCGAGCGCGAGCGCGGCCAGCACGTAACGCGATTGCAGCGGCTGCACGTCGGAAAGGTCCGCAGTGCCCTTGCCCAGGCTCAGGATCGGCTGGCCGTCGCTGCTGCCGAGGACGAAGTTGTCCAGCTGCAGCTTGCCGGTGAGCTGCAGTTGCGGCGTGGGCTTGGCCTGCACGAAATGCAGGGTGAGATCGCCGCTGAGCAGGCCCTTGGGGATCGCGACCGGCAGCGCGGTGGGTGCGTAGGCGATGTAGCGCGCCAGATCGAGGTGGTCGAGCCGGAAATCGACGGTCGACTCGCGATTGTCGGCGAAGGGCTTGGTGTGGCCTTCCACGTGCAGCGGGCTGCCGTCCACCTCCATCGACAGCAGCGGCTGCACGAACACGCTGGTGTCGCTGGGCAGGTTGGCGATGAACGGGATGCCCAGTTCCAGATGGCCCACGTGGTGACTGGTCTGCAGCACCTCGTCGGTGAACTGGATGTCGCCATCGTGCACGCTGATGTTGGAGAGCGCGAAGCGGGCAGGCGACGCCTTGGGGTCAGCCGGCGTCGCGTCGAGGCGGTCGATGATGTCGCTGAAGTTGAAGCGCTGCTCGCCCGTGCGCACGATGCGGATGCGTGGACGCTGCAGGGTCAGTTCGTCCAGCACCGGCGCCATGCGGAACAGCGAGGCCCAGGACGCGTTGACGACGGCCTCGTCGATGTCGACGAAGTCCGACTTGCCGTCGCGGTCGGCGATATGCAGCCGGTCCAGTTGCAGCCGTAGGGTGAACGGGTTCAGGTGCACGGCGCCCACGGTGACCGGGCGTTGCAGCGCGGCCGAGGCGCGCTGCTCGATCTGGCTGCGGATGATCGAGGGCGCCGCGAAGAAACCGAGCAGGCCGAACACGATCAGCACGATGGCGACGATCAGGGCGATCTTGCGCGTGCGGCGCGATCGGTAGACGGCGAGGGCGCGGTCGCGTCCCGCGGCCAGACGTGGGGGGCTGAAAAGGCCTGTCATCACGACGCTCCCATGACATCGCGTGCCGACCGTGCGTGGCTCTCGTGCCCTGCACCTTCACAATCCCGGCGATTCTGTCGGCCGCCCTGGCCGGAGTGTACTAGGGCGGCCGAACGCTCAGCGCGGATTTCCCGTGAAGGTATCGGCGCGGAGACAGGAGACGCTCAGTTCCAGGAACACACCACCTTGCCGCATTTGCCCGCGTCCATCAGGTCGAAGCCCTTCTGGAAATCGTCGATGTGGATCTGGTGGGTCAGCACCTTCTGCAGCGGGAAGCCGGTCAGCACCATCTGGGTCATCTTGTACCAGGTCTCGTACATGCGGCGGCCGTAGATGCCCTGCAGGGTGAGGCCCTTGAAGATCACCCGGTCCCAGTCGATGCCGGCGCCCTTGGGCAGGATGCCGAGCAGGGCGACCTTGCCGCCGTGGTACATGCAGTCGAGCATGTCGTTGAACGCGCGCGGGTTGCCGCTCATCTCCAGGCCCACGTCGAAGCCTTCCATGTGCAGGTCCTTCATCACGTCCTTCAGCGACTGGTTCGCCACGTTCACCACGCGCGTGGCACCCATGTCGGCGGCCAGCTTGAGCCGATAGTCGTTGACGTCGGTGACCACCACGTTGCGCGCGCCCACGTGCTTGGCGATGCCCGCGGCGATCACGCCGATCGGGCCGGCGCCGGTGATCAGCACGTCCTCGCCGATCAGGTCGAATTCCAGCGCGCAGTGCGCGGCGTTGCCGTAGGGGTCGAAGAAGGCGGCCAGCTCGGACGGGATCTGGTCCGGGATCGGCCACAGGTTCGACGCGGGCATGGTCATGTATTCGGCGAACGCGCCGTTGCGGTTCACGCCGATGCCGATGGTGTTCGGGCACAGGTGCTGGCGGCCGGCGCGGCAGTTGCGGCAGTGGCCGCACACGATGTGGCCTTCGGCCGAGACGCGGTCGCCGATCTTGTAGCCGGTGACGCCGGGGCCGATCTCCACGATGCGGCCGACGAACTCGTGGCCGATGGTGAGGCCCGGCTTGATCGTGCGCTGGCTCCACTCGTCCCACTTGTAGATGTGCAGGTCGGTGCCGCAGATCGCGGTCTTCTCCAGCTTGATCAGCACCTCGTTCGGGCCGACCTCGGGCACCGGCACCTCTTCCATCCAGATGCCCTGCTCGGGCTTGCGCTTGACCAGGGCTTTCATCGTCTGCGGCATGGGGAATCCAATGGCTGGCCCGGACGGGCGGGGAAAACGCCAATTATAGATCCTTGCCGCAGCAGCCCGTCGCTGCGCGTTGCGGCACGTTCAATCGACGCGCTGGTAGACGCGGCGGAACACCACGGGGTGCTGCAGGAAGCCGGGTTGCCAGCGTTCGGTGACCTGCAGCGTGCGGCCGTCGGCGGCGCGCGACCAGGTCTCGTCGATCCGGTTGCCGTCGTTGAATTGCAGGCTGAACTGCAGGTCCCCGCCGCCGGCTTGCCGGCGTGCGACGGCGTTGCCGTTGAGCGTCTGCTGGTGGCCGCCGTCGAGGCGCACGGCCAGCTGTTCGCCGTTCTCGAGCCGGGCCTGCACGGTCTTCGCGTCCTGTTGCACGACCAGGACGGCATCGTTGTCGAGCATCGGTGGCGGTTTCAGCAAGTCGTCGCTGCCGGACGCATCGCCCGATGACGCGCTCGCGCGCCTGCCGCCCCGGTCATGACCGCCGCCCATGCCGCCACCACCCATGTGGCCGCCGCCCATCCCGCCGCCACCCATCCCGCCGCCGCCCATCCCGCCGCCACCCATCCCGCCGCCACCCATCCCGCCACCGCGCCTGCCGCCGCGGTTGCCCGCCTGCGATGTCGCGCTGCTCGACGAGGCATTGGCCGGCGCCACGGTGGGCGCCTGCTCGCGCTTGAGTTCCATGCGCAACCTCGCGGTGACCTGCACCAGGTTGTCGCTGGCCTGGTCGTCGATGCGCCACAGGCCGCTGAAATCGGATGGCGCGGGAGGTTGCTGGGCCGGCACCTGGGAGGCGGCGAACAGCAGACTGGCGCCGATGAGCCATGAAACGGGGAGGCGTGGCGTGGGCATGCCCGCTTGAACGGGCGAAGTGTCAATGCGCTGACGCGCCGCCCATGCAAGCGTGTTCCGACGCTCTGCTCCGCGGGCGAGCTGCGGCACGGGTGTCCGGGAGATTGCCTTGCGGGCGGCTTCATGACTATGGTCGCAGGCTCCAACGAAACCTCGCAGGGAAAGGCCATGCGCTTGCAGTCGACGGGTCTGGTACGTGGCGTGCCGCGCGGGCAAGGCATGCGCGGGCGCTGCTTCGGCGCCATGTTGCGCCGCCGATCGGCGCTGCTGCTGGCCTTGGCCTTGGCAGGGCTGGCGCCCGCCAAGGCTGCGCAGGCCCGCGATCCGGGCGCCGCGCCGCCGCTGCAGTTCCGTGTTGCCGAGGGACGCATCGAGAACGCGTTCTACCAGCAGGGCGACATCGCCGCCCACCTGCTGTTGAGCTCCGGCGACCGTCCCCGCGTGCTGGTGGCGTTTCCGGCCGGCAACAGCGGCGTGGGCGTGTGGTTCGAGCCGACCACCACCCCGGTGCGCTGGACGCTGGGCGAGGTGCGGGGGCTGCAGCGCACGGTCGATGGCCATGCCATGAACGGCATCGTGGCCGAGGCCAGCGTGAGCTCTGCCGAGCCGCTGGTGGTGAAGGACGCGGTATTGAGCAGCATCCGCGTGCTGCGCGACTACCAGCTCGAGCAGGTCTATCCGGAGCAGGTGGCCGCCGCGCCGCAGCAGGCCGATCGCTCGGTGCGCTGGCAGCGCCGGCGGCTGGACGGCGCGCCGGGTTACGAACTGGCGCTGAGCACCAACAACGGCCGTTTCCAGCGCGACCACGGCCACCTCGTGCTGCGTCCGGACCATCCCGGCGAAGCGCTGCATCTGCGCATCGAGGCTTCCACGGGCGAACCGCCGCTCACCCCGTTCGCCCACCTGTTCAACGACCGCGTGCAGAACGACACGCGCAGCCAGGAAGTGCTGCGCTTCCTCAGCTACCGGCAGAAGTTCCTCGCCGGTTCCTGGCGCTTCGACACCTATTTCGGCCGCGACACGCTGATGTCGCTGCGCCTGCTGATGCCGGTGCTGCAACCCGCCGCCGTGGACGCCGGCATCGCCTCGGTGCTCGTGCGGCTTGCGCCCGACGGCGAGGTGGCGCACGAGGAGGGCATCGGCGAGTTCGCGGTGCTGGATCATCTGGAGAAGGAAGGCAAGCGCTCCGACCGGCCGGTCTACGACTACCAGATGATCGACGGCAACTACATGCTGGCGCCGGTCGCCGCGGCCTGGCTGCTGGACGATGCGCGCGGCCGCGCCGGTGCGCAGGCCTTCCTCGCCGAAGGCAAGCCGGGGCAGCGGCAGGGCGACGCGCTGGTGCGCAACCTGCTGTACGTCACCGCCAGCAGCGAGGCCTTCGTGCGCCAGCCGGTGTATGCCAACCTGATCGGACTCAAGCCCGGCAGCCAGGTGGGGCAGTGGCGCGACAGCAATGCCGGCATCGGCGGCGGGCGCTACCCCTACGACGTCAACGTGGTGTGGGTGCCGGCGGCCCTGCGCGCCATCGGCCGCTTCCTCGACGCCGGCCTGCTGGACGCCTACACCACCCCGGCCCAGCGTGCGCGCCTGCGCGCCGACGCCGCCCATGCCGACGCGTGGGAACGCCGTGCCGCGGCGATGTTCGTCGTGCGCCTTGACCGTGCGCAGGCAACGGCACAGGTGCGCGCCTATGCGGCACAGGTCGGCGTGCCTGCCGCCGCCGCGCTGGCCTCCTTGCCGGATGGGGGGCTGCAATTCCCCGCCATCTCGCTGGACGCGCAGGGGCGCCCGGTGCCGATCCTGCATTCCGACGAGGGCTTCGACCTGTTGTTCGGCCAGCCGGACCCGACAACGCTGGATCGCTACATCGACGACATGCTGCGGCCGTTTCCCGCCGGCCTGATGACCGGCGTGGGCATGGTCGTGGCCAACCCCGCCTTTGCGGACCGCGATGCGTGGCCCATGTTCGGCAGCAACGCCTATCACGGCACCGTGGTGTGGTCGTGGCAGCAGGCCCTGCTGGCGGCAGGCCTGCGTCGCCAGCAGGCCCGCACCGACCTGCCGGAAGCCACGCGCACGCGGCTGACCAAGGCGCAGGCCACGCTGTGGCAGGGCATCTGCGCCACCCGGTCGATGCGCGACTCGGAGCTGTGGTCGTGGACGTATTCCGGTGACCGTTACCACGTCGAGCCGTTCGGTGCGGCCGGCGCCCACGAGGACGAGGCCAACGCCGCGCAGCTGTGGAGCACGGTGTACCTCGCGATTCCCTCGCCGGCTGCGGACATCGCGCCGGCCTGTCACTGACGGATGCTGCAAGGCGGCATGGCAACGCGGCACCCCGCCATGCCGCTCGCCTGTCGCGTGGCGACGGCTTGCCGTCGCGGCCGCCACGTCCTATGGTCGCAAGTTTCTACGAACACTTGCGGGTAAGACGAATGCGCTTGAAGACGATGGGCCTGGCGATCGCCATGCTGCTGGCCCCGGCCGCCCAGGCCGACGAAGGCATGTGGATGCCGTCGCAGTTGCCGGATATCACCGAGCAGCTGCGCAAGGCCGGCTTCCGGGGCAAGCCCGCCGAGCTGGCCGACCTCACCAAGGCACCGCTGAACGCGGTGGTCAAGGTGGGCGGCGCCACCGGCGCCTTCGTCAGCGACCAGGGCCTGGTGCTCACCAACCACCACGTGGCCTTCGGGGTAATCCAGTACAACAGCAACGCGCAGCGTGACCTGATCCGCGACGGCTACGTCGCCGCCGATCGCAGCGAGGAACTGCCGGCCAACCCCGACTTCCGCCTGCTGGTGACCACCGGCTTCGACAAGGTCACCGACAAGGTGCTGGCCGACGCGCATGGCAAGACCGGTCGCGCCTACTACGACGCGGTGGACGCGGCGGGCAAGGCGCTGGTGGCGGAATGCGAGCGCGCCGGTGGCGTGCGCTGCAGCGTGGTCACGATGTTTTACGGCCGCGACTTCTACCTGGTGAAGCAACTGGAGCTGCGCGACGTGCGCCTGGTCTACGCACCGCCGCGCGCGATCGGCAACTACGGCGACGAGGTGGACAACTTCGTGTGGCCGCGCCACGCCGGCGACTTCACCGTGCTGCGCGCCTACGTCGGTCCCGACGGCAAGCCGGCGGACTACGCGAAGGAGAATCGCCCGTACGTGCCGCCCGCGCACCTGCAGGTGGCCCGCGACGGCGTCAACGAGGGCGATTACGTGATGCTGGCCGGCTATCCAGGTATCACCTACCGTCACCGCAGCGCCGCCGAGTTCGCCGACCAGGTCGAGTGGCGCCTGCCCACGGCGGTGGCGACGATGAAGGCGCTGCAGGACGTGATCGAGGACGCCGGCAAGGCGGATGCGCAGGCGAAGATCCGCTACGCCTCGCAATTGCAGTCGCTGAAGAACGGCATCAAGCGCTTCAGCGGCGAACTGGAAGGGCTGCAGCGCAGCGACGCGGTGAGCGTTCGCCGCAAGGACGAGGCCGCCATGCTGGCCTGGCTGGGCAAGCAGCCCGACGCGCGGACGCTGCGCCCGCGGATCGATGCCGCGATGGCCGAGATCGCCGCCGGCAATGTGGGCCGCGAGCGCGACCTGCTGCTGGGCCTGCTGCAGTCGCAGACCCAGCTGCTGCGCTCGGCGCTGCGCCTGCAGCGCCTGGCGCACGAGCGCGGCAAGCCCGATGCCGAACGCGAGAGCGGCTACCAGCAGCGCGACGAGGAACTGATCGCCGGCCAGCTGCGCCAGGTGCAGCGCCGCTACGACCCGGCGGTGGAGAAGCGCCTGCTGACCACGCTGCTGACGCGCTACCAGCAATTGCCCGCCGCGCAGCATCTGCCCGAGTTCGACGCCGCGTTCGGCCGCACCCCGGCCGAGCTGATGGGTACGCTGGATCGCGTCTACGCCGCCACGAAACTGGGCGAAGAGGCTCAGCGCCTGCAAGGGCTCAAGGCCGCGCCGACGGAACTCGCCGTCAGCGACGATGCGCTGCTGAAACTGGCTGCGAAACTGCAGCCGGCGCTGCTGCGCCTCGACGACGAGCGCAAGGCGCGCGAGGGCGAGCTGCTGCGCCTGCGCCCGGCCTACATGCAGGCGCTGATCGCCTACCGCGAGCAGCAGGGCCGCGCGGTCTATCCGGATGCGAACTCCACCCTGCGCGTGAGCTACGGCAAGGTCACGCCACTCAAGGCACGCGACGCGGTGAGCTACGCGCCGTTGACCAGCACCGCGGGCATCGTGGAGAAGAACACCGGCACGGAGCCGTTCGACGCGCCGAAGCCGCTGCTCGACGCGATCGCCAAGGGCGACTACGCGGGCTACCTTGATCCGAAGTCCGGCACGATGCCGGTGGACTTCCTCAGCAACCTCGACACCACCGGCGGCAACTCCGGCTCGCCGGTGCTGAACGCGAAGGGCGAGCTGGTGGGGCTCAACTTCGACAGCAACTGGGAGGCGGTCAGCGCCAGCTGGATGTTCGACCCGCGCTACAAGCGCGCGATCCATGTCGACCTGCGCTACATGCGCTGGCTGATGGACAAGGTCTATCCGGCGCACTGGCTGCTGGCCGAACTGGGCACGCCCGCGCGCTGAGCACTCAACCATGACTTGCGGCATATGCCGCGCCGGCCCGGCTCGGGCATAACTCGAAAGTTCTTGCGCCGCGGTTTCGGCCGCGGCGGTTTTCCTCTGGAGGTTTATCGTGCGTCGTCTCCTGCTTGCCGCGGCCGTGTCCCTCGGCCTGATCTCGTCCGCCCACGCCGTCGAAGGCATGTGGCAGCCCGCCCAGCTTCCGGGCATCGCCGCCACGCTGAAGCAGCACGGCTTGAAGCTAGCCCCGAATACGCTGGCCGACCTCACCGCCTATCCGCTGGGCGCGATCGTGAGTCTGGGCGGCTGCACCGCCTCCTTCGTCTCGCCCGAGGGCCTGACGGTGAGCAACCACCACTGCGTCTACGGCGCGCTGCAGCTGAACTCCACGCCGGAGAACAACCTGATCGACAAGGGCTTCCTCGCCAAGACCAAAGCGGAAGAGCTCTCCGCCGGCCCGTCCGCGCGCATCTTCGTCACCGAGGAAATCCGCGACGTCACCAAGGACATCAACGCCAAGCTCAACGACAAGATGAGCGGCGCCGAACGCTACAAGGCGATTGAGCAGGCGATCAAGCAGCAGGTGAAGGACTGCGAGAGCGAGGGCTACCGCTGCGACGTCTACACCTTCCACGGTGGCTACAGCTACCAGCTCATCAAACAGCTGGAGATCAAGGACGTGCGCCTGGTCTACGCGCCGCCGCAGTCCATCGGCAAGTTCGGCGGCGACGTGGACAACTGGATGTGGCCGCGCCACACCGGCGACTTCGGCTACTTCCGCGCCTATGTGTCGAAGGACGGCAAGTCCGCCGCTTTCTCGAAGGACAACGTGCCGTATCGCCCGAAACACGTGCTCAAGGTCAACGCCAAGGGCGTGGAGGCGGGCGACTACGTGATGGTCACCGGCTACCCGGGCCGCACCAACCGCTACCGCCTCGCGGGTGAGGTGCAGAGTGCGATCGATTACACCTATCCCACCCAGATCGGCATCTACCAGGACACGCTGGACATCATCAACACCGCCGGCAAGGCCGATCCCAAGGTGGCGGTGAAGTACGCCAGCATGGTCGCCGGCCTCAACAACTACCTGAAGAACTTCGGCGGCCAGCTCGAAGGCCTGCGTCGTGCCGACGCGGTGGAAGTGAAGCGCGCGCAGGAAGCGCAGCTGGAAGCCTGGCTGAAGCAGCAGGGCGGCACGGAGAACACTGCGCTGGCCGCGGACATCGGCAAGCTGCGCGCGGCGATCGCCGCCGAGCGCGACAACCGTGACCGCAACCTCGCGCTGGGCCTGGTCGAGCGCTCGTCGCTGTTCAGCACCGCGGTGCGCCTGGTGCATCTGGCGAAGGAGCGGCCCAAGGCTGATCTCGAGCGTGACGCCGGCTACCAGCAGCGCGACTGGGTGCGCATCGAAGGCGGCCTGAAGCAGCTGGACCGCCGTTACGACGCGGGCGTGGACCAGCAGCTGATGGTCTACGGCCTCACGCGCTATGTGGCCTTGCCGCAGGCGCAGCGCCTGTCGGCGCTGGACGCCTGGCTGGGCGGCGCGAAGACGCCCGAGCAGCTCAAGGCCAAGGTTGCCGCACTGTATGCGGGGAGCCAGCTCGGCAAGGTCGACCAGCGCATGAAGTGGTTCGCGGCCGACAGCCAGGCCATCGCCGCCAGCAACGACAGCATGCTCAAGCTCGCCAATGCAGTGCAGCCGGAATTGCAGAAGCTGGAGGATGCGCAGGATGCCCGCGCCGGCGAGATGAGCAAGCTGCGCCCGCGCTACATGCAGGCGATGATCGCGTGGAAGGAATCGCAGGGCCTGCCGGTGTACCCGGATGCGAACTCCTCGCTGCGCGTCACCTTCGGCAACGTGCAGGGCGTGGCGCCGCGCGACGGCGTGAGCTACGCGCCGTTCACCACCGCGCAAGGCATCGTGGAGAAGGCCACCGGCGTCGAGCCGTTCGACGCGCCGAAGGCCGAACTCGCCACGATCAAGGCCAAGGCCTTCGGCGGCTACGCCTCGCCCAAGCTGGGCACGCTGCCGGTGAACTTCCTCGCCGACCTCGACATCACCGGCGGCAACTCCGGTTCGCCGGCGCTGGACGCAAACGGCCAGTTGGTCGGCCTCGCCTTCGACGGCAACTGGGAGTCGGTCAGCGGCGACTGGCTGTTCAACCCGCAGCTCAACCGTTCGATCCAGGTGGACGTGCGCTACATGCTGTGGGTGATGCACCAGCTCGACCACGCCGACAACCTGCTCAAGGAAATGGGCGTGCCGGCGAAGTAAGCCGCACCACGCGCGATGCGAAGGGCCGCCTCCGGGCGGCCCTTCGTTTTTCGGCGCACGGTTCTATCCACAGCAGATGTGGATACCTGCTGGACAAGCATGTGGACAAGTCCGTTTCGCTCCGTCGCGACAAGCACTTGGCACGGATTGCCGAAGTTTTGCGCAGCTGCGCTGGGTTACCCTTGCGCATCCGTTTTCCCTGCCGTGACGCATGAGCCTCGACCGCCGCCCGCTCGCGATCTTCCTGATGGGCCCCACGGCCTCGGGCAAGACCGCGCTCGCCTGCGAGCTGGCGGATCGTTTCCCGGTGGAACTGGTCAGCGTGGATTCGGCGCTGGTCTATCGCGGCCTGGACATCGGCGCGGCGAAGCCCGACGCAGCCACGTTGGCGCGCCATCCGCATGCGCTGATCGACATCCGCGATCCGGTACGGCCGTACTCCGCGGCGGAGTTCCGCGACGGCGCGCTGGCGGCGATGCGCGCGATCACGGCGCGGGGCAGGGTGCCGTTGCTGGTGGGCGGCACGGGGCTGTATTTCCGGGCGTTGCAGCGCGGCCTGTCCGAGCTGCCGGAGGCCGATCCGGCGCTCCGCGCCCGACTGACCAACGAGGCCGCGTGCATCGGCTGGCCGGCCATGCACGCGCGGCTGGCACGGCTCGATCCCGCGGCCGCCGCACGCATCGGCCCGAACGACGCCCAGCGCCTGCAGCGCGCGCTGGAGGTGATAGCCCTCAGCGGGCGGCCGCTGTCGGAACTGCAGCGCGGCGGTCGCGGCGAAGCGTTCCCGTGGCGCGTGCTGAAGCTGGCGTTGCTGCCCGCCGACCGTGCGCCGCTGCATGCGCGCATCGCCGAGCGCTTCGACGCGATGCTGGCGGCGGGCTTCCTCGACGAGCTGCGCACGCTGCGCGCCCGCGGCGACCTGCACGCCGACCTGCCGGCAATCCGCGCGGTGGGCTACCGGCAAGGCTGGGAGCATCTGGATGGGCAATCGGACGCTGCCGGCTTCCGCGAGCGCGCGATCTTCGCCACCCGCCAGCTGGCCAAGCGGCAGATCACCTGGCTGCGCGCCGAGCTGGACGCGCGGGTGTTCGATCCGGAGCGGGCACCGCCGCTGACGCGGGCAGGCGAGGCCGTGCGACTGTTCCTCGGCACGCCGGCATGAGTGGCCGTGGCGAGGCCTCGTTTTCGTGCGCCGATTCCCCAAAAAACCGCTTCCTTCAAGCCCTTGAACCCGGTTAACATCGATGCTGTTGGGCCGGGGCGCCGCAGGCGTTTTTTCCCCGGCCGGTTCGCCGCTCAGGGGAGAACAAGAAATGTCCAAGGGACAATCGCTGCAGGATCCTTTTCTGAACGCCTTGCGCCGCGAGCGCGTTCCGGTGGCCATCTACCTGGTCAACGGCATCAAGCTGCAGGGCACGGTCGAATCGTTCGACCAGTTCGTGGTGCTGCTGCGCAACCAGGTCAGCCAGATGGTCTACAAGCACGCCATCTCCACCGTGGTGCCCAGCCGCAACGTGCGCCTCGGCAATGGCCACGAGGGTCACGACGGCCACGAGGGGCATGCCGATGCCGCCCCGGCCGCCGACGCACCGGATGCTTGATTGATCGCCGGTCGGCCCACATGAAGACGGAATCCCTCCGGTTCCGTCCACGCACAGAGGCCGTCGTCCCACGTGTTTGATCGTCAGAAGAAAGGCGAGCGCGCCGTCCTCGTGCTCCCGCATGCCCGCGGTGGCGGCGACGCCGAGCGTCGCGCCGCCGAATTCGCCGAACTGGTGAAATCCGCCGGCGCCGAGATCCTGGGCAGCGTCACCGCCCGGGTCGAGGCGCCGAACCCGCGCTATTACATCGGCAGCGGCAAGGCCGACGAACTGGCCGAGATGGTGCGCGCGCTGGACGCCGACCTGGTGCTGGTCGACCACCTGCTCAGCCCGGTGCAGGAGCGCAACCTCGAAAAGCACCTCAGTGCGCGCGTGGTCGACCGCGCCGGCCTGATCCTGGACATCTTCGCCCAGCGCGCCCGCTCGCACGAAGGCAAGCTGGAAGTGGAGCTGGCCCAGCTCAAGCACCTGGCCACGCGACTGGTGCGCGGCTGGACCCATCTGGACGCCCAGCGCGGCGGTGCGATCGGCAACCGCGGCCCCGGCGAAACCCAGCTGGAAACCGACCGCCGCCTGCTCGCCGAGCGGGTGAAGCAGCTCACCAAGCGTCTGGAGAAAGTGCAGACCCAGCGCGGCCAGCAGCGCCGTGCGCGCCTGCGCAACACGGTGCCGCGGGTGGCGCTGGTGGGCTATACCAACGCCGGCAAGTCCACCTTGTTCAACACGCTCACCGCCGGCGCCGTGTATGCCGCCGACCAGCTGTTCGCCACGCTCGATCCCACCGTGCGCCGGCTCGACGACCTCGCCTGCGGCCCGGCGGTGATCGCCGACACCGTGGGCTTCATCCGCGAGCTGCCGCACGACCTCGTCGCGGCGTTCCGCGGCACCCTGGCCGAGGCGCGCGACGCCGACCTGCTGCTGCACGTCAGCGATGCCGCCGACGAGGAGCGCGAGCCGCTGCGCCGCGTGGTCGACCAGGTGCTGGAGGAGATCGGCGCCGGCGACGTGCCGCAGCTGCGGGTGTTCAACAAGATAGATTTGATGGAAGGTGAAGCCGGGATGCAGCCGCGCATCGACCGCGATGCCGAGGGCAGGCCGCAGGCGGTGTGGCTGTCGGCCGCCACCGGTGCGGGCATCGAGCTGCTGCGCCAGGCGCTGGGCGAGTTGCTCGGTGGCGAGCGGGTGCAGTCCGAGTTGCGCCTGCCGCTGACGGCCGGGCGGCTGCATGCGCGGCTTAAGGCGGTGGGTGCGATCGCCGGCGAGCAGGTGGACGAGCACGGCTGGCGTCTACGCATCGACGCGCCGCGCAGCGTGATCGCGCCGCTCAACGGCGGCAGCGCGGCGGAAACCGAGTTGCTGCGTGCGCTGCTGGTCGCTCCAGCCCCGGATTCCGCCACGCTCTGCTAGAATCCCAATCGTTTGCGCGGCCGAAAAATCTTCGGCGCCACCTCGACAGGCAGCCCGGTCACGCCTCATGCGATTTCTGTTCAACCTGATGTGTTCCGGCGCGGTTTGCCGGCCTCCCCAGCGGCCCGAAGGAGACTGACATTGGCCTGGAATGAACCCGGTGGCGGGCAGAAAGACCCCTGGAACCGGCAGCGCCCGAACAGCAACAAGTTCTCGGCGGATCAGCTGCTGAAGAACCTCGGCGATCACCTGGGCCGGCTGGGCCGCGGCCCCGGCGGCATCCTCACCGCGATCATCGTGCTGGTCGTGGTGGGCCTGCTGATGAGCAGCTACACCATCATCGACGCTCGCCAGGTCGGCGTGGTGCTGCGCTTCGGCGAGTACTCGCGCACGCTGCCGCCGGGCTTCCACCTCAAGCTGCCGCGCCCGATCGAGGCGGTGGACAAGGTCGAGGCCACGCGCATCCGCTCGGTCAACGACCGCGTGTCCATGCTGACCCGCGACGAGAACATCATCACCGTCGATTTCACCGTGCAGTACCAGGTGGACGATGCCCGCAAGTACCTGTTCTCGGTGAACGACCCGGACGGCAGCGTCAGCGCGGCGGCCGAGGCGGCCGTGCGTTCTGTGATCGGTTCCAGCGACATGGACCAGATCCTTTCCGCCGCCGGCGCCAACCTGGTGACCGAGGCGCAGCAGGCGCTGCAGAAGACGCTGGACAGCTATCACAGCGGCCTGCGCGTCACCGAGGTGAGCTTCCAGAACGTGGCGCCGCCGGCCGAGGTGAAGGACGCCTTCGACGACGTCAACAATGCGCGCGAGGACAAGCAGAGCATCGAGAACGCCGCGCAGGCCTATGCCAGCAAGGTGGTGCCGGTGGCGCGCGGCGACGCGGCGCGCATCGCCGCCGAGGCTTCCGGCTACCAGGCCGAGCGCATCGCCCGTGCACAGGGCGACGCCGCCCGCTTCGATCTGCTGCTGAAGGAATACAAGGCTGCGCCCGCGGTGACCCGCAAGCGGTTGTGGCTGGAAACGATGGAACAGGTGATGGCCGACAACCCGAAGGTGATCGACGGCTCCGGCGGCCGCAACATCATCAACCTGCCGGCCGGTGAAAAGGCGCGCGATGCCGTCGACACCGGCGGCAAGGCCGCCGCGGCGACCTCGGCTTCGGCCGGCTCCGGCAGCGATGCGGCCGCAGCCAAGGGAGGCCAGCCATGAAGAGGATCGTCGCGATCATCGCCGTCGTGCTGCTGGCCCTGCTCGGCCTCAACAGCATGTTCGTGGTCAGCGAGGGGCAGAGCGCGCTGCTGCTGCAGTTCGGCCGCATCATGCGTACCGACTACGCGCCGGGCCTGCACTTCAAGCTGCCGGTGGTCCAGCAGGTGCTGCATTTCGACAAGCGCATCCTGTCGCTGGACGCGCAGCCGGAGCGCTACTTCACCTCCGAGAAGAAGAGCGTCAACGTCGACTTCTACGTGAAGTGGCGGATCGCCGACAACGCGGCCTACTACCGCGCCACCGGCGGCGACCAGCTGCAGGCGGAGCAGCGGCTCACCCCGATCATCAAGGACGCGCTGCGCTTCGAGTTCAACGCGCGCACGCTGCAGGACCTGATCTCGGGCGGCCGCAAGGACATCACCGAGCGGGTGCGCCAGCAGACCGACGCCTCGGCGCAGAAGAACCTCGGCATCGCCGTGGTCGACGTGCGCATCAAGCGCATCGACCTGCCGGACGAGGTCAGCGAATCGGTGTACAAGCGCATGCGCGCCGAACGCCTGCAGCTGGCCAACGAACTGCGCTACACCGGCCAGGAAGCGGCGGAGAAGATCAAGGCCGATGCCGACCGCCAGGGCCAGGTGCTGCGCGCCGACGCCGAGCGCGACGCCGCCAAGGTGCGCGGCGAGGGCGACGCGCAGGCCGCGGCGATCTACGCGCAGGCCTACAGCCAGGACCCGGAATTCTTCGCGTTCTACCGCAGCCTCGCCGCCTACAAGAAGTCGTTCGACGACGGCAACGGCGTGCTGATCCTGAAGCCCGACTCGGAATTCCTGCGCTACTTCGGGAGCCCGGAGCCGGCCAAGCATTGAGCGCCGCGTCGCCGGGATGGCGACATGGCGCGTGCGGCACCGGATGAGTTCACGGCAGCCAGGCGCCGACACGGTTATCTTTTCGCGCCCCTGTGAGGGCGCTTCAAACTTGAGCGAGAACATCATGGGCAAGTCAGTAGTCATCCTCGGCGCGCAGTGGGGCGACGAAGGTAAGGGCAAGATCGTCGACCTGCTGACCGAACGGGTCAGCGCGGTGGCGCGCTTCCAGGGCGGCCACAATGCCGGCCATACCCTGGTCATCAAGGGCAAGAAGACCGTGCTGCACCTGATTCCCTCGGGCATCCTGCGCGACGACGCGCTGTGCCTGATCGGCAACGGCGTGGTGCTCTCGCCCGAAGCGCTGATCAAGGAAGTCGCCGAGCTGGAGGCGAACGGTGTCGACGTGCGTTCGCGCGTCAAGATCAGCCCGGCGACGCCGCTGATCATGCCGTACCACATCGCGGTGGACAAAGCGCGCGAGGCCGCCGCCGGCAAGAGCGCGATCGGCACCACCGGCCGCGGCATCGGCCCGGCCTACGAGGACAAGGTGGCGCGCCGCTCGATCCGCGTGGCCGACCTGATGTACCCGCACGAGCTGCCCGCGCTGCTGAAGACCGCGGTGGACTACCACAACTTCATCCTCACCCAGTGGCTGAAGGCCGAGCCGGTGGACTACGACACCGTGCTGAAGGACGCGCTGGCCTGGGGCGAATACATCCGCCCGCTGGTGGACGACGTCGCCACCATCCTGCACGACGTGCGCAAGGACGGCGGCAACATCCTGTACGAAGGCGCGCAGGGCGCGCTGCTCGACATCGACCACGGCACCTACCCCTACGTCACCTCGTCCAACACCACGGTGGGCGGCGCATTGGCCGGCACCGGCGTGGGCGCGCACGACATCGACTACGTGCTGGGCATCTGCAAGGCCTACGCGACCCGCGTGGGCGGCGGCCCGTTCCCCACCGAGCTGCACGACGAGATGGGCGAGCGGTTGCGCAAGGTCGGCAACGAGTTCGGCGCCAGCACCGGCCGTCCGCGCCGCTGCGGCTGGATCGACCTGGTGGCGCTGAAGCGTGCGGTGCAGATCAACGGCATCAACGGCCTGGCCATCACCAAGCTCGACGTGCTCGATGGCCTGGAGACGATCAAGGTCTGCATCGCCTACGAATACCGCGGCAAGCGCCGCGAGCTGGCGCCGCTGGACGCGGACGGCTGGGACGAGTGCAAGCCGGTGTACCTGGAGTTCCCCGGCTGGCAGGAATCCACCGCCGGCATCCGCGACTGGAACAAGCTGCCCGCCGCCGCCCGCGCCTACCTGCGTGCGGTGGAGGAACTCTCCGGCTGCAGGCTCGCCATCGTCGCCACCGGCGCCGATCGCGACGACACCATCGTGCTGGACGATCCGTTCGCCTGAGCACCGATCGCCGCTCGCTGCACACACGAAAGCCCCGCCATGCGGGGCTTTCTGTTGCCGTGGTCACCCGGCCATCCGTGGCCGGGCCGAGAGGTTGAGAAACCGCAAACCCTCAGTGCTGCTGCGCGTCCGCATTGGCGCTGCCGCCGGCCTGCGCCGAGGCGGAGAGGCCGCCATTGGCCGAGCCCTGGGCACCGGCCTGACCGCTGGCGGCCGCAGACCCCTGCGCGCCCGACATCGAACCGGCACCGGCCTGCGTGCTGCCGTTGCCGGCAGCCGCGCCCGATGCATGGGCCGAACGGTTGTCGGCGCTGCTCATGGGCTTGGACGTCTGTGACGACGGAGCGGACTGGTTGCCCGACGCCTGGCCCGACGATTGGCTCGCCGTGCTCGAGTCGACCAAACCCGCAGGCGAGGAAGCGTTGCCGGCGCCATTCGTCGCGAGCGCGCCGGCGCCTTGGGCCGAGGACACGCCATTACCGATGGTTTGTCCGGCCGCGCCCTCGGCGTTTGCCGCTGCATTGCCGGCTGCGTTGCGCGCGCCGTTCAACGCGCCGCGGGCACTGCTTGCGGCCGACGAAGCCGCGGAACGCGCCTGGCCCACGGCTTGGCCAGCCGCGCCCGTTGCCGCATCGCGCATCCCGGAACCGTCGATGCCACCGGTCGCGGCGGCGCCCAGGTTGGCCGCGGCGTTCGCCGCGGTCTGGCCGGCATGGTTGGCGTTCGCAGCGCCGGCGAGGCTGGCGACGCCGTTCGCGCTCGCCTGGCTATTCGACGGAAGGGCTGCCTGCGTCGCGGTTTGCGTCGCGGTTTGCGTCACGGCATGCGTCGTCGCAGCGGCGTTCGACGCGGCACGCTGGCGCAGGCGTTCGGCCCGGCGTTCGGCGGCGCGGCGATTGATGTCGGGCAGGTCGAGGGCGCCCATGCCGCGCGCGGAGCCGCCGATCTGGCCACCCAGTTGCCCGGTCATGGCGGGAACCTGGCCGCCCAGCCTGCCGGCGAGGCCGCCACTGCCCAGGACCTGGGCGTGCGTCGGCGTGATCGCGGCCAAGGCCAGGCTGCCGGCGAGCAGGGTGAGGTTGAGTGTCGTGTTGCGCATGGAAGGACCTCCTGCCGGCGGCGAATCCGCGGCTTGCAGGGTCCATTACGCGTGGGCCTGGGCGATCCTTCCGCGACGCGCGGGCGCGGTTGGAAAACGTTCAGTTTCCCGGCGACAGCAGGCCGTGGCCGCAGCGCGGGCCGAGCGCATGCGCCTCGCCGATCAGGGATTGCAGCACCCGGGCCGCGGCGTCCGGACGGGGCGCAGCCAGCAGGCGATCGGCCAGGCGCGCCACGATCGGCGCGGCGAACGAGGTGCCGCGCAGCATCGCGCGGCCGTGGCCGATCACGCCGGACGCGCAGAACGCCACCTGCGCGCCGCTGGCCGCCTCGGGCAGCACGCGGTCGTGCGCGTCGACGCCGCTGACGCCGATCACGCCGGGGTAGGCCGCGGGGAAGAGCGGCGGCGCCGCGGGTCCGTCGTTGCCGACCGCGGCGACCAGCACGTGGCCGCGCGCGATCATCGCCTGCACCGCGCGCGCGAGCACCGGGTTGTCGGGCCCGACCAGACTGATGTTGATCACCGGCACGCCTGCGCCGGCCATCCACGCGAGCGCGTCGACGAGGCCGGAGGTGGTGCCGCCGACCGCGTCGCCGCACCACAGGTCGGCGGCGTACAAGGTGTCCGGATCGCCGGCGACGAGGCGCGCGGCGACCGCCGTGCCGTGTCGCGACGGGTTGGGTTTCGTGCAGCCGTAGCGTTCGATGTGCGCTTGCGCCAGCGCGGGATCGCTCGGGTCGACGCCGCCGTCGACCAGTCCGATGCGGTGCGCTGTTGCGGTGGATGACGGCGTGGCGGGCGTGCTGGTTGTGCCTGCATCGCCGCCGCCTGCCGGCAGGTAGAGGTGCTGGTAGGCGAAGGTCGCCGCCGGTGCGGCCTGCTGCAGCGCGCGCAGTGCCGCCGCCGTGCCGCGGCCGCGGGTGTCGTGCAGGACTGCGAAGTCCAATCCCAGCGTCGTGTCCGCCGCGGTCGCGGGCGCCACCTCGAATCCCAGCGCGCGCACCGCGTCGAGCGACGCTCCCGTCAGGCCGGTGACGAGGAATTCGCCGCGCAGGATCGGCGCGCCCCGCGGATCGACGTCGACGCGGCGCGGCTCGCTGCGCAGCAGGTTGCGGATCTGCAGCTTGCGGCTGAGGGTTTGCGTCTGCTGCAGCAGGTCGTCGACGCCGCGCAGGTTCGTCGCGGGCACGCTGAGGGGCAGCGGCGTGGCGGGAAGCGGCAGGCTGCTGGGCAGGCGCTGCAGCGGGCCGAGCACCTGCGCCTGCGCCGGTGCGGCGCGGCCTAGCGACAGCAGCACGAGCAGCATCGGCACGAACAGGGTGGAAACGCGTAGCGGTGGCATCGCCATGCACCTCGGGGACGATGGGGCCAGATGCTAGCATTGCCTCGCTTTATTCCCCCGAACCGCGCCGTCGCGCGCGAGGGAAGGAATCCGCCCCGCCAGACGTAATGGAAGGTGATGCGTGCATTCGAGCGATGCCGTGCGCGAAGGTCTGATCCCGTTGCTGCCGCGCCTGCGCCGTCTCGCGCGGGCGTTGGCCGGGCAGGTCGCCGATGCCGACGACTTGGTGCAAATCGTGTTGGAACGCGCGCTCGCCCGATCCGCGCAGTGGCGGCCGGACGCCGCGCTGGACAAGTGGGTGTTCGCGATTGCGCGCAACGCCTGGCGGGACGAGTTGCGCGCGCGCGGCCGGGCACAGCATGTGTTCGCGCCGGAGGAAGCCGGCGAGGCGGTGGCCGATGGCAGCGAAGCGCGGCGCACGCAGCAGATGGAACTGGCGCAGGCGCTGGCGATGTTGCCGCCGGACCATCGCGAAGTGGTGGCGCTGGTGCTGGTTGAAGGCCTGTCCTACGACGAGGCCGCCGCCTTGTTGGAGGTGCCGGTGGGCACCGTCACCAGTCGCCTGGCCCGTGCCCGTGCCAGCTTGCAGGCCCATCTTGGGAACGATGCATGAATCCGATCGACGACGACACCTTGCAGGCTTACGTGGACGGCGAACTCGACGCCGCGGCGCGTGCGCGCGTCGATGCCGCACTGGCGCAGGACGAGGCACTGGCCCGCCGCGTACGGCAGTTGCAGGCCCTGAATGCGCGACTCCGGGCCGCGTTCGATCCGGTGCTGGACGAACCGGTGCCTGAGCATCTGTCCGCGCTGTTGCAGCCGCGGTCCGCGCCGGCGGCGACGGTCGTGCCATTCGATGCACGCGGCACGGCCGCCGTCCGTCGCCATGCGATGCGCAGCCGGTGGTTGCCGGGGGCCGCGCTTGCGGCATCGCTGGCCATGCTTGCCGCCGGCCTGTGGTGGTGGCAATCCGGCAGCGCCCTGGTGCGCACGCAGGGTGGTCAGCAATTCGCCGCGGGCACGCTGGCCCGCGCGCTCGACCACGAACTGGCGAGCGCGCCGGATGCGCGTGCACCGGTTGCGATCGGTCTGAGTTTCCGTTCTGCCGACGGGGATATCTGCCGCACTTTCACCATCCGCATACCACCGTCGCGCGCCGGGCTTGCCTGCCATTCCGCCGCGGGCTGGGCGCTGCCCGTGCTGGGGCCTTCGGTCCTGCCCGAAGGTGGCGACTTGCGCCAAGCGGCCAGCGAGTTGCCGCCAGCGGTGCAGGCCGCGATCGATGCGCGCTTGCGCGGCAATGTTTTCGATGCGCGGCAGGAACGCACGGCGCGGGCGGCTGGCTGGCGCTGAAGTCGCCGCGCATCGCGGTGCACCGGTGATCCAGGGGTGCAGTGCATCGGCGCCTAGGTGCGTGCCGCGAGGTGCTTCCATGGCGGTGATGCATCAACTTGCCGCTGGTCGACCAGCGCGCCATGGCTGCCGGTGCCGCGACGAGCGCGCGTCCGCCGGGAATGCAGTCGGCCATCGACCGGAAGATGGGACAGCGACGGAGCGCGCTTACCGCCCCTTCGCGAGAACGGCCGCGCGCATGCAGCGATCGAACGCGACGTTGCGCAAGCCGACGCCAGTGCTGTCCACGGCATAGGCGGGGGCAACGGCGGCACGTACCCGGCAGTCGCGCTGGGCGTGCAGGCGCTGCACGTCGCGATCGATGAGATGGGTGGCGCAGGCGGCAAGGCAAAGGCAGGCCAGGCCGGCAATCGTCGGCTTCAGCATGATGGGTTTTCCGGAGTGGTGGGGTTCATGCGCGGCTCGTGCATGGCGAGCCGCGGGCGGGGTCACATGTTGCGGAACAGCGCCATGAAGGGCTGGCTCACGGTGAGGGTCTCGGGGCGTTGTCGGAGGCGCACGGTGCCCTTGCCGCTGTCATCGCGGACGATGGAGGCGATCGCTTTCAGGTTGACGATGGTGGAACGGTGGATCTGCTTGAACACGGCCGGGTCGAGCTGCTCCAGCAGCTCGCGGATCGGCTTGCGCAGCAGTGCTTCGCCGTCGGCGGTCATCGCCACGGTGTATTTGTGGTCGGCGCGGAAGTAGGCGACGTCGTCCACCATGATCAGCCGCGTCTCGCGGCCGGTGCCGGCGGTGATCCAGGTGAGCGGCGGCGCGTCGCCGGTCCGCCCGGTGCCTTGCGCCAGCTCGCGCAACAACAGGGCGAGGTCGCCGCGCGCGGCCTGGCCGGCGGTGGCGCGGCGCTTCAGCCGTTCGACGGTGGCGGCCAGCCGCTCGACGGCGATGGGCTTGAGCAGGTAGTCGATCGCGCCGCGCTCGAAGGCGTCGATGGCGTACTGGTCGTAGGCGGTGGTGAACACCACCTGCGTGGCGGGGCTGGCCTCGGCTGCGGCGGCGGCCACTTCCAGGCCGCTCAGGCCGGGCATGCGGATGTCGAGGAAGGCCACGTCCGGTTGCTGCGTGGCGATGGCGTCGAGCGCGTCGGCGCCGTTGTCGCAATCGGCGATCACGTCCAGTTCCGGCCACGTTGCCTGGAGCAGGCGGCGCAGCGCATCGCGCAGCAGCGGTTCGTCCTCGGCGATCACGGCGCGGCTCATGGGCGCGATTCCGTTGCGATCAGTTCAACCTGTTGCGTCGGCACGGTGAGCGTGGCGGCCACGCCTTCCGGCGCGTTGGCGACCACCGCCAGCGAGGCGCGCGGACCGTACACGAGTTGCAGGCGTTCGCGCACGTTCTTCAGGCCGATGCCGGTGCCGCCACCGGCCGCGCCGAAGCCCTGGCCGTCATCCGCCACGGTGATCGCCACGCTGTCGCCGTCCAGGCGGGCGAGGATCCACACGGTGCCGCCGCCGGGCTTGGGTTCCAGGCCGTGCTTGATCGCGTTCTCCACCAGGGTTTGCAGCATCATCGGCGGCAACGTGATGGCGCGCAGCGCGTCGGGCACGTCGATCCTCATCTCCAGCCGCGCACCCATGCGGATCTTCAGGATTTCGAGATAGGCGCGGGCGCGTTCCAGCTCCTCGCCGAGCGTGGACAGCGTTTCCTCCGCGCTGGGCAACGAGTGGCGCAGGTACTGGATGAGATGGCCCAACATGCGGTCGGCCTGCGCCGGTTCGCTGCGCGTGAGGTATTGCGCGCTGGCCAGCGTGTTGTAGAGGAAGTGCGGTTCCACCTGCGCGTGCAGCAGGTTGAGCCTGGCCTGCGCCAGTTCCTTGTCGGTGGCGGCTTGGGTGGCGGCCTGCTGTTCGCGGCGGCGGCGTTCGGCCACGCGGCGGGCGAGGGCGCGGGAGATCGCCTCGGCGTTGATCAGGTTGGTGCCGTCGTCCACGCGGAACCAGTCGGTCCAGGCACCGCTTTCCGGTTCGCATACCAGGGTGACGCTGCCGATACCGTCGCCCGGCGTCACCGTGGCGAAGATCTGGTTGCGCCGGCTACCCAGCCAGCTGAACGGGTTGAGCCAGCCGAGCACGGCGCGGCCGTAGGGATTCGGGCGGCGAACCTTGGAGCGCACCTGCAGGCTGTCGCGGGCGCTTTCGATTTCCTCGGTGTGGGGCAGTTCTCGGATCGCCGCGTCCAGCATGTCGAACGCCTCGCCGGCCTCGAACGGCAGCTCGATCTGCCGGCGCTGACGGTTGCCCAGCGTGTCCAGGTTCACGTGCCCGGCGATCAGGCGCACGCGGCGCAGGTGCGAGAACGCGCCGGTGATCACCAGCGCCAGCACCACGATGACGATGATCTCCGGCAGCGGATCCATGCCATGGAACGGGCCGCTGCTGAAGATCAGGGTCAGCACCAAGGCCAACATCAGCAGCCAGGCGATGGCCAGCCTCGCCACGAAGAAAAAGCCCTTGATCACGGTGATGCCCCCGCTGCTGGATCGATGGAGGCGAGCATAGCTGCCGCCCCGGCGGCTTTCGCCGGCCATGCGATGAAGACTGGCCTGGCGGGCGCAAAGCGGGCAAAACGCGACGTGAAGCCTCGGCGGCGCATCCGGCTCGGCCATGACTTCCGGCTGTTCCTGCCCGCCGTCGCTGGCGCGACGATGCGCGACACCCGTTTTTCCGTTTCCGTGTGCGGCGCCGCATGGCGCCGCACCCCATGCATGACCATCAGGAGAGGCTCTCATGCGCAAGTCCCTGGTTTCCGCGATCGCGCTGGCGCTCGCCGTGTCCGCCGGCAGCGTGCTGGCGTTACCGGCGCAGCCGGCGGCGGCCGCGTCGTCGCTGGCCCCCACCCAGCTGCCGCGTGGCGTTCGGCCCGTGCACTACGCCGTCGGCATCACGCCGCATGCGGACAAGCTGAGCTTCGACGGCCAGGTGACCGTGGATATCCAGGTGGAGCAGCCCACCCGCAGCATCACGCTGAACGCCGAGGGCATGACGTTCTCCTCGGTGAAGCTGACGCCGGCCTCGGGCAAGCAGGGTGAAGCCGCCAAGGTGAGCGTGGACGAGAAGACGCAGACCGCCACCTTCAGTTTCGCCCAGCCGATCGCGCCGGGCAGCTACAAGCTTGCGATGGACTACACCGGCAAGATCGGCACCCAGGCCAACGGCCTGTTCGCGATCGATTACCCCAGCACTTCCGGCCAGAAGCGCGCGCTGTTCACCCAGTTCGAGAACTCCGACGCGCGCCGCTTCATCCCCTCGTGGGACGAGCCGAACTACAAGGCCACGTTCGACCTCAGCGTCACCGTGCCCGCCGACGAGATGGCGGTGAGCAACATGCCGGTGGCCAGCAGGACCGCGGCGGGCAACGGCTTGGAGAAGGTCACGTTCCAGACCACGCCGAAGATGTCCACCTACCTGCTGTTCTTCGGCCTGGGCGATTTCGACCGTGCCACCACCATGTCCGACGGCACCGAGATCGGCGTGGTGATGCAGAAGGGCAAGGCCGCGCAGGCGAAGTTCGCGCTGGATTCGGCCAAGGCGATCCTGCACGACTACAACGAGTATTTCGGCATCAAGTACCCGCTGCCCAAGCTGGACAACATCGCCGCGCCGGGCAGCAGCCAGTTCTTCTCGGCGATGGAGAACTGGGGCGCGATCTTCACCTTCGAGTACGCGATGCTGCTCGATCCGGCGTACTCCACCCAGGGCGACAAGCAGAACGTGTTCTCCACCGAGGCGCACGAGATGGCGCACCAGTGGTTCGGCGACCTGGTGACCATGCGCTGGTGGGACAACCTGTGGTTGAACGAGGGCTTCGCCTCGTGGATGGAGGCGCGCGAGACCGAGAAACAGCATCCGGAATGGAACACCGCACTGGGCGCCGTGCGCGTGCGCGAGGGCGCGATGTCCGCCGATGCGGTGGCGTCGACCCATCCCATCGTGCAGCAGATCGCCACGGTGGAGCAGGCCAGCCAGGCCTTCGACACCATCACCTATTCCAAGGGTGAGGCGGTGATCCGCATGCTGGAGGCCTACGTCGGCCCCGAGGCCTGGCGCCAAGGCGTGCACGATTACCTCAAGGCCCATGCCTACGGCAACGCGGTGTCCGACGATCTGTGGCACGCGATGGACGGCGTGGCCGGCGGCAAGCCGATCACCCAGGTGGCGCACGACTTCACCCTGCAGCCGGGCGTGCCGCTGATCAACGTGGGCGCCGCCGTGTGCAGCAACGGCGAGACCACGGTGAAGCTCACCCAGGGCGAGTTCACCAAGGATCGCCCGCACAAGCAGCCGTTGCGCTGGCATGTGCCGGTGAGCGCCGAGGTCGTGGGCCATCCCGCCACCAGCACCCTGGTCGACGGCAGCGCCACTATCAAGCTGCAGGGTTGCGGCCCGGTGCTGGTGAACGCGGGGCAGAGCGGCTACTACCGCACGCTGTATGCGCCCGCCCAGCTCGCCGCGCTCAAGCAGGGCTTCGACAAACTCGCGCCGATCGACCAGCTCGGCCTGATGAGCGACGCCTGGGCGGAGGGCATGGTGGGCCTGCAGCCGGTGTCGGATTTCCTCGACATGGCCAAGGCCACGCCGGCGAACGCGAATCCCGAGATCTGGTCCGAAGTGGCCGGCAGCCTCACTGCGCTGGACAGCTACTACCGCGGCGACAAGGCGCGGCAGGCCAGCTTCCGCAAGTACGCGGTGGCACAGCTCAAGCCGGTGTTCGCGCGCGTGGGCTGGGCGCCGAAGCCGGACGAGAGCACCTCCACCACCTTGCTGCGCACGCAGCTCATCAGCGCGCTGGCCGAACTGGGCGACAAGGATCTTCTCAGCGAGGTGCGCCGCCGCTACGCCGCGCAGGCCACCGATCCCAAGGCCGTGCCGCCGGCGCTGCGCAAGATCATCTACGCCATCGTGGCGCAGCATGCGGACGCGGCCACCTGGGACAAGCTGCATGCCGAGGCCAAGGCCGAGAAGTCGCCGATGATCAAGGACCGCCTGTACGCCTTGCTCGCCATCGCCGAGGACAAGGCACTGGCCCAGCGCGCGC
The DNA here is from genome assembly GCF_041107455.1 of Rhodanobacter humi. NCBI lineage: Bacteria > Pseudomonadati > Pseudomonadota > Gammaproteobacteria > Lysobacterales > Rhodanobacteraceae > Rhodanobacter > Rhodanobacter sp. FW106-PBR-R2A-3-15. The sequence goes on from NZ_JBGBPY010000001.1 coordinate 3,629,660, forward strand.
TGGATCTCGCGCTCACCGACGAGCCGGGCGCCACCAACGGCGCGGGCATGATCGGCGCCGTGTCCTGGCATCACCCGGAACTGGCCTGGAACTTCGCGATGGCGCACCGCGCCCAGGTCGACAAGCTGGTCGACTCCACCTCGCGCAGCCAGTTCTATCCGCGCCTGGGCGGCAGCTCGTTCGACCCGGCGATGATCGAGAAGATCAAGGCCTACGAGGCGAGCCTGCCGGCCTCCTCGCGCCGTCCCGCGCAAGCCGCCATCGCGAACATCCAGTACCGCCAGATGATCCGCAAGGATCGCCTGCCGGCGGTGGATGCTTGGCTGGCGAAGCACGGCGGTTGATTCCTGCTGCTGACGACACGATAAGGCCCCGCATGCGGGGCCTTGTTTTTTCTGTTCCTTGGGGTAACAGATTCCGGTATCGCCTGACTGGACTTCCAGCGGTCGTTGATGACTCAGTCTGAAAATGCTTGCCACCGCGCTGGTGTCGATCAGCCATCGGACGCTGAAGAATTTGCGTGTTCGCTTTCGGCCATTTGAGACAGTCGCCACTTCTACCCTGTCGCCCCAATGCTGTCCTTCGAGGCTTGAATCGTTGGAACGGGTGGCGTGTACAAGCATGCCACCTTGCAGCTTCAGATTAATTTGTGTATGATGTACATCATATGAGGAAGATCGCTGGCAAATCCAAAGAGGTCACGCACGAACGTATCGTGGAGGTTGCTGCGCGAGCAATTCGGCGTACGGGCTACGATGGCACCAGTGTCGCCGACATCATGAAGGAGGCTGGCCTTACCCACGGCGGTTTCTATGCGCACTTTCCTTCGCGCGAAGCGATGCTTGCCGAGGCGGCTGACCGCGCCGGTGCTGATGCCGTTACCGCGTCGTCCCGTGTCGCTGCATTGGCACCGCCTGAACACGCTTTGCAGTCGCTGGTGCAGGCCTATCTGTCCAAGGAGCACCTGGAGAGCGCGGAACTGGGCTGTCCGGTCGTTGCGCTCGGTTCGGAGATGCCGCGTCAAGCGCCCGAAGTACGTCGCGCAGCCACGCGGCGCATCAAGGAGATGATCGATGTCGTCGCCCGTCAGTCACCTGACTGGGGGCAGCCCGGTGCGCATGAGCGTGCACTCGTCACGGTGGCCACCATGGTCGGTGCCCTGCTCCTGGCACGAGCGGTCGACGAACCGAAACTGTCCGATGCGCTACGAAAAGCCGCGTTGAAGTATTTGTCTACTGCCGACACCTGATCGTGGTGGCGAATTTTCATTTGCAAACGAATATGATGACTATCATATTTGTACAACACAACTGGCGGCACCAATCCGTTTCGGCAAGCAGCGCCGTGCCATCGCCGCCACCCATACCATGAAGACTCACAGGCAGGTATCCCCATGAAATCCAGGCAACCCATTGCGCTCGTCACGGGCGCATCGTCAGGCATCGGCGAAGCGACCGCCGGGCAACTCGCCAAGGCCGGCTACAAGGTCTACGGCACCAGCCGGCGCGGTGCGCAATCAGGTCAGCGCGGGTTCGAGATGCTGGCGCTCGATGTGACTAGCGACGCCTCGGTCGAAGCAGCCGTCAACGCGTTGATCCATTACGAAGGCCGCATCGACCTGCTCGTGAACAACGCCGGCTTCGGCGTCGCGCCCGCCGCGGCGGAGGAGAGTTCGCTCGACCAAGCCCGCGCCATTTTCGATACCAACTTCTTCGGCATCGTCCGCATGACGCGCGCCGTGCTTCCGCACATGCGTCAGCAGCACAGCGGCCGCATCATCAATATCGGCTCCGTGCTGGGCTTCCTGCCGATGCCCTACATGGCGCTGTACTCCGCCACCAAGCACGCAGTCGCAGGCTATTCGGAAGCGCTCGACCATGAACTGCGCACCTTGGGCATTCATGTCTCCGTCGTCGAGCCTGCCTACATCAACACGCCGTTCGACGCGAACCTGATGAAACCAGACGCACCGCTCGACGTGTATCGCGGCATTTGCGGGGGTGTGGAGCGGCGGGTGAAAGAAGTACTCGTGGGCGCAGACGGCCCAGAAGTGGTGGCCGAAATCGTGGTGAAAGCAGCCATGGCAACGAGCCCAGAAATTCGGTACGCCCCTGGACTCGCCAAGCGCATGCGCTTGCTACGTCGGTTTGCACCAGCCAGCGTGTTGGATGCCGGCGTTCGGAAAGACCTACGGCTCGACACGTCGGCAACGATGCCACCGCGCGACGCAGCCGCCATTCCGCTCTCACGTTAACGAGACCGGAGAAACAGACATCATGAAAGCCTTCCTGCTCGATCGTTACGCAAAAAATGCCAATCTGCGGCTAGGCGACATGCCGGAGCCCATGCCGGGCGATGACGAGGTACTGGTGCAGATCCACGCCGCTGGCGTGAACTTGCTGGACTCCAAGATCAAGAGCGGCGAGTTCAAGCTCATCCTGCCGTACCACATGCCGCTCGTGCTCGGCCACGACCTCGCGGGTATGGTGGTTCGCGTTGGGTCACGCGCGCGGCGGTTCAAGGTCGGCGATGAGGTCTATGCCCGCGCGCCGGACTTCCACATCGGTAGCTTCGCCGAATCCATAGCAGTCAAGGAAAGTGCTCTGGCCCACAAGCCAAAGAGCCTGAGCATGGAGGAAGCCGCCGCCATCCCGCTGGTCGGCCTGACCGCCTGGCAGGCCCTCGTTGAAAAAGCGAAGCTGAAGAAGGGTCAGAAAGTCTTCATCCAGGCTGGTTCCGGTGGCGTGGGCACGTTTGCGATCCAGTTGGCGAAGCATCTGGGTGCGACCGTGGCGACGACTACCAGCACGGCCAATGTCGATTGGGTGAAACGCCTCGGCGCCGACGTCATCGTCGACTACAAGAAGGACAACTTCGAAACCATCCTGCGCGACTACGACGTGGTGCTCAACAGCCAGGATGGCAAGACGCTGGAAAAATCCCTGCGTATCCTGAAGCCTGGCGGCCAGCTCATTTCCATCTCCGGCCCACCCGATCCCGGTTTCGCAAAAGACATTGGCGCACCCGGCTTCGTGAAACTGATCCTGCGCCTGTTGAGCTCCGGGACCCGGCGAAAAGCCAATGCCCTCGGGGTCGACTACGCCTTCCTTTTCATGAAAGCCAGCGGGAGTCAGCTGCATCAGATCACATCGCTCATCGACGCCGGTGCGATACGCCCGGTGGTGGACAAGATCTTTCCATTCGAATCGACCAACGAAGCCATCGCCTATGTCGAGAAGGGCCGCGCGAAGGGCAAGGTCGTCGTCAAGCTCAAATGAGCTTGGCTCCCCTCATTCCCGGAGTCTCCCATGAAAGTTGAGAACGCTGTTGCCCTTGTCACTGGCGCCAATCGCGGCATCGGACTGGCATTCGCCCGCGAGCTGCTCGCCCGCGGTGCCCGCAAGGTCTACGCCGGTGCGCGCGACACGGCGACCATCACGCAAGCCGGTGTTCAAGCAGTGCGTCTTGACGTCAATCATCCGGACGATGTGACGGCGACTGCCGCGTTGGCATCGGATGTGACGCTGGTGATCAACAACGCCGGCATTGCCCAACCCGGTGGCTTTCTTCTGCCGGACAGCGAGAACGTTGCACGACGGCTCTTCGAGACGAACTTCTTCGCTGTGTTGCGCATGAGCAAGGCGTTTGCACCGATCCTCAAGGCCAACGGCGGCGGTGCCTTGCTCAATGTGCTGTCGGTCGCCTCGTGGGTGAATGGCGGCGAGTTGGCCGCCTATTCGGCTAGCAAGTCGGCCGCGTGGTCGCTCACGAACGCCTTACGCAACGAACTGGCAGCACAGAAAACGCAAGTGTTGGCGCTGCACATGGGCTACGTCGATACGGATCTCACGCACGGATTCGATGTCCCGAAATCCAGTCCGGGGGAGATCGTCAAACGCGCGCTCGACGGACTCGAATCGGGCTTGGATGAGGTGCTGGCGGATGAGGTCACCGTGCAAGTGAAGCAGGGAATGACAGCGGCCCGGCCCAGTTACCTACCGCAGACCGCTTGAAGCCGACCTTCCATCGCGGGCTGGAAATCCGGAAACCCGGGTCAGAGTGCACTTCCGAGCGACTGCTGAGGGTCAAAGCCATCGTTGGTTTTGGCGAATAACATCAGCCCAGCGCCGCCTCAATGGCATCCAGCGCCGCCTCGATATTCTGCCGAGGCGTGCCGATGTTCATGCGCATGAAGCCGCTGCCGCCGGGGCCGAAGTCGCTGCCGGGGTTCAGGCCCAGCTTGCAGCGCTGCACGAAGAAATCGCGCAGCGCGGCGTCATCCATGCCCAGCGCGCGACAGTCCAGCCACAGCAGGTAGCCCGCCTCGGCCGGCTGCATGCGCAGCGCGGGCAGTCGCGCACGCAGGTTTTCGGCAACGAAGTCGCGCGTGCCGGCTAGGTAGCCGAGCAGGGCGCCCAGCCATGCGTCGCCGCTAGACCATGCGGCTTCCGCCGCGGCGATCGCGAATGGATTGGCGCCGTCGAGATGCAGGTCGTCGACCTTGCGCGCCACCGCGGCATGCAGCTCCGGCCGCGATGCCACCAGCACGGACAGTGCCAGGCTCTGCAGGTTGAAGCTCTTGCTCGGCGAGACTATCGAAATGATGCGGTCGTCCGCGCGGGCGAGCGTGGCCAGCGGGATGTGGCGCGCGCCGGGCAGGGCGAGGTCGCCGTGCACTTCGTCGCTGATGATGGCGAGTTCGTGGCGGCGCGCGAGCTGCAGCAGTTCGGTCAGCTCGCCTTCGCTCCACACACGGCCCACCGGGTTGTGCGGATTGCACAGCAGCAGGGCGCGGGCGCCGTCCTTCGCACATTGCTCCAGCTGCGCGAGATCCATCGTGTAGCGACCGTCGCTTTCGCGCAGCGGGTTGAACACCAGCTTGCGGCCGCTGGCGCTGGTGGCGTGGAAGAAGCCGCCGTAGACCGGCGGCTGCACGATCACCGCGTCGCCGGGTGCCGTCACCGCCTGCAGCGCGGCGGAGAGCGAGGCCAGCACGCCGTTGACCGGCAGGGTGGCCTCGCGTGCCAGCGCCCGGCGATGGCGCCGCGCGCACCAGCCGATCAGCGCATCGGACAGGCTGGCCGGGTATTGCGTGTAGCCGTAGATGGGATGTCGCGCGCGTTCCTGCAGCGCTTCGACCACGCACGGCGGCGCGGCGAAATCCATGTCGGCGATCCACAGCGGCATGACATCGGCCGAGCCGAACTTCCGCACACGGCCGTCGAGCTTCGTCGCGTGGCTGCCGCGGCGGTCGATGGGCTGGTCGAAGTCGAAGCTCATGGGCGGCCACGCGCAACCTGCCTGGCGGCAGGTAGACCGGCTGGTGCGGAGCGGTGGGCTGTGGCGAGCCCGAACCCTCTCCCCCGGCCCCTCTCCCGGGGGGAGAGGGGAGCAGGGCGGCGGCCCGTTCGACTCACGCCCGCCGCCGCCACAGCGTGACCTCGGACAAGGTGTGCTGGAACTTGCGGCGCGTCTCGCGTATCACGAACGGCACGGCGCGCGGTTCGCCCAGCCGCTCGAAGTGCGCGCCGAGGATCGCGTCGAGGCCGTCCAGCGTGGTGTAGCTCTCGCCGTCCTTCTTGAAGCCGCCCAGCCAGTCCGCGCGCGGCGTGTGCTCGACCAGCCAGGTGTAGGGCGAGGTGATCATCAGGACGCCGCCGGTGTTCAGGCGTTCGTGGATCGCTTCGAGGAACTGCGCCGGGTTGTAGAGACGGTCGATCAGGTTCGCGGCGAGGATGAAGTCGTAGCCGGTGAATTGCGGCTTGAGGTTGCAGGCATCGCCCTGGAAGAACTCCACCTTCGCGGCGGTATCCGCGAGGCCCAGTTCGGCGAGGTTGCGCGACTTGTATTCGACCAGCTCGCCTTCGTCGGCCAGCAGGTAACGCAAGCTGTCGCCACGTGCCAGCGCCACGCCCTGCCCGATGAAGCGTGCGGAGAAGTCCACGCCGGTGACGCGGCCGAAGTGGCGCGCCAGTTCGAAGCTGGCGCGGCCGGAGGCGCAGCCCAGGTCCAGCGCCGTGCGCTTCGGCGCGTCGCCGATCGCGTCGATCGCCAGTTCCGCCAGCGCCTGCGAGAAGTTCGGCACGTCGAAATAGCTGTCGCCGTAATGGAACTCGGCGTATTCGCTGAGCAGCTTGTCGGTCTCGTAGTGCGAGGCCGGGGCCGGCTTGAGGTGCTTGGACACCACGTAGCGGAAACCGGCGTGCTGGAAGAAGTGGCGGCGGAAGGCGTAGCGCGAGGCGGGTTCGGCCTCGTTGCCGGTGGCGATCCACGAGCCGCCTTTCATCAGGTTGTGGCGACCGTCGAAGCAGGGCGTGGTGAAGTCGTCGTAGATCGGGTGCACCGCAAACCCTTCGAACGGATAGGTCGGGGTTTCCGTCCACTGCCAGGCGTTGCCGGCGACATCGAAGAACTCGCCTTGCGCGAAATGGTTCACCGGGCATGACGAGGCCCAGTGCGCGAGGTTGAGGTTGGCGTCCGGCGTTTCACCGTGCGGCGCACCGTGGCGGCTCTCGGCGTACAGGCGGTACCACTCGTCCTCGGTGGGCAGGCGCACCGGCTGGCCGCTGTGGGCCGATTTCCAGCGGCAGAACGCCTTGGCCTCGTGGTAGTTCACTTCCACCGGCCAGTCCCATGGCATCGGTACTTCCCCGGTCATCAGGCGCAGTTGCCAGCCCTCGGCCGAGCGACGCCAGAACGTGGGGTGGGCGGCCTTGGCGAATTCACGCCAGGCATTGCCTTCCTCTTCCCAATACCCGGACTGGGCGTAACCGCCGGCCTCGACGAAGGCCAGGAATTCCTGGTTGCTGACCAGGTGACGGCTGGCCTCGAAGGCCGGTACTTCGGCTTCGTGGTGGCCGTATTCGTTGTCCCAGCCGTAGACGGCGCTGCCGGTCTCGCGACCCAGCGCCACGCTGCCGGCCGCAACCTTCACCAGCGTGTTGTCCGGTGCTACGCCGGTCTGCGTGCATGGCTGCCATGCGGGGTGCGGCTTCACGTAGGCCAGCTTGTGCTGGCGGACCAGCACCGAGGAGGTTTCCAGGTGGATGCGCTCATGCTCGATGCCCATGACGATCGCCCACCACGGGTTGTCCCAGCTGATGGGGAGCTCCAGCGGCGCCTCGGCGATCAGGCGCAGCACCAGCGCGCGCACCTTGTCGCGGTAGGCCTGCACCTCGGCCACGCTGGGCCACTCGTAGTGCGCATCGTTGAGGTCGTCCCAACCCATCTCGTCCACGCCCACCGCAAACACGGATTCCAGGTACGGGTCGACGCGCTCCCCGATCATCCGCGTCAGCAGCAGCTTGTTGACGAAGAACGTCGCGGTATGGCCGTAGTAGAAGATCAGCGGGTGGCGCAGCGTGATCGACGGCTCGTACCAGGCCGCATCGACGGCCAGTGTCTGGAACAGCGATTCGTAGCGGTCGAAGGTGCTGGTGAAGTACTCGCGCAGCACCGCGCGCATGCGTGCGGGATCGGTTTCGTGAAGGTTCGGGCTGCGCGGCAGCGGCGTGGTGGCGGCGTCGGTGCGGCGGCCGGGTTCGGCGAGCGTGGAAGCGTTCAAGGCGATACCTCTCGATCCCGGGGAATGGATGGCGTCAGGCGTGGCGGGGTTTGCATTCTGGCACGCGGTGGCCGGCGCGATCCTGTCTTGCATCAGGCTGATCCAACCAAGGTACATGCGGGAAGCCGCCTGCAATTCAATATGCCGCGCCAACAAAAAGCCCCGCGCATGGCGGGGCTTGCAGTGTCGAGAGCCCCTCTCCCGCTTGCGGGAGAGGGGTTGGGGAGAGGGCATGCTCATCGTGCGAAAAGCTGCCCTCTCCCCCGGCCCCTCTCCCATGAATGGGAGAGGGGAGTAGAGCGCTCAGGCCTCGGCTTCTTCCTTGTACGCATCCACCGGGATGCAGGCGCACATGATGTTCTTGTCGCCGTACACATTGTCCACACGTGCCACCGGCGGCCAGTACTTCTGCAGCTTCAGCGAGGGCAGCGGGAAGGCAGCCAGCTCGCGGGGGTAGGCGTGTGTCCACTCGCTGGCGCTCACCGCGAACGCAGTGTGCGGGGCGTTGCGCAGCGGGTTGTCGTCGCGGTCGAGCTTGCCTTCCTCCACCGCGCGGATCTCGTCGCGGATCTGGATCATCGCGTCGATGAAGCGGTCCAGCTCGTACTGCGATTCGCTCTCGGTGGGTTCCACCATCAGCGTGCCGGCCACCGGGAAGCTCAGCGTGGGCGCATGGAAGCCGAAGTCGATCAGGCGCTTGGCCACGTCCTCGGCGCTGATGCCGGTGGCGTCCTTGAGCGGGCGCAGGTCGAGGATGCACTCGTGCGCCACCAGGCCGTTGCGACCGGTGTACAGGGTGGGGTAGTGCGCGGCGAGGCGCTTGGCGATGTAGTTCGCGTTGAGCAACGCCACCTGGGTGGCCTTGCGCAGGCCCGACGTGCCCATCAGCGTGATGTACATCCACGAGATCGGCAGGATCGACGCGCTGCCGAACGTGGCGGCGCTGACCATCGCGCCGTTGCCGGTGCCCTGCGTGCGCGCACCGTCGTTGCCCAGCGCGCGCGGCAAAAACTCCGCGAGGTGCGAACGCACCGCGCACGGGCCCACGCCGGGGCCGCCGCCGCCGTGCGGGATGCAGAAGGTCTTGTGCAGGTTGAGGTGGGAGACGTCCGAGCCCCACTTGCCGGGCTTGGCCACGCCCACCAGCGCGTTCATGTTGGCGCCGTCGGTGTACACCTGCCCGCCGTGCTGGTGGACGATGTCGCAGATCGCCACCACGTCCTCCTCGAACACGCCGTGGGTGGACGGGTAGGTGAGCATGATCGCGGCGAGGTTCGCCGAATGCTTCTCGGCCTGCACGCGGATGTCTTCCAGGTCCACGTTGCCGTTCGCGTCGCACTTGGTGACCACCACCTTCATGCCGCACAGGTTCGCGGAAGCCGGGTTGGTGCCGTGGGCGGACTCGGGGATCAGGCAGATGTCGCGATGACCTTCGTCGCGCGACTGATGGTAGGCGCGAATCGCCAGCAGGCCAGCGTATTCGCCCTGCGCGCCGGAGTTCGGCTGCAGGCTCACCGCGTCGTAGCCGGTGATCTCCACCAGCTGCGCTTCCAGCCCGGCGATCAGCTCCTGGTAGCCCTGCGTCTGCGCGGCCGGCGCGAACGGGTGGATGTTGGCGAACTCCGGCCAGGTCACCGGGATCATCTCGGCGGTGGCGTTGAGCTTCATGGTGCACGAGCCCAGCGGGATCATCGTGCGATCCATCGCCAGGTCCTTGTCGGCCAGCGCGCGCAGGTAGCGCAGCAGTTCATGCTCGCTGTGGTGGGTGTTGAACACCGGGTGCGTGAGGAAGGCCGAGGTGCGCCGCAGCGCCTGCGGGATCAGCGACGGCGCGCTGGTGTCCAGCGCGTCGATGCTCGGCAGCTTGGCGTCGTCGCCGCCGAATATACGCCACAGCAGTTCGATGTCGGCGCGCGTGGTGGTCTCGTCCAGCGAGATGCACAGGTACTCGCCCCAGGCCTTGCGCAGGTTGGCGCCCAGCGTCACCGCACGCGCCGCGATGGCGTCGGTGCGCTCGCCGGTCTTCAGGCTGATCGTGTCGAACGCGGTGTCGTGGTGGGTGACGGTGAAGCCGAGCTGCTGCAGGCCGGCCTTGAGGATCGCGGTGAGGCGCGCCACGCGCGAGGCGATGCGCACCAGGCCTTCCGGGCCGTGGTAGACGGCGTACATCGAGGCCATCACGGCCAGCAGCACCTGCGCGGTGCAGATGTTGCTGGTGGCCTTCTCGCGGCGGATGTGCTGCTCGCGCGTCTGCAAGGTGAGGCGGTAGGCCTTGTTGCCTTCGGCGTCGATGGAGACGCCGATCAGGCGGCCCGGCATCGAGCGCTTGTAGGCGTCGCGGCAGGCCATGAACGCGGCGTGCGGGCCGCCGAAGCCGAACGGCACGCCGAAGCGCTGCGTGTTGCCGATCACGATGTCCGCTCCCATCTCGCCCGGCGACTTGAGCAGGGTCAGCGCCAACAGGTCGCTGGCGAAGATGGCCAGCGCACCCTTGGCGTGGATCTTCGCGACGTCGTCGCTCCAGTCCAGCAGCCAGCCGCTGCTGGCCGGGTACTGGATCAGCGCCGCGAAATAGTCGTCCGCGGCGATCGCGGCGTCCCACTCCTCGGCGGAGTTGGCCAGCTTGACCGTCAGGCCCAGCGGTTCGGCGCGCGTGCGCATCACCTCGATGGTCTGCGGGTGCGCGTCGCCGGACACCACGATGGTGTTGCCCTTGGCCTTGGCCGAACGCTTGGCCAGCGTCATCGCCTCGGCCGCCGCGGTGGCCTCGTCCAGCAGCGAGGCGTTCGCGATCTCCATGCCGGTGAGGTCGGCGCACATGGTCTGGAAATTGATGAGGGCTTCCATGCGGCCCTGCGAGATCTCCGCCTGGTACGGCGTGTAAGCCGTGTACCAGGCCGGGTTCTCGAGAATGTTGCGCAGGATGACGTTCGGCGTGTGGGTGCCGTAATAGCCCTGGCCGATGAAGCTCCTGAACACCTTGTTCTTGCCGGCGATGGCGCGGATCTTCGCCAGCGCATCCACTTCGCTCATCGCGGCAGGCAGCGCCAAAGCCGCGGCGGACTTGATCTTCGCGGGCACGATCGCGTCGGTCATGGCCTCCAGCGAGTCGTGGCCGACGGTGTGCAGCATGTGCGCGATCTCGGCGTCGTTGGGGCCGATGTGGCGCGCGATGAAGGCGTCGTGGTGTTCCAGCTCGCGCAGGGAGGGAGTGTTCTGGCTCATGGCAGGGGCGTCCGAAATCAACGTGCGAGCCGCACGCGGGGCGCCCCTCTGTCCTTTTGCCTGAGAGTTTGGAGGCTTGCGCCTCGTGCCCCTTCGGCGGCGGATTCAACCGCTCTCTCCAGAGTGCTTCACGCAGGATGGTATGGGGCCTGAGCGATTACGGGCGTTGCGCCTTCGGCAGCGGCGCGTTCCCTGCGGAGGCGCCGCTTCTCCCACCATGCGTTTTCAGCCGGCGATTATACAGGCACGGCAGGCCGTGCAGGCCGGTTCGCGCACGCGGTTCAGGTAGGGCAGGAGGCGCCCAGCCAAGCCAGGTTGAAGCGGGCGAAATCCAGGTTGCCGTCGCCGGCCTCCCAGAAGATGCCGAACGTGCCGTCGGGCAGGCGCGCCATCGCCGAGTACATCGCGTCGCCGGGATCGAGCACGCGGCCGGCGTTCCAGTGGCGGCCGTCGTCGCAGGACAGGCGGATGGTCAGCCGGCGGCGTTCGTCCGGGTCGGCGGTGTTGCTGAACAGCAGCCAGTGCGCCTCGGGCCGGCCGGTGTCGGCCAGCGGCGCCACGCGGATGATGTCGGCGTTGTTGTGCGGGTCGGGCAGCTGCGGGTCGGGCTCCGCGGGGCCGAACCGGACGCCGCCGTCGCGCGACCGCGCCACCACGCGGGCATGCACCTTCGGATCGGAGGAGCGGCTGTTCTGCATCACGGTGCCGTCGGCCAGTTCCACCGCCTTGTTCTCGTCCAGCCGGCCGCCGAGCGGTTCGCCGATGCGCCAGCGGGTGCCGTGGTCGTCGCTGTACGCGTTGACGGCGTGGATCAGGTTGTCGGGGCCGCGGAACACATACGGCTGGATCAATCGTCCGCGCGCGACGCGGTCATCGAGCAACTGGATACCGTGACCTGAGGTGGCGAACATGCCCTTCCAGTCGGGGCGCTTGATCGCCGCGAGCAGGTCGCGCGGCCCCTGCCAGGTGAGCCCGTTGTCGTCCGACCAGATGTAGCGCGGATGCTGGATACGACTGTCCGGGGCATTGCCGGCCTGCGCGTTCCAGAAACCCACGCCGGGCGGCGCCCAGGCATGGAACAGGAACACGCGGCCGGTATCGCGATCCACCAGCAGGCTGCTGTCGCCCGCGCCGGAGCCGTGGGCGTGGCGCACCACGGTCTGCGGCGCGCTCCAGGTGCGGCCCTGGTCGCGGCTGCGACGAAGCAGGATGTCGATGTTGCCGGGCAGGTCGTGCGCCGAGTCCAGTCGTGCGTCGTAGCTCGCCAGCAAGGTGCCGTCCTTCGCCACCGCCAACGCGGGGATGCGATAGGTGTGCACGCCGTTGTCGCCCGACTTCGCCAGCGTGGTGCGCTCGAACAGCGGCGCCGCGTCGCGGCCGGGCAGGGTCGAACAGGCAGTGGCCAGCGTGCCGGCGAGCAGGATGGCAAAGGCGCGGCGCAGGTGGGCGCGAGGGCGGGGCATGGGGATCTCGTCGGGGCGGTGAGATGGCGGGCGTGGGCTATGCTCGGCCCTTCATCCGTCAGCCCATGGGAGCACCATGATACGCATCGGCGAAATCGATCACGTCGTGTTGCGCGCCATCGACCTCGAAGCGATGCAGCACTTCTACTGCGAGGTGCTGGGCTGCCGCGAGGAGCGACGACAGGACGCGATCGGCCTGGTGCAGCTGCGCGCCGGCGTCTCGCTGATCGACCTGGTCAGCATGGACGGCAAGCTCGGTCGATCGGGCGGTGCCGCACCGGGCAGGGAAGGCCACAACATGGATCACTTCTGCCTGCGCGTGGAGGACTGGGACGAGGTGGCGATCCTCGCCCACCTCAAGGCGCACGGCGTGCGCATCGGCGAGCTGGGTTCGCGCTACGGCGCACGCGGCGAAGGCCCGTCGATCTACTGCCACGATCCGCAGGGCAACATGGTCGAATTGAAGGGGCCGGCGGTTTGAGCCCCTCTCCCTGCGGGAGAGGGGCTGCGGTGAGGGTTCGGGCGAAACATGAGCTTGAGAACCGAACCCTCATCCGTCGCTGCGCGCCACCCGCATTCGGCACATCCATGTGCCTCACCCTCCGGGCGGCTCCGCCGTGCAAATCGGCCATCCTGCCGATTTGTCCCCCGGAGGGAAAAGGCGAATGCAGAAACGACGAAGCCCGCCTTGCGGCGGGCTTCGTCTACAATTGGTGCCCAGGAGAGGACTCGAACCTCCACGGTTTTACCCGCTAGTACCTGAAACTAGTGCGTCTACCAATTCCGCCACCTGGGCAGGTGTCGCGCGAGCCTTGCGGGCTGCGTGAGCCGCGTAGATTAGGGATCACTCCGGGTTCTGTCAACACTTTGTCGACGGCCCCACTCATCAGGCTGCACCGTGCGCGGGGCGGCCATTCACACAAGGCAATTTCGTGACCAAGAAGAACAAGGACGGCAAGCACGCGGACAGTCGCGCGCCGGCCAGCAAAACCCCATCCGCCCGCAAGCATGCGGACGCGGCCGCCGGCCAGCGCAAGCGCGCCGGCGGCGGCGCCGGGCGCGACCCGCAGGCCGAGCGCGAGGCGCAGCGCTACGAGCGCCCCATCCCCAGCCGCGAGGCCATCCTCGCCCTGCTGGAGGAACGCGGCGAACTGCTCACCGAGGCGCGCATCGCCGAGGCGCTGGAGCTGCACGACGCGAACGACCTCCACGCGCTGCACAAGCGCTTGGGCGCGATGGTGCGCGACGGCCAGTTGCTGCTGGGCCGTCGTGGCGGCTACGCGCCGGTGCAGAAGCTCGACCTGATCCCCGGCGTGGTGCTGGCCAATGCGGAGGGCTACGGCTTCCTGCGCCCCGACGGGGGCGGCGAGGACCTTTACCTCTCGCCGCAGCAGATGCGCAGCGTGCTGCATGGCGACCGCGTGCTGGCCAGCGTGGTGGGCGTGGATCGGCGCGGTCGTCGCCAGGGCGCGATCGCCGAAGTGCTGCAGCGCCGCTCGCCGCGGCTGGTGGGCCGCGTGGTGGTGGAGAACGGCGTGACCCTGGTGGCGCCGGACGACCGTCGCCTGCACCAGGACGTGATGATTCCGCCGGGCGAAACGCAGGGCGCGCGCGCCGGCCAGATCGTGGTGGCCGAGATCACCGATCCGCCCACGCCGCACCGCGGTCCGCTGGGTGCGATCCGCGCCGTGCTGGGCGAGCGCCTGCAGCCTTCGCTCTTGATCGAGATGGCGATCGCCAGCCACGACCTGCCGCGCGAATGGCCGCCCGAAGTGTTGCGCGCGGCGGCCGAGGTGGAGCCCGTGGTTTCCGCGGCCGAGCGCGAGGGTCGGATCGACCTGCGCAAGCTGCCGCTGGTCACCATCGACGGCGCCGACGCGCGCGATTTCGACGACGCCGTGTACGCCGAGCCGAAGCGCGGCGGCGGCTGGCGGCTGGTGGTGGCGATCGCCGACGTGTCGCATTACGTGCCGGTGGGCAGCGCACTGGATCGCGAGGCGTTCGAGCGCAGCACCTCCACCTATTTCCCCGGCTTCGTGGTGCCGATGCTGCCGGAGACGTTGTCCAACGGCATCTGCTCGCTCAATCCCAAGGTCGACCGGCTGTGCATGGTCTGCGACATGCTGGTCGACGCCGAAGGCGAGGTGGCGAAGTCGAAGTTCTATCCGGCGGTGATGCGCTCGCATGCGCGGCTCACCTACGACCAGGTGTGGCAGGCGGTGGGCCTGCGCGAATCCGGCGCCCTCGACGCGGTGCGCGACGTGCTGCCGCAACTGGAAAACCTGCACGCGCTGTACCGGGCGATGGCGGCGCAACGCAAGCGCCGCGGCGCGATCGACTTCGAGACGCCGGAGGTGAAGTTCCGCCTCGACCAGCGCGGCGAGGTGGAGTCGGCCGGCGCCACCGCGCGCAACGACGCGCACAAGTTGATCGAGGAATGCATGATCGCCGCCAATGTGCAGGCGGCGCTGTTCCTGGAAAAGAAGAAGATCCCCGCGCTGTTCCGCGCGCACGAGCCGCCGCCGGCGGAGAAGTACGAGGACCTGCAGCAGTTCCTGCGCGAGTTCAAGCTGCGCATGCCGCCGGTGGAGGAGGTGAGTCCCGCCGACTTCGCCGACGTGCTGCGCATGGTGCAGGAGCGCCCGGAGCGCGAGCTGATCCAGAGCGTGCTGCTGCGCGCGCAGAGCATGGCGGCCTACCAGCCGGACAACCGCGGCCACTTCGGCCTCGCGCTGTCGGCGTATGCGCACTTCACCTCGCCGATCCGCCGCTATCCCGACCTGCTGGTGCATCGTGCGATCCGCTACGCGCTCACCGGCGGCAAGCCGTCCGGCTACGAGTACACACCGGCGCAGATGGCCACGATGGCGGTGCACTGCTCGCAGCGCGAGCGCCGCGCCGAGGAAGCCGAGCGCGACGTGGACGAGCGCTACAAGTGCGCGTGGATGGCCAAGCACGTGGGCGAGGAGTTCGCGGGGCTCGTCACCGGCGTCACCTCGTTCGGCCTGTTCGTGGAACTGGACGAGTCCAAGGTGTCGGGCCTGGTGCACATCAGCCAGCTCAGCAACGACTACTACCACTTCGATCCACAGCGCCACCTGCTGAAGGGCGAGCGCACCGGCGCGCAGTTCCGCCTCGGCGACCACGTGCGCGTGCAGGTGCTGCGGGCTAGCCTGGAGGATCGCAAGATCGACTTCCGGCTGGTGGCGCCGCGCGCCTCTGCCGCGCCGCCGCCGCGCCCCGGCAAGGCCTACGACTACGCCGCCGCGGGCGAGCGCTATTCGCTGCCCGGAAGCAAGGCACCGGGCAGCAAGGCACCGGGCATGGTGGGCAAGGCGGCGCAGGCGATCGGCCGCATGTTCGGCCGGCGCGAGCAGCCGGTGTCGCCCACCGTGCCGCCGTCGCGCGATAATCCGCCGCCCGCCGCCGCGCATCCGTCCGGGCCGGTGGCGAAGAAGGCCGCCAAGAAGAGCGACGACAAGCAACACATGAACACGCAGAAGGCGCCGCGTGCCGCGAAGCAGCCGGCCGCGCGCGCACCGAAACCCAAAGGCAAGCGATGAACGAACACTGGATCGTCGGCATCAACCCGGTCGACGGCGCCCTCAACAACGACGCCGCGCGCGTGTGCGAGCTGCTGGTCGAGAACGGCCAGCGCAACCCGCGCGTGCATGAACTGGCCGAACGCGCCAAGGCATTGAAGATCCCGGTGCACCACCGCCCGCGCGAGCAGCTCGACAAACTCGCCGGCGAAGCGCGCCACCAGGGCGTGGCCGCGTTGTACGAAGCCCCCGCGATGGCGACGGAGGGCGATCTGCCGGCCTTGCTGGAACAGGTCGGCAGCGCGGCGCTGGTGCTGGTGCTGGACGGCGTCACCGATCCGCACAACCTTGGCGCCTGCCTGCGCAGCGCGGCGGCGGCGAACGTCACCGCGGTGATCGTGCCCAAGGACCGCGCCGTGGGCCTGACGCCGGTGGTACGCCGCGCTTCGGCCGGCGGCGCCGATCGCGTGCCGCTGATCGCGGTGACCAATCTCGCACGCACGCTGAAAGTGCTGAAGGATGCCGGCGTGTGGATCACGGGACTGGCCGGCGACACCGAGCAGTCGATCTATGGCATCGACCTCAAGGGGCCGGTGGCGCTGGTGATGGGCAGCGAAGGCGAGGGCATGCGCCGACTCACCCGCGAGACCTGCGATTTCACGGCGAAGATTCCCATGCCGGGCGCGATGGAAAGCCTCAACGTTTCCGTGGCGACCGGTGTCGTGTTGTTCGAGGCACTGCGCCAACGGAGCGGACTGCGATGACCTTCCACTGGTACGACTGGGCCGGCTACATCGGCGTGCTGCTGGTGTTGCTGGCGTATTTCCTGTTGCAGGCCCGCAAGCTGCACGGCAACAAGCTGGCCTACCAGCTCATGAACATCCTTGGCGCGTTCGGCGTGCTGCTGTCGCTGACGTTCGGCAACTTCAACTGGTCGGCGTTCCTGCTGGAAGTGGCATGGATTGCGATTGGCGTCTATGGCATTGCGCGCGGGGTGCAGTTGCGGCGTACGGGGCGGATGGTCGATTGATGCCTGGGCCGTCGAACGAAATGCTGTAGGAGCGCACCCTGTGCGCGAATGCTTTTGGCCTCGATCAAGCGCCAGAGCATTCGCGCACAGGGTGCGCTCCTACGGTGCGGGCGGCGTGAAGCGTTGTCGGGCCTCAATCCCCGCGGTCGCCCAGCTTCGGCAGCTCGGGGCTCGCGGTGAGGTCGCGCTTGGCGCGCTGGGCGGTGAGCGGTTCGCCGGTGACCTGGTACCACACGCTCTCGGCGATGTTGGTGGCGTGGTCGCCGATGCGCTCGATGTTCTTCGCCATGAACAGCAGGTGCGTGCACGGCGTGATGTTGCGCGGGTCTTCCATCATGTAGGTGAGCAGCTGGCGGAAGTAGCCGGTGTAGGCATCGTCCAGCTCCACGTCGTCCTCCCACACCTGGTAGGCGCGCTCGGCGTCGCGGTCGCGGTAGGCGCGCAGCACTCCGCGCACCTCGGCGGCGGCGAGTTCGGCGAGATGGGCGAGGCCGCTGGTGGGGTTGATCGGCGCGGCCATCGACAGCGGGATCGAGCGCTTCGCCACGTTCGCGGCGTAGTCGCCGATGCGCTCGATGTCGGCGGCGATGCGCAGCGCGGCGAACACGTTGCGCAGGTCGCCGGCCATCGGCGCGCGCAGCGCCAGCAGGCGCACCACGTCGTGGCTGATCTCCTGCTCCAGCTGGTCGATCGCGTCGTCGTTGCCCACCACGTGCTGGGCAGCACGCTCGTCGCGGCGTTCCACCACGTCGATCGCGGCCTCCAGCTGGCTCACCGCCAGTTCGCCCATGCGCACCAGCTCGCCGGTGAGGCGGGTCAGCTCGTCGTCGTAGCTCTTGATGATGTGTTCTTTGCCGGTGCTCATGGTGTGCCTCGTGTCTTGTTCCCTCTCCCGCTTGCGGGAGAGGGTGCCCGAAGGGCGGGAGAGGGAGCGGGCGGAGCGAAAAGCATGCCCTCTCCCCAACCCCTCTTCCTCGCTCATCAACGCAGGGCCATCCATGGCCCTTCTTCGCGTCCGCGAGCGGGAGAGGGGCTTCATTCCATCAGCCGAACCGGCCGGTGATGTAGTCCTCGGTCTGCTTCTTCGAGGGCTTGGTGAAGATCTTCTCGGTGACGTCGAACTCGATCAGCTCGCCCAGGTACATGAAGGCGGTACGGTCGGAGACGCGCGCGGCCTGCTGCATGTTGTGGGTGACCATCACGATGGTGTAGTCGTGCTTGAGCTCTTCCACCAACTGCTCGATGCGGCCGGTGGCGATGGGGTCCAGCGCCGAGGTGGGTTCGTCCAGCAGCAGCACCTCGGGCTTGAGCGCGATGCCGCGGGCGATGCACAGGCGCTGCTGCTGGCCGCCGGAGAGGCCGAGCGCGCTGTGCTTGAGCTTGTCCTTCACCTCGTCCCACAACGCGGCGCGACGCAGCGCCTGTTCCACGCGCTCGGCCATGTCGGCCTTGCCGAGCTTCTCATGGTGGCGGATGCCGTAGGCCACGTTCTCGAAGATCGTCATCGGGAACGGCACCG
Organism: Rhodanobacter humi; assembly: GCF_041107455.1. NCBI lineage: Bacteria > Pseudomonadati > Pseudomonadota > Gammaproteobacteria > Lysobacterales > Rhodanobacteraceae > Rhodanobacter > Rhodanobacter sp. FW106-PBR-R2A-3-15. Next base: position 3,648,003 of record NZ_JBGBPY010000001.1, read on the forward strand.
GCTTCTGGAACACCATGCCGACCTTGCTGCGTAGGCGGTTGAGCGAATATTTCGGATCGAGGATGTTCTCGCCATCGAGCAGCACCTCGCCGCTGGCGACCTGCTTCGGGTAGATCGCGTAGATGCGGTTGAAGATGCGCAGCAGGGTGGACTTGCCGCAGCCGGAGGGGCCGATGATCGCGGTGACCTGCTTCTCCGGGATGTCCATGGCTATGCCTTTCAGCGCATGGGAGCCGGCGTAGTGGAAGTGCAGGTCGCGTACCGTGATCTTGGTGCGTGCCGTGGCGCTTTCCGCGGCAGCCGTGAAATCCGCGGCATTGGCTGCGGGGTCAGTCATAACGCACCTTGTGGCGGGTGAACAGCATTCGGGTCAGCAGGCTGAGCGCGAGCACGAACAGCGTGATCAGCAATGCGCCGGCCCAGGCGATCGCGTGCAGGTCGGGACTGGGGTCGTTGGTGTACTGGTAGATCGCCACCGGCAGGCTTTCCATCTTGTCCAGCGGGTGCACGGTCATGAAATTGTTGCCGAAGGCGGTGAACAGCAGCGGCGCGGTCTCGCCGGCGAGGCGCGCCAGCGCCAGCAGCACGCCGGTGACGATGCCGGAGGTGGCCGCGCGCATCAGTACCTGCACGGTCATCTTCCACTGCGGGATGCCGAGCGACAGCGTGGCTTCGCGCAGCGTGCCGGGCACCAGCTGCAGCATCTCGTCGGTGGTGCGCACGATCACCGGCAGGCCGATCAGCGCCAGCGCCACCGCACCGGCGAAGGCGGAGAACGAGACCTCGCCGTGGGTGAGGTTCGACATCGGCAGCACGATGATGACGTACACGAACAGGCCCAGCACGATCGATGGCGCCGACAGCAGGATGTCGTTGAGGAAGCGGATCGTGGCGCCGAGCCTGGTGCGGTTCGCGTATTCGGCGAGGAAGGTGCCGGCGAGCACGCCGATCGGCGCGCAGATCAGCAGCGCCATCAGGTCCATGATCAGGCTGCCCACGATCGCGTTCGACAGGCCGCCCTGCTCGGCGTAGGCGGTGATCTTGGTGAACAGGCGCGGGCTGATCGCGCTGAAGCCGTTCTTCAGCGTCACCCACAGGATCCAGGCCAGGAACACCAGGCCCAGCACGGTGGCGCAGGCGCTCAGGGCCAGCGCCATCACGTTGACGGCGCGCCGGCGCAGGTAGACGGAAGAAGCCATCAGTTGCCCTCCCGCCGCGCCAGCTGGCGCAGCATCAGGCGGGCGATCAGCAGCACGATGAAGGTCACCACGAACAGCAGGAAGCCCAGCGCGATCAGCGCCGAGCGGTGCGTGCCCACCGCCTCGTTGAACTCGTTGGCGATGGAGGAGGAGATCGAGGTGCCCGGCATCAGCAGCGAGCTGGTGATGCTGTAGGCGTTGCCGAGCACGAAGGTCACCGCCATCGTCTCGCCCAGCGCGCGGCCGAGGCCCAGGAAGATGCCGCCGATCACCGCCGAGCGGGTGTAGGGCAGCACGATGTCCCACACCACTTCCCAGGTGGTCGAGCCCAGCGCGTAGGAGGATTCCTTGAGCCGCACCGGCACGGTCTGGAACACCTCGCGCATCACCGAGCAGATGAAGGGCAGGATCATCACCGCCAGCACGATGCCCGCGGTGAGCAGGCCCAGCCCCAGCGGCGGCCCCTCGAACAGCTTGCCGATGAGCGGCAGCTTGCCCAGCGTGTCGGAAAGCGTCGGCTCGATGCTGGCCATGAACGGCACGAACACGAACAGGCCCCACATGCCGTAGATGATCGACGGGATGCTGGCCAGCAGTTCGATCGCCGTGGCGACCGGGCCGCGCAGCCAGGTCGGCGCGATCTCGGTAAGGAACAGCGCGATGCCGAAGCTGACCGGTACCGCGAGGACCAGGGCGATCAGCGACGTGACCAGGGTGCCGAAGATCGGCGCCAGCGCGCCGTAGTCGTCGGTGACCGGGTTCCAGGTGTCGCTGGTCAGGAAATGGAAGCCGTCCTTGAACAGCACCTCGCGGCCGCCCCACAGCGTGGACAGCGCCGCGCCCAGCAGCGCCGCCAGCACCAGCAGCGCACAGAACTTCAGCAGCCCGCGGAACCACGCGTCATGGCGCGCGTCGATGCGGCTGCGCTGGTCGGCGTCGATGGCGAGGTGGGTGGCTGGAGTCGATGACATGCGGTTACCACGTAGGGGGCTTTTCCTTCTCCCGCCGGGAGAAGGTGGCCCAAAGGGCCGGATGAGGGTTCGGGCGTGACGAAACGCTTCGCCACGCCCGAACCCTCACCCCAACCCCTCTCCCAAGGGGAGAGGGGTTATCTTGCGGCTTACTGCTTGAACTCGGTCTTCCAGTAGTTCTCGATCTGGCTCACCAGCGAGGCGGGCAGCGGCACGTAGTCCAGCGAGCGGGCCTGTTCCTGGCCGTTCTCGTAGGCCCACTTGAAGAAGTCGAAGCTGACCTTGCTGTTCGTGGCGTTCTTCGGCTGCTTGTACATGATCACCCAAGAGGTGGCGGTGATCGGCCAGGCGTCGGCGCCGGGCGCGTTGGTCATCAGCAGGTTGAAGTTCTTCGCGTGCGCCCAGTCGGCGGTGGCGGCGGCGGCCTGGAAGCTGGCGGTCTTCGGCTCCACCACCTTGCCAGCGGCGTTCTTCATCAGCGCGTAGCCGATGTGGTTCTTCAGCGCGTAGGCGTACTCGACGTAGCCGATCGAGTTCGGGATCTGGCGGATGTAGGCCGAGACGCCCTCGTTGCCCTTGCCGCCGATGCCGGTCGGCCAGCTCACTGCCGTGCCTTCGCCCACCTTGGTCTTCCAGTCGGCGCTGACCTTGGACAGGTAGTTGGTGAAGTTGAAGCTGGTGCCCGAACCGTCGGAGCGATGCACCACGGTGATCTTGGAGTCGGGCAGCTTCACGCCCGGGTTCAGCGCGGCGATCGCCGGGTCGTTCCACTTGGCGATGCTGCCGAGGAAGATGCCGGCCAGGGTGGAGCCGTCCAGCACCAGCTTGCCCGGCGCCACGCCCGCCACGTTGAACGCCGGCACGATGCCGCCGATCACGTCGGGAAACTGGCCCAGGCCGAACTTGGTCAGCGTGGCCTCGTCCAGCGGCATGTCGCTGGCGCCGAAGTCCACCGTGCCGGCCTTGATCTGGGCGATGCCGCCGCCAGAGCCGATCGACTGGTAGTTGACGCGATTGCCGGTCTTCTCTGCATAGCTGGCCGACCACTTCGAGATCACGGGATAGACGAAGCTCGAACCTGCGCCGGTGATGTCGGTGGCCTGCACGGATACGGCGCCCAGCGAGGCGGCGATGAACACGGCGAGCGCGCCGAGACGGAACATGGAACGGGATGAGGTCAACACGTTGGCTCCTTGGGGTGCACGGGGCGGTGCCCGGTGCCCGCCATTGCAGCGGTGGCGTGTTGCAATGAAATGAGATGAATGTTGCAGGCAGATGACAATGCCGCCTGGACGGGGCTCAGACCGCGTCCTGGCCGGCCCCGATCCGCTCGCGCTCGAACATCTCCAGCTGGCGCCAGCGGTTGACGATGTCGCAGAACAGCAGGGTGGTGGATTCGGCGTCGTAGATCGCCGAGTGCGCCTCGCGGGTGTCGAACGTGCGGCCGGAGGCCTGCACCGCCTTGCCCAGCACGGTCTGGCCGTAGGCGAGGCCGCCCAGGGTGGCGGTGTCGAAGCAGCTGAAGGGGTGGAACGGGTTGCGCTTGTTGCCGGTGCGGCGCACCGCGGCATTGATGAAGCCCAGGTCGAACGCGGCGTTGTGGCCCACCAGGATCGCGCGCTGGCAGCCGTGGTCGCGCACGGCCGTGCGCACCGCCTGGAACACGTGCTCCAGCGCGAGGCGCTCATCCAAGGCGCCGCGCAGCGGGTTGTCCGGGTCGATGCCGGTGATTTCCAGCGCGCGCGGGTCGAGGTTCGCGCCGGGGAAGGGCTCCACGTGGGCGTGCACGGTGGCCTGCGGGTGCAGGAAGCCGTGCGCGTCCATGCCCACGGTGATCGCGGCGATCTCCAGCAGGGCGTCGCGTTCGGCGTCGAAACCACCGGTTTCCACGTCCACGATCACCGGCAGGAAGCCGCGGAAGCGCGTGGCCATGCGGCCCGCCATGCTGTTGTTCGAAACGTCCATCGACCAAGCATATCAGCCGCCGCCCGGCTTCCGGCGGGCGGCATGATCCTGCGGCATGTCTTCATTCTGTCATGTGATGTGCATGCAAGCGCAAAGATCGGACAGCATGCTGCGACCCGTTCGAGCCTTGCCGGCCGGCGTCAGCCAGGGGACGGTCGAGGCGGATCCCGCCATCACTACAGTGGAGAAATGCATGCACTCGAAGACGCTCGCGCTCGCGATCGCCGCCGGTCTGGGCCTGACCAGTTTCGCGGCCAGCGCCGCCCCGGCGCAGAAGACGACGCACCACAAGGCCGTCGCCAAGGCTACCGTCAGCGCCGACGAGGTGGCCCAGCTCAAGACTCAGCTCGCCGTTCTGCAGGAGAAGGTGGACGCACTGCAGGCGCAGTCCACCGCGCAGAACGAGGCGCAGAGCCAGACCGCCCAGGCCGTGCAGCAGGTGCAGGCGAAGCAGGAAACCATCGCCGCCGCGCCCAGCGACGCGCTGAGCAAGCGCGTGGATGCGCTGGACAAGCTGGTCAACGACACCAAGGTGTCCGGCAAGATGTTCTTCGACTTCAGCAACATCGACCAGAAGAACAGCGATACCGGCAAGACCGCCGCCAACGGCGTCGGGCTGGACGTGAAGCGCTTCTACCTGGGCATCGACCACAAGTTCAACGACGTGTGGTCGGCCAACCTCACCACCGACTTCAACTACGTCAGCAGCGACGGCGAGACCAACCTGTTCGTGAAGAAGGCCTACGTGCAGGGCAAGTTCGACAAGGCGGCGATCTTCCGCGTCGGCTCGGCCGACATGCCGTGGATCCCGTTCGTCGAGAACCTCTATGGTTTCCGCTACGTCGAGAACACCCTCACGGATCGCCTGAAGTACGGCAACTCGGCCGACTGGGGCCTGCATGCGCTCGGCGACGTGGGCGCCAACAACATGTTCAACTACGCGGTGTCGGTGGTGAACGGCGCCGGCTACAAGAACCCCAACCGCAGCAAGGGCGTGGACGTGGAAGCGCGCGTGGGCTTCGTGCCGTTCGATGGCCTCACCGTGGCGCTGGGTGGCTATTCCGGCCACCGCGGCCAGGAGACCCAGACCGCCGGTGCCGACCACACTGCGCAGCGCGGCGACTTCCTGATCGCCTACGTCAACAAGCAGTTCCGCGTGGGCGGCGAGTACTTCACCGCGAAGAACTGGAACAACGTGCTGACCCCGCAGGCCGACAAGGCCGATGGCTGGTCGGTGTGGGGCAGTGTGGCGCTGACCGACGACCTCGCCCTGTTCGCCCGCTACGACGAAGCCAAGCTCAGCAAGGACCTGGACCACAACGCCAAGGACACCTACTACAACGTCGGCCTGCAGTACCAGGTGACCAAGGGCTTCAAGCTGGCCGGCGTGTGGAAGCACGAGAAGGGCGACAAGTCGGTGCTCACGCCGCTGCCGCCGCACGTGCAGAACGTGAAGACCAACGAGATCGGCGTGTTCGGCGAAGTGGCCTTCTGAAGCGAACGGCAGGCAGGTCGGGATTCATCCCGCCTGCCGCTTGCCGGGGCGTAGGTCGGGATGAATCCCGACCTACGTAACCAGAGGTTCCATGAGGCGGGTGTTTGCGTACTTGCGGCCAGTGCCTTGGCATGCCGCGGTCGCTTCGACGCTCTTGCCGGCGCCCTGAAGCATCGTTTATCGCAATGGAGTTCGACCCAGGGACGGAAAACGGCGGGCACGATGCCCGCCGTTTGCTTTGGTTTTTCTCCCTCTCCCAATTGGGACGCGGGGAAGGGCCACGGATGGCCCTGCTTTGAGGAGCGAGGAAGAGGGTTGGGGTGAGGGGCGCACTGGCGACAAGCTTTCCGCGGACGCGGAACAGGTCGCTGCTCACTCCAGTGTCTTGTCCTTGTAACGGCACAAGTCGCGGATCACGCACTGCGGGCAGTCGGGCTTGCGCGCCTTGCACACGTAGCGGCCATGCAGGATCAGCCAGTGGTGGGCGTCGCGTTTGAACTCGGGCGGCACCACCTTCTCCAGCTTGTCCTCCACCGCGCGCACGTCCTTGCCGGGGGCGAGGCCGGTGCGGTTGGCGACGCGGAAGATGTGCGTGTCCACCGCGATGGTGGGCTCTCCAAATGCAGTATTGAGCACCACGTTCGCGGTCTTGCGGCCCACGCCGGGCAGCGCCTCCAGCGCCTCGCGCGTGCGCGGCACTTCACCGCCATGCTGTTCCAGCAGGATGCCGCACAGCGCGATCACGTTCTTCGCCTTGGCGTTGAACAGGCCGATCGTGGAGATGTATTTCTTCAGCCCTTCCTCGCCCAGCGCGAGGATCGCCTGCGGCGTGTTCGCCACCGGATAGAGCTTGCGCGTGGCCTTGTTCACGCCCACGTCGGTGGCTTGCGCGGAAAGCACCACGGCCGCCAGCAGTTCGAACGGCGTGGTGTAGGCGAGTTCGGTGGTGGGCTGCGGATTCAGCTCGCGCAGGCGGGCGAACAGCTCGACGACGTCGGCGCGTTTCATGGTGCGGCGCTCGTCATGCCAGCGAAAGCTGGCACCCAGCGCCTTGGGCGTTCGCGAAAGTCACTGGACCCCGGCTTGCGCCGGGGTGACGGCAGGGAGTGCGAAAGGTTCATTCAGCCTTGTCCTGTTTCGCGCGGGCCCGTGCCAGCGCGGCCAGCACCGGGTTGCTCGAGGCGGCGGTGTCCACCGCCACCTTGCGCGCGGCCAGCTCCGCCTCGCGTTCGGCGGCCTCGCGCGCCAGTCGTGCCTCGCGTTTCCGGAAATGTTCGCGCGCCGCATCGGCATGCGCCTGGTCGATCTGCTCCACCGGCATGGGTTCCAGCACGATGCAATCCACCGGGCAGGCCGGCACGCACAGTTCGCAGCCGGTGCAGTCGTCGGCCAGCACGGTGTGCATCAGCTTGGCCGCGCCCACGATCGCGTCCACCGGGCAGGCCTGGATGCACTTGGTGCAGCCGATGCACTCGTCCTCGATCACCCGCGCCAGAGTGCGCGGCTTCTCCACGCCGTTGGCGGGGTTCAGCGGCAGCACCGGGCGACCCAGCAGCGTCGCCAGCTTCGCAATGCCCGCTGCGCCGCCGGGCGGGCACTGGTTGATTTCCGCCTCGCCGCGCGCGATCGCTTCCGCATAGGGTCGGCAGCCGTGGTAGCCGCATTGCTCGCATTGCGTCTGCGGCAGGAGCGCGTCGATACGGTCGGCGAGGCTATGCATGGCTTCGGCTGCGGTCATCGGGCGGTAGGAGCGGCTTCAGCCGCGATCACGATTGCCAGGAAGCATCGCGGCTGAAGCCGCTCCTGCGAGGTGCGTTTCAGCGCACCGTGGCGCCCGGCTGCGCGCCCTGGTCGGCGTCGAGCAGGAACAGGTCGCTGCCGCCGTCGCCGGCGGAGAGGATCATGCCCTCGGAGAGGCCGAAGCGCATCTTGCGCGGGGCGAGGTTGGCGATGAACACCACGTTGCGGCCGAGCAGCTTTTCCGGCTCGCCGTAGGCGGCGCGGATGCCGGAGAAGATCTGCCGCTTGCCCAGCGCACCGGCGTCCAGCTCGAAGCGCAGCAGCTTGTCCGAGCCGTCCACGAACTCGCAGGCGACGACCTTGCCGATGCGCAGATCGAGCTTGGCGAAATCGTCGATGGCGATGGTGGTGGGGGCGTCGGCAGTGGCAGGAGCGGCGGCAGGCTTGGCGGTGTCGCTCACGGTTTTCTTCTTGGCAGGTTCGGTGGCAGGCGCGGGCGCGCCCAGCGATTCCCTGGAGGCTTCGACCATGGCCTCGATGTGCTTGGGGTCGAGGCGTGCGAGCAGCGGTTCGAAGGCGTGGATGCTGTGGCCGTGCAAGGCATCGCGCGCGTCGGCGAAGCCGGCGATGGGCGCAGCGAGAAATTGCTCGGCGTCAGCCACGGTGGCGGGCAGGATGGGTTTCAGGATGCCGGCCAGGAGACGGAACGCGGCCAGCGCAAACGAACACACCTGGGCGAGCTCGGCGCGACGCGCCTCGTCCTTGGCCATCGTCCACGGCGCCTTCCCGGCGATGTGGCCGTTGACCAGATCGGCCATCGCCACGAAGCGGCGGGTGAGTTCGGCGAATTCGCCATCCTCATACAGCGCCTCGACGCCCTCGTACTGTGCGAGCAGGTTCTGCCACAGCGCGGTGTGTTCGGCGTCGAAGCTGGCCGCCAGCTTGCCGTCGGAGAACTTCTGCACGAAGCCCGCGGTGCGGCTGGCGATGTTCACCCACTTGCCGACCAGGTGCGAGTTGACGCGCTCCTCGAACGCCTTGAGGTCGAGGTCCACGTCCACCGGCGTGTCGTTGAGCAGGCTGGCGAAGTAGTAGCGCAGGTACTCTGGGTTGAGTCCCGAGTCCAGATAGGTGCGCGCCTGGATGAAGGTGCCGCGCGACTTGGACATCTTCGCGCCATTCACGGTGAGGTAGCCGTTGACGTGCAGCGCGGTGGGCACGCGCATCCGCGCGCCGTGCAGCATCGCCGGCCAGAACAGGCCGTGGAAATTGATGATGTCCTTGCCGATGAAGTGGTGCATCTCGGCGGTGCTGTCGGCGCCGAGGAAGTCGTCGAACTTCAGCCCGGTGCGCTCGCACAGCGCCTTGAAACTGGCGAGGTAGCCGACCGGCGCGTCCAGCCACACGTAGAAGAACTTGCCCGGCGCGTCGGGGATCGGAAAGCCGAAGTAAGGCGCGTCGCGCGAGATGTCCCAGTCCTTCAGGCCGCCGTCCAGCCACTCGCGCAGCTTGGCGGCGACGCCGCTGTTCGCCACCGGCTTGCCGCCGGTGTACTTGCCGGCGAACCAGTCCTGCAGCAGCGACTGGAACTTCGACAGCTCGAAGAAGTAGTGCTCCGAGTCCTTCAGCACCGGCGTGGCGCCGGAGACCACCGAGTAGGGGTTGATGAGATCGGTGGGCGCGTAGGTGGCGCCGCAGTTCTCGCAGTTGTCGCCGTACTGGTCGGGCGTGCCGCACTTCGGGCAGGTGCCCTTGATGTAGCGGTCCGGCAGGAACATCTGCTTCTCGGGGTCGTACAGCTGCTGGATGCTGCGCTTGGCGATAAAGCCTGCGTCGCGCAGACGCGTGTAGATCAGTTCCGCCAGCTCGCGGTTCTCTTCCGAATGCGTGGTGTGGTAGTGGTCGTAGCTGAAGTGGAAGTCCGCGAAGTCGGCCTCGTGGCTGGCGCGGATGCCGGCGATGAACGCCTCCGGCGTCATCCCGGCCTTCTCGGCGGCCAGCATGATCGGCGTGCCGTGCGCGTCGTCCGCCGCCACGAAATGCACCTCGTTGCCCATCATCCGCTGCGCGCGCACCCAGATGTCGGTCTGGATGTAGCCCAGCATGTGGCCCAGGTGCAGCGGGCCGTTGGCGTAGGGCAGGGCGTGGGTGACGAGCAGGCGGCGGGGCATGGTGGGCGGACACTCCTTGGTGACCGCGCATTATGGCATCCACGGGCGCACCACGCGTGCGTCTGCAGCAAGCTTGGAAACCGGTGGTGCAGCGTGTAGTTTTCGTGGGATCGCACGTTGCCGGGATCTGAGCCGATGGTCGATACCACGCGCCGTACCTTCATTCTTTCCAGCATGGGATTGGCAAGCTACGGGCTCTTGCCGCGTGCCTTGTGGGCCGCCGGCATCGGCGGCGGGACTGCCGCGAAGTCGTCGCTGCCCGTGCACCCTGGCGAGTCGCCGATGGCGCCGCGCGAGCAATGGCTGCTCGACTTCGACTGGCGCTTCGCGTTCGGCAACGGTGTCGATCCGACCAAGGATTTCGGCTACGGATACGGCCAGGGCGATTTTTCCAAGACCGGCGACTTCAAGATCGCCACGTCCGAATTCGACGATGCCGGCTGGCGTGCCTTGAACCTGCCGCACGACTGGGCCGTGGAACTGCCGCCCGTGCACGATGACAGCGGCGACGACGACACCCGCTTGACCTCGCACGGCTACAAGCCGCTCGGGCGCCGTTATCCCGCGACCAGCGTGGGCTGGTACCGGCGCACGTTCGAGCTTCCCGCCAGCGACCGCGGCCGCCGCATCTGGATCGAGTTCGATGGCGCGATGCGCGACGTCGTGCTGTTCGTCAACGGCTGCTTCATCGGCCGGCACGACGACGGCTACACGCCGTTCCGCTTCGACCTCACCGATTTCCTGAACTACGGCGGCAAGAACGTCGTCGCCTTGCGCGTCGACGCCAGCTTCGGCGACGGCTGGTTCTACGAAGGCGCCGGCATCTACCGCCATGTCTGGCTGACCAAGCTGGATCCCGTGCATCTCGGTCGCTGGGAGAGCGTGGTGCGCTCGGCTGTCGAGGGCAACGCGGCCAAACTCGACCTGGCCACCCTCGTCGAGAACGAAGGCGAACACGCCGTGCAGGCGTCGCTGGAATGGCGCATCACCGACGCCTCCGGCCGCGTGGTCGCGCAGGCGACGACACCCGCGCAGGCCATCGCACCCGGCGCATCGGCGGACTGCAAGGCGACGGCACGCATCGATGCGCCTTCGCTCTGGTCGCCCGACGAACCGCACCTCTACACCGCGCTGGTCAAGGTGATCGTCGATGGCGCCACGCGCGATGCCGAGCAGTTCCCGTTCGGCGTCCGCACGGCGGCGTTCGACCCCGACCGCGGCTTCTTCCTCAATGGCAAGCCACTGAAGATCCAGGGCACCTGCAACCACCAGGATCATGCCGGCGTGGGCGCGGCCTTGCCGGACCGGCTGCAATCGTTCCGCGTGGGCGTGCTGCAAGGCATGGGCTGCAATGCCGTGCGCACCTCGCACAACATGCCGACGCCCGAGTGGGTGGAAGCCTGCGACCGCATGGGCATGCTGATGATGTGCGAGACGCGGCACATGAGCTCCAGCCCCAGCGGCATGCAGCAGCTCGACGTGATGGTGAAGCGCTACCGCAACTCGCCTTCGATCATCCTCTGGTCGATCGGCAACGAGGAATGGCGGCTGCAGAAGGGCGCGCTGGAACAGCAGGGCGAGCGCATCGGCGCGGCGATGGTCGCGCGCTGCCACGAACTCGACCCCACCCGCGTCGTGTCGGCGGCGGTCAACGGCGACAACGAGCAAGGCGTGTCGGACGCGCTGGACGTCATCGGCTTCAACTACAACCTGAAGTACCCGGACGCGTTCCACAAAGAACACCCCAAGCGCGCGGTGTACGGATCGGAAACCTCCAGCGCCATCGCCACCCGCGGTGAATACGTCACCGACCCGAAGAAGAACACGGTCAACAGCTACGACGGCGTGGTGGAATGGGGCGAAACGCCGGAGCAATGGTGGAGCTTCTACGCCACGCGCGACTGGCTGGCCGGCGGCTTCGCGTGGACGGGCTTCGACTATCGCGGCGAACCGACGCCGTATGGCTGGCCTTCGGTGAGCTCGCAGTTCGGCATTGTCGACCTGTGTGGCTTCCCCAAGGACTACTACCACTACTACAAGGCCTGGTGGACGAAGGCGCCCAGCCTGCACGTGTTCCCGCACTGGAACTGGGCTGGCAAGGAAGGCCAGGAAATTCCGGTGTGGGTCTACACCAACCTGGACGAGGTCGAGCTGTTGCTCAACGGCAAGAGTCTGGGCACCCAGCAGGTGCCGCGCTTCGGCCACGTGCAGTGGAAGGTGGCCTACGCCCCCGGCGTGATCGAGGCGCGCGGCCGCCGGAACGGCCAGGTCGTGCGGGTCGAGCGCCGCGAAACCACCGGCCCCGCGCGCAAGCTGCGGTTGACGGCCGATCGCACGGAAATCACGGCCGACGGGCAGGACGTGGCCATGCTCACGGTCGACGTGCTCGATGCGCATGGTCGCCCGGTGCCGACGGCGAACCACAAGCTCGCGTTCCGCATTGCCGGTGCGGGCCGGCTGATCGGCGTAGGCAATGGCGACCCCAATTGCCACGAAAGCGACAAGGAGCCCCGGCGCTCGCTGTTCAACGGTCTGGCGCAAGTCATCGTCCAGTCGACGGACGGCGCCGGCACGATCCGCATCGAGGCGATCGAAGAAGGGGCGGCGGGTAGGCCGCTGGCCCCGGCTTCGTTGACCATCACGACGCGGAAGGGCGCGCCACGGCTGGTTGTCGCATAGCTCCGCTCGTCCTGCGTCTCGGAATCCCTGGACAGCCTTCCCGCGGCGACGCGATCGTTGCGGGAGAACCGGTCCCGTCGGTTTCCGTATCCCGACAGCGCATGGGCATGCGCTCGATTGCACGTTTATGCATGTTTGTATACGATGTCACCTGTTCTATCGTGCGTGCGTGATTGCCTGTGGACATGCTTTCCCAACCCGTGCCGGTCGGGCGCGACCGGCTTGCCGCCGCCACGCGTTCCACGCGGCTGATCTTCCTGGTGTCGGGCATCGGCATGGCGGCGTGGGCGCCGATGGTGCCTTACGCCAAGGCCCGGCTAGGGCTGGACGATGCGCAACTGGGACTGATGCTGCTGGCGTTCGGCGGCGGCTCCATGGCCTCGATGCCGTTCGTGGGCTGGCTGAGCCATCGTTTCGGCAACCGGCGGGTGATCCTGGCGTCGGGATGGCTGCTGTGCCTGGCGTTGCCCGTGCTGGCGCTGGCGCCGAACGTCGCCGTGCTGACCGCGGCGCTGCTGTACTTCGGCGTGATGCTGGGTGCGGTGGACGTGGCCATGAACGCGCACGCGGTCGAAGTGGAGCGGCGCGACGGCCGCGTGCTGATGTCGGGTTTCCACGGCTTGTTCAGCCTGGGCGGCCTCGCCGGTGCGGCGGGCATGAGCGTCTTGCTCGCGCTCGGCCTGCCGTTGCCGTTGGCTGCGCTGGCGGTGTCGGCCTTGCTGGCCGCCCTCGTGCTGTACCTGCGTGGCGGCCTGCTGCCGAACGTGGGCGGCGCGGCCGCCGGGCACGCGCCGTTCCGCATGCCGCACGGCGCGGTGCTGCTGCTCGGCCTGCTGTGCTTCGTGAGCTTCATGGCCGAAGGTTCGATGCTGGACTGGAGCGCGGTGTTCCTGCGCGATTTCCGTGGTTTCGCGCCGAGTGCGGCCGGGATCGGCTACGCCTGTTTCTCGGTCGCGATGGCGCTCGGTCGGCTCACCGGCGATCGCCTGATCCAGCGGATCGGGCCGGTATGGGCCGTGCGCGTGGGCGCCGGCCTCGCCGCGACGGGCTTCGCGCTGGCGGCCAGCGTGCCGTGGCCGGGGGCAGCGCTGGCCGGGTTCGTGCTGGTCGGCCTGGGCGCCTCCAACATCGTGCCGGTGATGTTCAGTGCGGCGGGACGCCTGCCGGGCAGTTCGCCGGCGATCGCGATCGCGGCGGTCACCATGCTCGGTTATGCGGGCCTGCTCAGCGGGCCGGCGCTGATCGGTTTCATCTCCCGGCTGGCCAGCCTGCCGCTGGCGCTGGCCGTGGTGGCGGGGTTGCTGCTGCTGGTGGCCGCCTCCGCAAGGATCGTGCGGCGATGAACGGGAAACACGAGATGATCGATACCGTGGTATTCGACCTGGGCGGCGTGCTGATCGACTGGAACCCGCGCTACCTCTATCGCCGGCTGTTCGACGACGAGGCGGCGATGGAGCGTTTCCTCGCCGAGGTCTGCACCGGCGCATGGAACGAGCAGCAGGACGCGGGCCGGCCGTGGCACGAAGCGGTGGCCAGCCTCACGGCGCAGTTTCCCGAGCACGCCGGCCTGATCGCGGCGTATCGCGACGGCTGGCGGGAGATGCTGGGCGGCGTGATCCAGGGCAGCGTGGACCTGCTCGCCGAATTGAAGGCGCGTGGCGTGCGCCTGTATGCGCTGACCAACTGGTCGCACGAGACCTTCCCGCGCGCGAAGGAGATCGAGATGTTCGGCTTCCTGCACTGGTTCGAGGGCATCGTCGTTTCCGGCGAGGAGCGGCTGATCAAGCCGGACCCGCGCATCTACCGGCGCCTGTTCGAGCGCTATGCGATCGATCCCGCGCGCACGGCCTACATCGACGATGCACGGCGCAACGTCGATGCGGCGGCGGCGCAGGGGATGCATGCGTGGTGGTTCCGCGGCCCCGAGGGCTTGCGCGAGTGGCTCGCCACGCACGGCCTGGTGGCGGCATGAGCAAGCCACGCGCAGCAGCGCCGATCCCCCCCGGCGAGGCGATGCCGCAGGAGCGGCAACAGTGGATCCTGCAGCGACTGCGCAGCCACGGCCGCGTGGTGGCGGTGGAGCTGGCGACCGAGTTCGAGGTGTCCGAGGATTCCATCCGGCGCGATCTGCGCGAACTGGCGGCGCAGGGGCTTTGCAAGCGCGTCTATGGCGGCGCCTTGCCGCTGCCGGTGGCGTCGTCGCCGCTCAGGCAGCGACGTGTCGAGCACACCGGGCGCAAGCAGGCGCTCGCGCGCAAGGCAGCGACGCTGGTGCGCCAGGGGCAGGTCCTGCTGATCGACGCCGGCTCCACCAATGCCGCGATCGCCGCGGCGCTGCCCGAGCGGTGCGGCCTGACGGTGGTCACCAATGCGCCGGATGTCGCACTGGCCTTGCTGGATCGCGAGGGTTTCGAGATCCAGCTGATCGGCGGCCGCGTCGATCCGCGCATCGGCGGCGCGGTGGGCGCGCAGGCGGTGAAGGAGCTGCAGCGGATCCGCGCTGACCTGTGTTTCCCGGGCGCCTGCGCGCTGGACGTGGAAGGCGGCCTGTGGGGCTTCGACAGCGAGGAATCGCTGCTCAAGCGCACGATGGTGGAAGCCAGCGGCGAAACCGTGGTGGTGGTCACCAGCGACAAGCTGGGCACGGTCGCCACGCACCGGGTGGCCGGGCTGGCGGAAGTGCAGCACCTGGTGGTGGAACACGACGTGGACAAGGCCACGCGCAATGCCTACGCGGCACATGGCGTGGCGGTGCACCGGGCCGACGTGGCCGGCGACTAGGGCAACGAAGAACGCGGGCCAGCGGCCCGCGTTCCGTCATCGCTCAGGCTTGGCCGCGGTGCTTACTGCTGGCGTTCCCAGGTCTGGCTGCGGCCCAGCAGCGCGAAGCCGATGTAGCCGTGCACGTCGAGCTTCTGCCCGCCGTCCTCCAGCGTGAGCTTCACCTTGTAGACCTTGCCGTTCTTGGGATCGAGGATCTTGCCGCCGTCCCACACGTCGCCGTCCTTGCTCACGCCCCACAGGATGGTCATGCCCTCGATCGGCTGGTCCTTGCGCTCGCCGTCGCACTTCGCGCATTTCGGATGCTCGCCGTCGCGGGCGATGGCTTCCGGGCTGCGGTTGAGCAGTTGCATCACCTTGCCTTCCAGCGTGCCGTTTGTCTCGCTGATCTGGATGATGGACTTCACCTTGCCGGTGACGTCGTCCACCTGCTTCCAGGTGCCGACCGGAGTGCTCGTGTCGGCGGCGGACACGGCACCAGCGCCCAGCAGCAGGCCGAGGGCGAGGGCAAGACGAACAGCGTGCTTCATGGCGAACCTCCCGTACGAAACAGTATGGTTGGAGCCTGCCGGGGCTCGGCGAGGCCGTCAAGCTGCGCCGCGCCATGCTGATCTGCATCAGTCGGCGCACCGGTCGTGGCTGGCATAATGCGCTGTCCCCATTGAAGCATTCCGACACGACATGACGCAGGCGAACGAAGCCCTGGTCCGCCGCCTCCTCGGCGAAACCATTGATCCCCATACCGGCGCGCCGCTGGCCGAGGCTGTGCGTGCGGTGGGTGTGGACGGCACCAAGGTGTCGGTGGACCTGCAGCTGGGCTATCCCGCCGCCGGCGCCGCCGAGGCGCTGGCCGCGCAGGCGAAGCAGGCGCTGGAGGCCGATCCGGCGATCGCGGCGGCCACGGTATCGGTCACCAGCCGCATCCAGTCGCACAAGGTGCAGGGCACGCTGGGGCCGCTGCCCAACGTGAAGAACATCATCGTGGTGGCCTCCGGCAAGGGCGGCGTGGGCAAGTCCACGGTGGCGGCCAACCTTGCGCTGGCGCTCAAGGCCGAAGGCGCCAAGGTGGGCGTGCTCGACGCGGACATCTACGGCCCCAGCCAGCCGCGCATGCTCGGCATCAGCGGCAAGCCGGAGTCGCCCGACGGCAAGAGCATCACGCCGATGCAGGCGCACGGCCTGCAGGCGATGTCGATCGGCTTCCTCGTCGACGAGGAGACGCCGATGATCTGGCGCGGCCCGATGGTGACCCAGGCGATGATGCAACTGCTCACCGACTCGCGCTGGGAGATGCTCGACTATCTCGTCATCGACCTGCCGCCCGGCACCGGCGACATCCAGCTCACCCTGGCGCAGAAGGTGCCGGTGGCCGGTGCGGTGATCGTCACCACGCCGCAGGACATCGCCCTGCTGGACGCGCGCAAGGCGCTCAAGATGTTCGAGAAGGTGGAAGTGCCGGTGCTGGGCATCGTGGAGAACATGGCCACCCACGTGTGCTCGAACTGCGGCCACGAGGAACACATCTTCGGCGAGGGCGGCGGCGCGCGCATGGCGGAGCAGTACCACGTGCCCTATCTCGGCTCGCTGCCGCTGGACATCCGCATCCGCGAGCAGGCCGACGGCGGCACGCCCACCGTGGTGGCGATGCCGGAATCCGATCTCGCCGCGCGCTACCGCGAAATCGCGCGCAACACGGCCGGGCGGCTGTCGCGCCAGCCGCGCAACAAGTCGCTGGGACTGGGCAAGATCGTGGTGCAGGGCGCGCCCGCCGCATGACCGCGCCACGGCGCGTGCTGTGCCTCTGCGGCAGCCTGCGTCGGGTCTCGTCCAACCGCGCCGCGCTGGAGGCCGCGCGGCAACTGGCGCCCGCGTCGCTGGAACTGGCGATGTACGACGGCCTCGCCACCCTGCCGCTGTTCAACCCCGACGACGAGCGCGATCCGCTGCCGCCTTCCGTGCTGGCGTTGCGCGAAGCCGTGGGGCAGGCTGACGCGCTGTTGATCGCCTGTCCCGAATACGCCCACGGCGTGCCCGGCGCGTTCAAGAACCTGCTGGACTGGCTGGTCGGCAGCCTGGAATTCCCCGGCAAGCCGGTGCTGCTGCTGAACGCCTCGGCGCGCGGCTCGTACCACGCGCAGGAGGCGCTGGCCGAGATCCTGCGCACCATGTCGGCCGAGCTGCTGTCCACACAGCCATTCCCGGTGGCCTTGCCGGGCGCGGGTTGCACGACTGAGCAGATTCTGGTCAGCACGGAACGCTGCGCCGAGCTGCGCGTGGCGCTGGGCCATCTGGCGGCTGAACTGGCCTGATCCGCTGGCGCCACGCCGCCCCGACCATGTATTTTTGCCGTTTTACGCCCGGCCCGACCGGGCGCCAGCCGACCGCGGAGCGCACGTGAGCATCAAGTCCGACAAGTGGATCCGCCGCATGGCCGAGGGCCACGGCATGATCGAGCCGTTCGAGCCGGGCCAGGTGAAGCAGGGCGCAGACGGCAGCCGCGCGGTGTCCTGGGGCACTTCCAGCTACGGCTACGACGTGCGCTGCGCACGCGAGTTCAAGGTGTTCACCAACATCAACTCCACCATCGTCGACCCGAAGGCGTTCGATCCGAACAGCTTCGTGGACGTGACCTCGGACGTGTGCATCATCCCGCCGAACTCGTTCGCGCTGGCGCGCACGGTGGAATTCTTCCGCATTCCACGCGACGTGCTGGTGGTGTGCCTGGGCAAGAGCACCTACGCGCGTTGCGGCATCATCGTCAATGTCACCCCGCTGGAGCCGGAGTGGGAGGGCCACGTGACGCTGGAGTTCTCCAACACCACGCCGCTGCCCGCGAAAATCTACGCGAACGAGGGCGTGGCGCAGATGCTGTTCTTCGAATCCGACGAGCCCTGCGAGACCAGCTACAAGGACCGCGGCGGCAAATACCAGGGCCAGCAGGGCGTGACCCTGCCGCGTACCTGAACCGGCGTTCGACAACCATCCGCCGCCAGCGCCCGCTGCGGGGCGCCGCGCTAAACTCGCCAAGCCATCACGACCGCTTTATGCAGGAGAACCCGATGATCCGTCTTTCCACCCTCTTGACCCGCATCGCCGTCGCGCTGGTGATCGGCAGTGCGCTCGTCCTCGGTGGCTGCCACAAGGGTGGCGTCAAGGAGCAGGCGACCACGGCCCAGTGGAAGGGCAAGTTCGACACCACCATCGAGGCCTACAAGGAAGGCCAGTTCGTGATCGACGGCGCGGTGCTGTCCGCAGTCGATGCCGGCAGCCATTTCGCCTACCTCAAGGACGCCGGCAAGATGCCCAAGACCGTGCTGCTGCTGCCCAGCGACGATTCCAAGATCCGCAAGGTGCACCTGCAGTACCTGGCGCGCATGTCGATCGACTACGGCTTCACCGCGTACTACGACAACGGCGGCCAGCTCACCGAGATCAACGCGATCAACACCAAGGCGCGCCAGCTGGAAGATCACCATGCGCCGGTGAAGATCGACGACGGCCAGCAGTGCAAGACCGCGGCCGGTTGCGATTCCGTCGACCAGGCCGCGCAGCAACACTGAGCGGGATTCCAGTTCCATGTCAAAAAGCCCGCGGAGCGATCCGCGGGCTTTGCTTTTGCGATCATCCCTGATCGCGAGAATCAAATGGGCGGCCGTCCGTGGCCGCACTCTTCATGGTTTTTGCGATCATCCCTGATCGCGAGAATCAAATGGGCGGCCGTCCATGGCCGCACTCTTCATGGTTTTTGCGATCATGCCTGATCGCCAGGATCAAACGGGCGGCGCGCCCTTACGCGAGCCTTTGCCGCAGCGCGGCCAATCGCGCAGCCAACACATCGGCGGCGTAGGGCACGGCGGCGCCGCTGCCCCAGACCGGGCCGGGCCACGCCGCGTCGCCCTCGGTGCGCGCCACCACGTGCAGGTGCAGCTGGCGCACGATGTTGCCGAGCGCGCCGAGGTTGAGCTTGTCGCAGGGCGCCAGGGCGCGCAGCGCGGCGGCGGCCTGGTTCGCCTCGCGCCACAGCTGCGCCTGTTCGGACTCGGTGAGGTCGGCGATCTCCGTCACGCCGGCGCGGCGCGGCACCAGGATCAGCCACGGGTAGCGTGCATCATCCATCAGTCGCAGCTCGCATAGCGGCAGCATGGCGACGGGGTGGGTGTCGGCCTGCAGCCGCGGGTCGAGCGCGAACGCGGCCTCGCTCATGCGCCGGCCAGTTGCCGGTCGAAGAATTCCAGCGTGCGCTGCCACGCCAGCATCGCGCTGGCCCCGTGGTAGTGCTTGTCGCCCGGCACGTCGCGATTGAACGCGTGGCCCGCGCCGGGGTAGCTGAACACTTCCATCTGCGGCAACAGCTCGCGATGCTGCGCCACCGCCTCGGGCGGGATCGAGGGGTCGTTCTCGCCGAAATGGAACATCACCGGCGCCTTCGGCTTCTCGCCGAGGAAGGGCACGTTGCGGGCGCCGTAGTAGCTCACCGCGGGCAAGCCCAGCCGCAGCGCGGAGAGCAGCGCGATCGTGCCGCCCCAGCAGTAGCCCACCACGCCGACCTTGCCGGACGAGGCAATCGATTCGGCGGCGCTGGCCACGTCCTCCAGCGGGCGATCCAGCCCCAGCTCGCCCACCAGCGCCTTGCCGCGCGCCATGCCCACTTCGTCGTAATCCAGTTCCAGCCAGGCTTCGAGGTGGTCGAAGAAGGCCGGCGCGATGGCGGTGTAGCCGGCGGCGGCGAAGCGGTCCGCCACGCTGCGGATGTGCGCGGTGACGCCGAAGATCTCCTGCACCACCACGATGCCACCCTTCGGCTTGCCCTCGGGCTGGGCGAGGTAGCCGCCGATGCACTGGGTGCGCGAGGTGGGGATGTTGATGTGCTGGCCCATGGCGGGCGTCTCCTTGGCGAGAATGCGGGGGATTCTAGCGGGCCGGGGTGCAAGGGGGCGGTGAAAGCGCATGCGGCGCCGACACGGTTGCAGAAGGGTTTCCAGCGAACTCCTCTCCAGCCAGGAGAGGGTGCGGGCGGAGCGAATGCAGTGGCATTGCCGAACCCTCACCCCAGCCCCTCTCCCGACGGGAGAGGGGCTTCGGCCACGTCACACAGACGATCCCCGTATAATTCATTGTTTTCCCACGCCCAACGGTTGCCGCCGCATGTCGCAGGCCACGCAGAAGATCGGTTTCGTCAGCCTCGGCTGCCCCAAGGCGCTGGTGGATTCCGAGCGCATCCTCACCCAGCTCAAGGTCGAGGGCTACGAGATCGTGCCCAGCTACGGCGAGGCCGACGCGGTGGTGGTGAACACCTGCGGCTTCATCGACGCGGCGGTGCAGGAGTCGCTGGACTCCATCGGCACCGCGCTCAACGAGAACGGCAAGGTGATCGTCACCGGCTGCCTCGGCAAGCGCGCGGAGCTGATCCGCGAGGCCTACCCCGACGTGCTTTCGATCAGCGGCCCGCAGGACTACGCCAGCGTGATGCACGCGGTGCACGAGGCGCTGCCGCCCAAGCGCAACAAGTTTCTCGACATCGGGCCGCTCGGGCGTCTTGACGCCCGAGGTGACGACTCGGTGGGAGTGAAGCTCACCCCGAAGCACTACGCGTACCTGAAGATTTCCGAAGGCTGCAACCACCGCTGCAGCTTCTGCATCATCCCGTCGATGCGCGGCAACCTGGTTTCGCGCCCGGTGGATGAGGTGCTGCTGGAAGCCGAGAAGCTGGTCAAGGGCGGCGTGAAGGAACTGCTGGTGATCTCGCAGGACACCAGTGCCTACGGCGTGGATCTCAAATATGCCGAGCGCAGCTGGCGCGGCAAGGCCTGGCGCACGCGCATGACCGAGCTGTGCGAAGGCCTGTCCGAGCTCGGCGCGTGGACGCGCCTGCACTACGTCTACCCGTACCCGCACGTGGACGAGGTGATGCCGCTGATGGCCGCGGGCAGGCTGCTGCCGTACTTGGACATCCCGTTCCAGCACGCCAGCCCGCGCATCCTGAAATTGATGAAGCGTCCCGGCAACATCGACAAGACGCTGGAACGCATCCAGAACTGGCGCAAGATGGTGCCCGATCTCACCATCCGCAGCACCTTCATCGTGGGCTTCCCCGGCGAGACGGATGCGGAGTTCGAGGAACTGCTGGACTTCCTGCGCGAAGCCGAACTCGACCGCGTGGGCGCCTTCGCCTACTCGCCGGTGGACGGTGCCAAGGCCAACGAGCTGCCCGGCGCCGTCTCCGAGGAACTCAAGGAAGACCGCCTCGAACAGTTCATGGCCGTGCAGGCGGAAATCTCCGCCGCCAAGCTGCAACGCAAGATCGGGCGCACCATCAAGGTGCTGGTGGACGAAGCGAACGCCGACGGCGCCGTGGCGCGTTCCGCCGCCGACGCGCCGGAGATCGACGGCAGCGTGCTGATCGCCGACGGGCAGGGCCTCAAGCCGGGCCAGTTCGTCGACGTGGTGGTGGAAGGCGCCAGCGAGCACGACCTGCACGCCCGCCTCGCGTATCCGGAGCTCAAGCTCATTTGACAGTGCGATCAGGGATAGTCTTTTCTGACGATCTGATTACCGACAAAACTCAGCCAGCCCCTCACCGTTCATCCTGAGCGTAGGCCCGCAGGGCCGAAGTCGAAGGGCAGTTGATCGCGAGTCTCGCCATGAACGTCACGGCCATCGGCGGATGGTTGCGCACAGGGAGGAGCGCATGAAGAAAACCCGCTACTTGGCGCCGCCCCGCGCCGCGGTCGACCCGCAGGTATTCCAGCGGATGCCGTTCGCCGCGTGGCGCGAGTATGCCGACCTGATCGAGGGCCACGACTGGCCATCCATCGAAATCCTCAACGCGCGTCGGCCTGCTGGCATGCGCGAGCGCTTCGTGGCACAAACCCGCGAGTTGCTCGCCGACGGCCTGCACTACGAACAGCGCATCGCCGAACGCGGCGACATCGCCACCCGCGAAAACAGCTGGCACGACCTGTTCAACGCCCTGGCCTGGCTGCGTCATCCCGCCTTGAAGCGTGCGCTCAACGCGCGGCAAGTGGCCGAGATCGCGCACATGGGACCGAAGCAACGCTCCCGCGCCCAATACGCGCTCACCCACTTCGACGAAGCCGGCGTGGTGGTCGCGCTGCGCGATCCTGCGCTGCTCGTGCTGTGGGATGCCCACGACTGGCATGGCCTGTTCTGGCGCGAGCGCGCGGCGTGGCTGGATGGCCGTATCCGGGTGGAGTTGTTCGGCCATGCGCTGCTGGAACATGCGCTGACGCCGGCGCAATTGCTGGTGGGAAAGGCGTTGGTAGTGGCTGGCTCCGACGCATCGCCAGTGGCAGCCATCGACGTCTGTGTGCGAGCGATCAGCGCAGGTGAGGTGTTGTGCGATCCGCTGGAGTTGCGGCCCTTGCCCCTGGCCGGCTTGCCCGGCTGGCATCCGGGCAACGAAAGGGAGGCGTTTTGTCGTGAGGCGGCGTGTTTCCGGCCGGTGCGCGCAGGGCGCATCTACACGGCCGCCTTGACGCTGGCGAACCGGGCCGGCGGGTGAGAGCATCGCCCGGCGCGCCGACCGGTGCGTTGCGTGCCATCAGGCGTCAGCCTGCAGATACGGTTCTCGGGGGAAGTCCATGAAGATACGCGCCTTCGTCCGCAACAGCCCTCTCGGTCACGCCGTGGCGGTCGCTACAGACGACTCTTCCAGGGATCTCCCGATTCCACCAAGATCCGGCGGCCGCGGTTCGAGCGTCAACGGCGGCGAATTGCTGCTGGCAGCCCTGGCCACCTGCTACTGCAATGACCTGTTTCGCGAGGCCGGGCATCTCGGGATTGTCCTGGATGAAGTCGAGGTCGCGGTCAGCGCGGATTTTCCCGGGATCGGCCTGAGCGCCGAAAACATCCACTACTCGGCCCGGATCAAATCTGACGCGTCGCAGGACCGGATCGAGGAACTGCTTGCCATGACCGACAAGGTCGCCGAGGTCCACAACACGATCCGTGCCGGCACCTCCGTCACCCTGCAGGAGTGGAGGACACGGCCAGCGCCACTCGACTCACCTGCCTGAGTCGGCATGGGCTTGACTCCCACCTTCCCTTGGGGAGTGCGGGGGCCGAGCGTACGATGTCCTGCGGTTCCGCACTGCAGGCTCGCCGACATGCCACAGACCCCATCCCCCGTTTCGAAGAAAAGCCGCATCCAGGGCGCCCTGCTGGGTGCCTTCATCGGCGACGCGCTGGCCCTGGGCCCGCACTGGTACTACGACCTCGATGCGCTGCGGCGCGATTACGGCGACTGGATCAGCGACTACACGGCGCCGAAGCCGGGGCGCTATCACGAAGGCCTGTCGGCGGGCGCCTCGTCGCAGGCGGGCTTCATCCTTGCGCTGACGACGCGCTCGCTGGTGGAGCGCGGCGGCTATGACGAGGCGGACTTTTGTGCGCGGATGGACCGCGAACTGTTCCCGCTGCTGGACGGCACGCCTATGGCGGGGCCGGGTGGCTACACCAGCCAGTCGATCCGCGAGGCGTGGCGCAAGCGCCATGCCGGCCTGCCGTGGGGGCAGGTGGCGGGACTGGCGGACAACACCGAGGCGGCGGAGCGGGTGCTGGCGATCGCGCTGCGCTACGCGGGTGAGCCGGCGCGATTGGCGAAACATGTGAGCAGCAACGTGGCGCTCACCCAGCGCGATCCCACGGTGGGCGCGATGACGCTGGCGTTCGCCGCGGTGCTGGGGCAGCTGGTGAACGGGGTGGCGCTGGACGGGGACTTGTCCGGCCGGCTGATGGGCATGGTGAAGTCCGGCGAGCTGCCGTTCCACACCGTGACCAGCGGCGAGCTGGACGTGCCGCAAGGCGCGGAGGCGCCCTTGCAGGCAGGGCAGTTCGCCTCGCCCGACGCCTTGCTCACGGTGTCGTCCATCGCGCGGGCGGCGCACGATCCCGGCGTCGCCATCGAGCCAGCGTCGAAGGTGGGCCTGGTCTACGGCCTGCCGTGCGCGGTGTACCACCAGTTTCCCGCGGCCTACTACCTCGCGGCGCGCTTCCAGGGCGACGTGGAGCTAGGCGTGCTCAACGCGGTGAACGCGGGCGGGCAGAACCAGGCGCGCGCCATGCTCACCGGTGCGCTGTGCGGCGCCATCGGCGGGTTGGAGGCGATACCCGCGCGTTTCATCACGGGACTGCAGAACGAAAAGGAATATCTGGCGCTGGCGGAAGCGCTGGCGCGGCAGGCGGGTTGAGGGCTTGCGGCGTGGATAGGCGTCACTCGAGTGAGCGTCGGATCATCGTATCGTGCGGCACGCCGTAGGTCGGGATTCATCCCGACGATGCATGCCCGGAGCGCGCGGGTCGGGATGAATCCCGACTCACACCCGACCCGCGGATCGACTTTCCGCTGCGTGGATGCATCGCTTGCGCGGCTCACGCCTGGTAGCGCACTTCCACGATCAGGAACCTCGTGCGCCCGCCCGGCAGCTCCGCCTCGAACTCGTCGTCGAGGCGCTTCTTCAGCATCGCGCGAGCCATGGGCGAGTCGATGCTGATCCAGCCCAGCTTCGCGTCGGTCTCGTCAGGGCCGACGATGCGGTAGCGGACTTCCTCGCCGTTGGTGAGGTCCTCCAGCACGATGATGGCGCCGAAGAACACCGCCTCGCGATCCGAGGGCGTGCCTTCGGCCACCTTGAGCGCGGGGATGCGCTTGCTCAGGTAACGTACGCGGCGGTCGATCTCGCCGAGCTGCTTCTTGCGGTAGGTGTATTCAGCGTTTTCTGAACGGTCGCCCTCGGCGGCCGCGGCGGCGAGTGCCTTCACCACTTCGGGGCGCAGCGTGTGCCACAGGTGGTCCAGCTCGGCCTTGAGCTTCTCGAAGCCGGCGCGGGTGATGATCGCGGTGGAGCGGGGAGCGGGCGGGCGCCAGCGGCTCATGGGCTGGCCTCGTCGCGGCCGGGGCCGCGCAGCAGCCGCCACGCGGCGGCGAGCAGCCAGGCCAGGATCAGCAGGATTAACACCTTCTGGCTGAGTCCGCGCGGCAGCGCGCGCCAGAACGCCTGCACCCACAGCAACACGAAGCACAGCGCGGCCCAGGCGAAGGCCGACCGGAACCAGCGTCGCCAACGCGCATCGCCGCGAAGCCGCCAAGCTTGCAGCAGCATCGCGGTGGTGGTGCACAGGAAGGCGGCCTGGGCCGCCACGCCATGCACGTAGCCGTGCAAGGTGGGCGGCCGGCTCCAGGTGTCGGTGTGGGCGAGCGCGGTGACGGCCAGCGCGATGCCGCCCGCCACGAACAGCAGCAGCGGTGCCGCACTGCGCGCCGCGGGCGACAGCGTGCGATACGCGCTTGCGCCGAGCAGCGCCAGGGCGAGCGCCATCGCGTCGTAGCCGGCGCGCACCATCCCGCCCCACGGGCCGATCAGGTAGTAGCTGTTCGGCACCCGCGTCCAGTCGAGCTCGGGTCGCAGGCACTGTGCCGCGAGGCCGGTGGCGAGGAAGGCGAGCATGCCGGCGAGGGCGATGGCCGCCGCGAGCCTGGAAAAGAGCCGCCTCCCCTGCATGGACGTCATGCCCGCGCAAGCGGGCATCCATCGGGAAAGCAACCTGGATTCCCGCTTGCGCGGGAATGACGACAGAACAAGAGAACCTCTTGGTTCGCTCACATGCCACCCGCCAGTTGGTGCTGCAGGGCGGCGATGTCGTCGCGTTGCGGGTGGTCGGGCCAGGCGGCGGCGAGTTTCTGCAGCAGGACGATCGCTTCGGCACGTCGCTCGGGCTGCGTGGCCAGCAGGCGTGCGACCAGCAGGCCGTAGTGCGGCGCTTGCGCTTCGCGCGGCCAGTGCGCGAGGTAACCGCGGCCGAGGTGGATGGCGAGGCGTTCCATGCCCAGGCGCGCGGCGAGGTCGGCGAGTTCGCCGCAGATGCGCGGATCGTCGGGCACGAAGGCGGGGTCGATGGTGCAGCATTCCTGCAGCACGCCCAGTGCGCGGCGCGCTTCGTTCTGCGCGATCAGCGCGGCGATCCAGATCTGGCCATGCACCAGCAGGTCGTCGCGCAGACCCTGGCGGCGCAGCAGTTCGCGGTAGAGCTGGTGCACCGGCGCCGGCGCGTTGTGCTGGCGCAGGCGTTCGGCGAGGCGATGCAGCGCGGCGACGGGGGCGTCCGCGGCCTGCGCGCGCGCCTCGTCGACGAGGCGGCTGTCCTCGTCCTGGCCCAAGGCCTTTGCCAGTTGCGGCGCCTCGGGCACCAGGCCGAGGCGCTCGTGATGCAGGTGGATCAGCGCGCCCATCAGGTGGAAGGCCAGCACGATCAGGTACGTGCAGGCGAAGGCGAACAGCGGCAGCGCGAGGAAGCGCGGCAGCAGGTGCGAGCCGAGCGAGGCCAGCACGATCAACAGGCCGAGCAGCAGATTGATCGCCACGGGCACCAGGTAGACCGGGCCGAACGTGTTGACCACGCGTATCCAGTTCAGCGGGTTGAGCGCCAGCGCCAGGTTGCCGTCGAAGGCCAGCGACATGTCCACCGCCGGCAGCGCCAGCGCGGCCACCACCAGCACCGGCCACAACGCGCGCGGAAAGAACACCACCGCCAGCACGCACAGCGCCACCAGCAGCAGGTGGATCGCGGTGAGCCCCCAGCCGCTGGCGCCGTTGCCCTCGCTGCCCACGTCCGGCGGGTCGGCGTAGCCGTGGGCGGTGTGCAGCAGGCAGTCGGCGGCATAGCGCCAGGTGGCAGCCCACACCAGCAGGCTGGCCAGCGTGCCGACGGCGGGCAGGAAGCCCGCGTAGTGCGCCAGCGTCAGCGCGGTGCAGGTGGCCAGCCCGGCACCGCGCAGCGGATAGCCGAAGCCGGCGACGAGGCGTTCGCCGAACGGCGTGTCGGCGGCGACGGTTTCGATGCGCGGCATGGAGCTGACTCTCACTCAGCGCTTGCCGCCGAAGATGCCGCCCAGCACGCCGCGCAGGATCTGCCGGCCGAGCTGGTTGCCCATGGTGCGCACCACTTGTTTGCCCATGGTCTCGATCATGCCTTGCCGGCGCTTGGTGCCGAACAGTGCGTCGTGCACGGCGCCGCTCCAGGCCGAGCCGCCGTTGCCGTCTTTCGCCGGCGTTCCGGCGGCGACGGCGTTCGCATCGGCGGCCTTGTCTTCCGCGCGCTTGGCGAGGATCTCGGCGGCGGACTCGCGGTTCACCGGCGTGTCGTACTTGCCGCCCACCGGCGAGCGCTGGCGCACGGTGGCGCGTTCGGCGTCGGCGATCGCGCCGATGCGGCAGCACGGCGCGGTCACCAGCACCTGCTCCACCGGCGAAGGTACGCCGCCGTCGCGCAGGGTGGAGGCCAGCGCCTCGCCCACGCCGAGCTGGCCGATCGCCGCGGTGACGTCGAGTTTCGGGTTCGGCGCGAAGGTCTGCGCCGCGGCCTTCACCGCCTTCTGGTCGCGCGGGGTGAACGCGCGCAGCGCGTGCTGCACGCGGTTGCCGAGCTGGCCCAGGATGTTCGCGGGCACGTCGTCGGGGTTCTGCGAGCAGAAGTACACGCCCACGCCCTTGGAGCGGATCAGCCGCACCACCTGCTCCACGCGCTGCAGCAGCGCCGGCGGCGCGTCGTCGAACAGCAGGTGCGCCTCGTCGAAGAAGAACACCAGTTTCGGCTGGTCGAGGTCGCCCACTTCGGGCAACTGCTCGAACAGCTCGGACAGCAGCCACAGCAGGAAGGTGGAGTAGAGCCGGGGCTTCAGGATCAGCTGATCGGCGGCGAGGATGTTGATGACACCGCGGCCGCTCATGTCCTGGCGCATCAGGTCGGCCAGTTCCAGCGCGGGCTCGCCGAAGAAGGCGTTGGCGCCATCCTGCTCCAGCTGCAGCAGGGCGCGCTGCACGGCGGCGAGGCTGGTCTTGCCGATCAGGCCGTAGTGGGCGGAGATGTCCTTGCTGTTGTCCGCCGCGAAGGCGAGCAGGGCGCGCAGGTCGTCCAGGTCCAGCAGCAGCCAGCCGTTGTCGTCGGCCAGCTTGAACACGATCTCCAGCACGCCCTGCTGGGTGTCGTTCAACTCCAGCACGCGGCCGAGCAGGGCGGGACCCATCTCGCTCACGGTGGCGCGCACCGGGTGGCCCAGTTTGCCGTAGAGATCCCAGAAGATCACCGGGTTGGCCTGTGGCTTCCAGTCGGCGAGCTGCAGCTTGGCAAGCCGCGCCTTGAGCCTGTCGCCCGGCTCGCCCGCGGCCATCGCCAGGCCGGCGAGGTCGCCCTTGGCGTCGGCAAGGAAGCAGGGCACGCCCAGCTTCGAGAAGCCTTCGGCCAGCACCATCAGCGAGACGGATTTGCCGGTGCCGGTGGCGCCGGCAATCATGCCGTGGCGGTTGCCGTAGCGCGGTTCGAGCACGACGCTGGCTTGGTCATTGCGGCCGATCAGGATGTCGGTCATGGGAGTCCCTTCGTTGCGGTCGAATCCGATTGTAGCCAGCCGTTGCCGAAGATCGGTTCATTGAGTCCGTCGGTGCCGCGGGCTATGGTGTCCGCTTTTCGTCGGATGGTTTTGCTCATGCGGTCTGTTCGTGTCGTTCGATCCCTGCGCCTGGCGCCGCTGGCGGCGGCCTTCGGCTTGCTGGCCGCCTGTGCAGGCACGGGCGGCAGCAAGCCGCCGGCGACGGTGGCTGCGCTGTACATCCGGCTCGACCAGGCCACCCAGGGTTACCAGGCCGCGCTGCAGCAGATCCGCGCCGGCAACGACGCGGCAGGACAGCAGACGCTGGGCCAGGCGCTGGACACGCTGAAGAGCGCCTCGGTCCAGTGCGGCAGCACCGCCGGTTGCGACCCGCAACGCTTCTTCTCCGCCTACGATCGCATGTTGCGTCTCAAGGACGGCAGCTTCATCGGCGACGAGAGTCCCGACGACGAACCGCAGACCGGCATGGCGCTGGACCAGCGCGGCGCAGCGGCCCTGCCCGAGGCGCAGCGCAGCGTGACCCTGTTGCACGGCCAGAAGCTGTCCGAGCTGATCGCGATGAACGGCGCGGTGAAGGCCGCCTTGCAGATGTGGCTGACCCAGTGGCGGCCGAACCTGATCGATGCCTGGATCAACTACCAGTACCTGCGCAGCGAGATGTGGCCGCAGTACAAGAACGCCGACCTGCCCGAGGCGCTGCTGTTCGGCATCATGGCCAAGGAGTCCGGCGGCAAGGTGCATGCGGTGTCGCGCTCCGGCGCGGCCGGCCCGCTGCAGTTCATGTACGCCACCGGCATGCGTTTCGGCCTCACCAACTACAACGGCTTCGACCTGCGCTTCGATCCGGCCGCCTCGGCGCGCGCCAACGCCGAGTACATGAACGAGCAGCTCAAGGTGTTCAACGACAACCTGGAGCTGACGCTGGCGGCCTACAACGGCGGCGAAGGGCGCATGAAGCGGCTGGTGGGGCCGGATACCTCGGTGAGCTTCTACGACCCGCGCATCTACGGCCAGTTGTCGCAGGAGACCCGCGACTACGTGCCCTCGGTACTGGCGGCGGCGTGGCTGTTCCTGCATCCGGACAGCTACAACCTGCGCTTCCCGAAGATCGACGGCGTACCCGGCAGCATCACGCTGAAGCGAGCCGCCTCGCTCGACGAGCTCACCGTGTGCCTCGGTTCGGCGGGCGGCATGGAGGAGGGCTGGTTCCGTACCTTGCGCAACCTCAACCCGCGGCTGGACCCGCAGCAGGAGCAGCCGGCCGGCGCGGTGCTGCAGGTGCCGAAGCTGCTGGAGCATTCCTACGCCTCGCGCTGCGTGGACGGGCCGTGGCCGATCCTCGCCGCCGACCTGCACAACGCGGCCGCGCCGGTGGTGGCCGCTCCGCCGCCGCCACCGCCCAGCCCTGCGAAGATTCGTCGCTACAAGGTGCGCCACGGCGACACCCTGGTCGGCATCGTGCGCCAGCTGCGCTGCTCCAGCGTGCAGGAGCTTGCCGAGATGAACCACCTGCGCCACCACCATATCTCGGTGGGGCAGGAGTTGAAGGTGCCGGAGTGCCGCTGAGCCGCCGTCCGGCGACTGACGCTCAGGCGGTGGCGCCGACGCGCATCCACTCCTTGACCGGGTCGGCCGGGCGATGCAGGCGCTTCAGCTCGTTCAGCAGCCGCAGCACCGCCAGGTGCTGCAGCTGCAGGCGATCCTGTGGCGAGTGCTTGGTCTCGTGGTAGGCCACGGCCAGCCACAGCGCGATGCCGCGCAGCGCCACCTCGGGATTGTCCGAACGTGCCCGCTCGTAGCCGGCGCCGGTGCCCTGACCCCAAGGCAGGTAGCGCGCCTCCGGCGAGGTGCCGTACAGGTGCGGGTATTCGCTGCGCGAAGCCTGGCCGATTTCGCGCAGGGTGAGCACGCTCAACTGGGCGCGGCTGCGCTGGGGCAGGGCACGCACGCTGCGCTCGATCTCGCGCAACTGGCGGGTGAGCTGGTGTGCACGGAGGAAGGCGATGGCCGGGCTGAGCAGCTGCATGGAATCCTCGTCCCCTGACACCGCGACAGGTGCGGCAATGGCGGGAGGATAGTGGGCGGCTGGCACATGAGGCGCCCAATGCGTCACAAAATGACGTGTCGCGTCAGTTTGTGCGCGCGAGTTGCCCCAGTCGCTGGCCCACCTGCACGGCCTGCTGCGGTTCGAGCGCATCCAGCTCGGTCACGCCTTCGGGCAGCAGCACGATCACGGTGGAGCCCATGTTGAAGCGTGCCATCTCGGCGAAGCGCGCCAACGTGACGTTCTGGCCAGCGAAGGACTTGCGCCGGATCGACGACGCGTAGGGCGGAATCACCAGCCCGTCCCACACCGTGGCCACCGAGGACACCAGGATCGCGCCCACCATCAACACCACGAACGGGCCGTGTTCGCCCTCGAAATGGCAGACCAGCCGCTCGTTGCGCGCGAACAGCCGCGGAATCGCCGCCACCGCGAACGGTGCCACGCTGAAGATGCGCCCCGGCACGTGCACGGTTTCCTTCAGCGTGCCGGCCAGCGGCATGTGCACGCGGTGGTAGTCGCGCGGCGACAGGTACACGGTGACGAAGCGGCCGTTGCGGTAGGGTGCGGCGGCAGCCTCGTCGCCCAGCAGTTCCGCGGCGCTGTAGTCCTGACCCTTGGCCTGGAAGATGCGCCCGTCGACGATCCGTCCGGCCTGGCTGATGCGGCCATCGGCGGGCGAGAGCAGGGCGGCCGGATCGGCATCGACCGTGCGCGCACCGGGCTTCAGCTTGCGGGTGAAGAAGGCGTTGAAGTGCTGGTAGGCGAAGGGATCCGGTTGCGCCGCCTCGGCCATGTTCACGCCGTAGTTGCGCACGATGGTGCCGATCAGCCAGTTCTTCCACGGCGCGAAGGTCCAGCGTGTGCCCCAGTAGACCAGGCGCGACAGGAAGCGGTGCGGAAGGATGTATTGCAGCAGGATCTTGAAAGTCATCCGGCGAAGTATACGGGGCGCGGGCTTATAATCGCCGGCCAACTTGCCGCCATCGAACCGCCGTGACCGCCGAACTCGCCACCATCATCGATTTCATCCGCTACGGCGCCAGCCGCTTCTCGGCGGCCGGGCTGACCTTCGGCCACAGCCACGACAACCCGATCGACGAGGCCACCCACCTGGTACTGGCCAGCCTGCACCTGCCGCCGGACATCCCGCCGGCCTACGGCGCGGGCCGGCTCACGTCCGAGGAGCGTACGAGCGTGCTGGCGCTGATCGAGCGCCGCGTCAACGAGCGCCTGCCGGTGGCCTACCTCGTCGGCGAAACCTGGTTCGCGGGGCTGAAGTTCAAGAGCGACCGCCGCGCCCTGGTACCGCGCTCGCCGATTGCCGAACTGATCGAGTCGGGCTTCGCGCCGTTTCTGGACGAGCGTCACGTGGAGCGCGCGCTGGACCTGTGCACGGGCTCGGGCTGCATCGGCATCGCGATGGCCGAGTACAACCCGGACTGGCGCGTGGACATCGTCGACATCAGCGACGAGGCGCTGGCGCTGGCGCGCGAGAACATCGTGTTCCAGCACGTCGAGTCGCGCGTCGAGGCGGTGAAGTCCGACCTGTTCGAGGGCGTGCGCGGGCGCAGGTACGACCTGATCGTGTCGAACCCGCCCTACGTCACCGAGGACGAGTACACCGCGCTGCCCGGCGAATACGCCCACGAACCCAAGCTGGGCCTCACCTCGGGCGAGGATGGTCTGGACATCTGCCTGCGCATCCTCGATGAAGCCGCCGACCTGCTGACCGACGATGGCTTGCTGATTGTCGAGGTGGGCGAGAGCGAGCACGCGCTGGCGGCGCTGCTGCCGGAAGTGCCGTTCGTGTGGATCGAGTTCAAGGTAGGGCAGATGGGCGTGTTCGCGCTGGAGCGACGCGACCTGATCGAGCACAAGGCGGCAATCCGTGCCGCCGCGGCCGCGCGCCGCTGAGACCATGGAACTCGAAACGGCGCGGCTGCGACTGGATGCGCTGCGGGAGGGCGACGCCGAGGCCTTGTTCCGCTATCGCGCCGATCCCGAGGTTTGTCGTTATCAGAGCTGGCGCCCGGCCATCTTGGCCGATGCCGGGCGTTTCATCAGCGGCCAGTCGGCGCTGACTGCACCTGCGCAAGGCCAGTGGTTCCAACGCGCGATCCGCCACAGCGACGACGGCGTGTTGATCGGCGACGTCGGCTTCTGCCTTGCCGATGCACAAGCCGAATTCGGCATCACGCTGGCGCCCGCTGCTCAAGGCAACGGCTACGCCCGCGAGGCGCTGCATGCGCTGTTCGGCTGGCTGTTCGGCGAGCTGGGCATTCATCGCGTGCATGCGTCGGTCGATCCGCGCAACGCACCAAGCATGGCGCTGCTGCTGGCGATGGGCATGCGCAAGGAAGCCCATTTCCGCGAAAGCCTGCGGTTCCATGGCGAGTGGGTCGACGATGTCGTCTTCGGGCTGCTGACCAGCGAATGGCTCGGCAAGGGCGCAGGAAATGCTGCATCGCGGTAAGCTGTGGGGGTTTCCCGCGGACGTCCAAATCCTGTGTCCAGCAATTCCTTCGGCAAGCTCTTCACCGTCACCACCTTCGGCGAAAGCCACGGGCCGGCCATCGGCTGCGTGATCGATGGCTGTCCGCCGGGGCTGGCGATCACGCCGGAGGAATTCCGCCACGACCTCGATCGCCGTGCCACCGGCAAGAGCCGCCACACGTCGCAGCGACGCGAGGCGGACGAGGTGGAGATCCTGTCCGGGGTGTACGAGGGCAAGACCACCGGCACGCCGATCGCGCTCGTGATCCGCAACACCGACCAGCGCAGCAAGGACTACGGCGACATCGCCTCGACCTTCCGCCCCGGCCATGCCGACTACACCTACTGGCAGAAATACGGCATCCGCGACCCGCGCGGCGGCGGACGCTCCTCGGCGCGCGAAACCACCATGCGCGTGGCCGCCGCGGTGGTCGCGAAGAAATGGCTGGCCGAGCGCTACGGCGTGCGTGTGCGTGGCTACCTGGCGCAGCTGGGCAGCATCGCGCCGGCTGGCTTCGACTGGGATGCGGTCGAGCACAACCCGTTCTTCTGGCCCTGTGCCGAACAGGTGCCGGCGCTGGAAAAGGCCATGGACGCTTTGCGCAAGTCCGGCGATTCGGTGGGCGCGCGAGTGACCGTGGTGGCCGAGGGCGTGCCGCCGGGCTGGGGCGAGCCGATCTACGGCAAGCTGGACGGCGACCTCGCCAGCGCGCTGATGTCGATCAATGCGGTGAAGGGCGTGGAGATCGGCGACGGCTTCGCCGCGGTCGCGCAGCATGGCAGCGAGCATCGCGACGAAATGCGTTTGGACGGCTTTACGTCCAATCATGCCGGTGGCATCCTTGGCGGCATCAGCACGGGGCAGGCGGTGGTCGCCTCGATCGCGCTGAAGCCCACCTCCAGCATCCTGATCCCCGGCCACAGCGTGAACCTGGCCGGCGAGCCGGTCGAGGTGGTCACCAAGGGTCGACACGACCCCTGTGTCGGCATCCGTGCCACGCCGATCGCCGAGTCGATGATGGCGCTGGTGCTGTTGGACCATGCTTTGCGCCACCGTGCGCAATGCGGCGACGTGGGCGTGGTGCAGCCGCGCATCGTCTGAAGGCAGCCGGAGGATGGGTCATGGTGACATTGTCGAAGCTTGAGCACGCCCCGTTGCGGGACGCCCTCAGCGACGCGATCCGTTACTGGGAGCGGCGCCGCATCGCCTTCAACCTGCTGTTGGCCGCCGTCGTTATCGGATGGGTCGTGGCGGCCTGGCCGTACTTCCGCGCCGCGCTGACGTTTGAACCGGTGCTGGCGCTGGTCGTGCTGGCGGTGCTGGCCAATGCCTGTTACTGCGCGGCCTACCTGGTCGACTTGCCGATGCAGTGCTCGGCGTACCGGGCGGCCTGGCGCCGTCGGCGCTGGATGCTGTGGACGTTCGGCACCCTGTTCGCGATGGCCTTGGCGTACTACTGGATGGCCGACGAGATCTATCCCGCCGTGCGCGCCATGGCGGGGGCGTGACGGATGCCGATGCGGCCGCGTGTATGGGTCTCGCGCCCCACCTTCGATGACGTGATCGCGCGGCTGCAGCCGCATTTCGAGGTGAGGGCCGAGTCGGTGGAGACGAAGTTCGGCCCGGCCGAGCTGGCTGCGAAGCTGGCCGATTGCGACGCCGCCATCGTGGGCCTGAAGGAGCGCGTGGGCGCGGCCGAGCTGGCGGGCGCGAAGCGCTTGCGCATCGTGGCCAACCTCGCCGTGGGCCATGACAATCTCGACCTCGCCGCGCTCGGTGCCGCCGGGATCGCGGCCAGCAACACCGCCGACGTGCTCAACGAGAGCGTGGCCGACTACGCCTGGGCGCTGCTGCTGGGCGCGTCGCGGCGCATGGGTGCCGCCGAGCGCTGGCTGCGCGCGGGGCATTGGCACACCACCGAATTCAAGGGCTGGCTGGGCACCGACGTGCGCGGTCGCACGCTGGGCATCCTGGGCATGGGTCGCATCGGCCAGGCGATCGCGCGGCGCGCGCAGGGTTTCGGCATGCCGGTGCTCTATCACAACCGCTCGCGCCTGCCCGAGGCCGTCGAGCGCGAATGCCACGCCCGCCTCGTGGACAAGACCACCCTGCTGTGCGAGTCCGACTGCCTCATGCTGGTGCTGCCGTTGACGCCGGAAACCCGCCACGCCATCGGCGCCGCCGAGCTGGCGCAGATGAAGCCCGCTGCGGTGCTGGTGAACGTGGCGCGCGGTGGCATCGTGGACGACGCGGCGCTGGCCGCCGCGTTGCGCGAAGGCCGGCTCGCCGCCGCCGGCCTGGACGTGTTCGAAGGCGAGCCGCGGGTGCATCCGGACCTGCTCGCGCTCGACAACGTGCTGCTCAGCCCGCATATCGCCAGTGCCACGACCGATACCCGTCGCGCGATGACCACCGTGGCTGTGGACAATGTGCTGGCGTTTTTCGGCCACGGCCCGCACGCGGGACATCCGCCGAACCTGCTGAACCCCGAAGCGCTGGCCTTGGCCGGCGTGACCTTCCCCACCCACCCTAAACTTACCTAGAAGAGCCGCACCCGATGAGCAAGAAGAGCAGTTACAAGGTTGCGATGGTCGGCGCCACCGGCGCCGTGGGCGAGACCCTGCTCGCCATCCTCGCCGAGCGCGATTTCCCGGTCAGCGAACTGGTGCCGCTGGCCAGCGAACGCACTGCCGGCAGCCAGATCTCGTTCGGCGGCAAACAGGTGACGGTGAAGCTGCTGGATACCTACGATTTTGCCGGGGTGGACATCGCGTTCTTCTCGGCCGGCGGTTCGGTGAGCAAGGTGCATGCGCCGCGTGCGGCGGCGGCCGGCGCGGTGGTGATCGACAACACTTCCGAGTTTCGCTACCAGGACGACATCCCGCTGGTGGTCAGCGAGGTGAATCCGCATGCCATCGCCCAGTACACCACCCGCGGCATCATCGCCAACCCGAACTGCTCGACCATGGGCATGCTGGTGGCGCTGGCGCCGATCCATCGTGCGGTCGGTATCGAACGCATCAACGTGGCCACCTACCAGTCGGTCTCCGGCGCGGGCCGCTCGGGCATGGAGGAACTGGGCAAGCAGACCGCGGCCCTGCTCAACTTCCAGGACGTGGAGTCGAAGAAGTTTCCCAAGCAGATCGCGTTCAACGTGATCCCGCACATCGACGACTTCCAGCCCAACGGCTACACCAAGGAAGAGATGAAGATGGTGTGGGAGACGCGCAAGATCCTGGAGGACGAATCCATCGCCGTGAACCCCACCGCGGTGCGCGTGCCGGTGTTCTACGGCCATTCCGAGGCGGTGCACATCGAGACCCGCGACAAGATCACCGCCGAGCAGGCCCGCGAATTGCTGGAGCAGGCCGAGGGCGTGGTGGTGATGGACGAGCGCAAGGCCGGCGGCTATCCCACCCCGGTCGGCGACGTGGCCGGCAAGGACCCGGTGTTCGTGGGCCGCATCCGCGAGGACATCTCGCACGAGCGGGGGCTGGATCTGTGGATCGTCTCGGACAACATCCGCAAGGGTGCGGCGCTGAACGCGGTGCAGATCGCCGAACTGCTGATCGAGGACTACCTGTGAGGCGCGGCCTGTACTGGCTGGCGCTGGCCGGGGTGCTGGCGGTCACGCCGCTGTGGGCACGCGCGCAGCAGTCCACCGGCACCCATGCCTCCAAGGCCGTGCGCAAGCAGACGGCTGCAGTGGCCCGGCAGCGTGCCGAGGTGCAGCGCCTGCAGCGCGACGTCGCCGCACAGGAGTCCGGCAGTCGCGCGGCCGCCGAGCGGCTCAAGCAGCGGGACGCGGAAATCGCCGAACTGCAGCGACAGCTGCAGACGGCACAGCAGTCCGGGGCGGCCGCCGGCAAGGGCCGCTGAGGGGGAGGGGCGCCGAACGTTCTCCGGGCCTTTGGCAGGTTCTGGAATGCGCGACAGCAATACGTCGCAAGTCTGCGATCCTGCTATTGTTGATCCGTCCGCATCTCACTAAAGTGGCGCCTCGTCCGGGCGAAGCGCCATCATCGTGGTGGCCTTACCTGACGCCAAGGCTTGTTCGGGGGAACGCGTGATGAATCGTTCGTTGAAACTGCCGTTGCTGGTGGCATTGGCCCTTGGCAGCGGCCATGCCCTGGCGCTGGACCTGGGCCAGATCCAGGTCAAGTCGGCGCTGGGCCAGCCACTGCTGGCGGAGATTCCGGTGCAGAAGGCCACGCCGGCCGAGTTGCAGCAGCTCAACGTGCAGCTGGCCTCGGGCGAGGAATTCGCACGCGCGGGGGTTGCCGGGGGACGGCCCACGATTCCGTTGCATTTTGACGTGGTCGATGGCGGCAACGGCCGCAAGGTGATCCGCATCACCAGCGATACGGCGGTCAACGATCCCTTCCTCGACCTGCTGATCGAGATCCACGGTGGCAGCGGCAAGAGCGTACGCGAATACACCATCCTGCTCGATCCGCCGGGCAGCAGCTCCGCGCCGACGCAGGTCGCATCGCGTCCGTCCGCACGTGCGGCCCGCCCGGCGGCTGCCGCGCCGGTTGCGCGCGCGGCCACGCACGCGGGTTCGGGCGAACAGGTGGCCAACGGCCGCTTCGGGCCGGTCGAGCGTGGCCAGACCCTGTCGGCGGTGGCCCACCAGACGGCGCCGGCCGGCGTCGACCTCAACCAGATGTTGCTGGCGCTGAAGCAGGCCAATCCCGACGCGTTC
The DNA here is from genome assembly GCF_041107455.1 of Rhodanobacter humi. Lineage (NCBI taxonomy): Bacteria > Pseudomonadati > Pseudomonadota > Gammaproteobacteria > Lysobacterales > Rhodanobacteraceae > Rhodanobacter > Rhodanobacter sp. FW106-PBR-R2A-3-15. The sequence continues at coordinate 3,685,655 of NZ_JBGBPY010000001.1, forward strand.
TATCGCGACAACATCAATGCGCTGAAGGCCGGCGCGGTGCTGCGCATTCCCGACAAGGCCGCCGCCGAAGCGGTGGCGGTGGCCGCCGCCGCCGCGGAAGTGCGTCGCCAGAACGGCGACTGGCGCAGCGGCACGGTGAGCAGCTCGCCGGTGAGCGTGGCCGACGCCGGTACGCGCGCCACCACGTCCAGCTCGCCCACGGCGGCCGCGGCCAGCGCCGGCGACCACCTGGCCCTGGTGCCGGCGAAGCAGGGCGGCAAGGCTGCCCCGACGGCGTCCGGATCGGACAAGGGCGATGCCCTGCGCCAGGATCTGCTGCGCAACCAGGAAGCCATGGCCAGCCTGCAGCAGCAGGGCGAGGATCTGAAGTCGCGACTGAAGGACCTCGGCGACATCAACAGCAAGAACGAACGTCTGCTGGCGCTCAAGGACAACGAGATCGCCGAGCTGCAGCAGAAGCTGGCCGCGGCACGCAAGGCCGCCGGCCAGCCGACGGAGCCGGCGCATGCGGCCACGGCGGGCGCAGCGACGGCCGCCGCCTCGGCCGGCGCGAACGCTTCGAAGCCGACGGAACAGCCGGCCAGCGCCGCCTCGGCCCCTGCTGCCGGCAGCGAGGCTGCGACAGCGGCCTCGACCGCCAAGGCGGAAACTCCGGCGGCCGCGTCGAGCGCTCCTGAGGCGAGCAAGCCGGCCGCCACGCCGGCCAGCACCACGCCGATCAAGCCGACGGCGATCAAGCCGGCGGCACCGGTCGCCAGCGAGGAACCCTGGTATACCCAGCTGTGGGCGCAGGCGCTGGGCGCCGCCGTCATCGTGCTGCTGTTGCTGGGCGCGCTGCTGGGTCGCCGCCGCAAGGCGAAGCCCGGGGCCGCGTCGCCGAAGCTGGCGCCGTCGCTGGCCGATCGCTTCGGCGATGCGTCGCCCGCCGACGGTGGCGACGATGTCGACCAGAACATGCTGCTCGATCAGCTGGCCGAGCATCCCGACGACATCGGCCTGCACCTGGAACTGGTGAGCCTGTATTACGGCCGCCGCGACATCGAGCGCTTCGAGGCGGCCGCCGAGGCCATGCATGCCCACGTCACCGACCCGCAGCAGGAAGAGTGGCAGGACGTGGTGCACATGGGCGAGGACCTGGTGCCCGGCCATCCGCTGTTCGCTGGCCACGGCGGCATGTCGGCGGACGAGGTCGAGGCGCACCACGGCTTCGACATCGACCGGTACGCCGCCGAGCCCGTCGCCGCACCGGTGCCGGCTCCGGCGCCCGCGCCGGCCGGCCCGCCGCCGCTGCCCGCCAATCCGGTGAAGGTGAGCGAGTACAACTTCAACTTCGACCTGACGCCGGCACACGAATCGGCGCCGAAGCGGACCGACGGTGCCGAGCCGGCCGTGACGCATCACGCCGCCGACGAGGACGCGACGGTGTTGCGCGAGACGGCGTCGAACTGGCACTTCGACGAGCCGGAAGTGCAGGCGGCCGGACATGACATCGAGCCGCGCGAGTTCAGCGACGACCCGGCGGACACCAAGCTCGACCTGGCGCGCGCCTACCTCGACATGGGCGATCCGGACGGCGCCCGCGCCATGCTCGAAGAGGTGCTGCACGAGGGCAGCCAGACGCAGCGCGACGTGGCCAAGCGCATGCTCGACGATCTGCACTGAGCGACATCGAGTACGCATGAACCCCGAACGGGCCGGCCATGCCGGCCCGTTCGATTTTGCGACCACCATCCTTGGCGGTCTCCCTTCGGGCCATCGCTGGCGCGATGTCAAAAATCGCTCCGGGCGATTTTTTCGCGATCAGTGACGATCGCAAGGTTTGAGGAGTGCGGCCACGGATGGCCGCCCGTTTGACTTTCGCGATCACGGACGATCGCAAGTGAACTTTGAGAAGTGTGGCCACGGACGGCCGCCCGTCTGACTTTCGCGATCACGGACGATCGCAAGTGAACTTTGAGGAGTGCGGCCACGGATGGCCGCCCGTTTGACTTTCGCGATCAGGGACGATCGCACGAGTAAAGCCCCCCTGCTACGCTGCGCACTTTCCGCGATTCTTCCGATCCATGCGCATCGCCCTGGGCATCGAATACGATGGCACCGACTTCCTCGGCTGGCAGCGCCTGAGCCATGGGAACACGGTGCAGGGCGCGCTGGAAGCAGCCCTGTCGAAGGTCGCCGCGCAGCCGGTCGAGGTGACTTGCGCAGGCCGCACCGACGCCGGCGTGCATGGCCGTTGCCAGGTGGTGCATTTCGATGCGCCGGTGGAACGCGCGATGCGCGGCTGGCTGCTGGGTGCCACCTCCAACCTGCCGACCGGCGTGGCGGTGCTGTGGGCGCAGCCGGTGGCCGATGAATTCCACGCGCGCTTTTCCGCGCGCAGCCGGTGCTATCGCTACACCATCCTCAACCGGCCGATACGCGCGGCGCTGGATGCACGCTATGTCACCTGGGAGCGCCAGCCGCTGGATGCCGCGCGCATGCATGCCGCCGCGCAGGCACTGCTGGGCGAGCATGATTTCTCCGCGTTCCGCGCGGTGTCCTGCCAGGCCGCGCATCCGCGTCGCTGCGTGCTGGCGGTGAGTGTGCGGCGTGAAGGCGAGCAGGTGATCGTGGAGATCGAGGCGAACGCCTTCCTGCACCACATGGTGCGCAACATCGTGGGCTCGCTGCTGCCGGTGGGGCGCGGTGAGCGGCCCGTCGCGTGGGTCGGCGAGCTGCTGGCCGGCCGCAATCGCGAAGTGGCCGGGCCCACCGCACCGTCGTCCGGGCTCACCTTTCTCGGGCCGCGCTACGAGGCGCATTGGGGCCTGCCGGCCGAGGTGAGCCAGCCATGACCCGCATCAAATGCTGCGGCATGACCCGCGTCGAGGACGCGCTGCTGGCCGCACGGCTCGGTGCCGATGCGATCGGCTTGGTGTTCACCGCGCGCAGCAAGCGGCAGGTGTCGCTGGAGCAGGCGCAGGCCATACGCCGCGCGCTGCCGCCCTTCGTGGACGCAGTGGCGCTGTTCATGGACGACGACGCGGCCTTCGTCGCGGACGTGATCGCGGCCGTGCAGCCGGACCTGCTGCAGTTCCATGGCGGCGAAGCCGACGACTGGTGCGCGCAATTCGGCCGGCGCTACCTCAAGGCCATCGCGATGGGTGAGGGCGCGGCGGCCTTGCCGCGCCTGCAGGACTACCCGCACGCCGTTGCGCTGCTGCTGGATGGCAATACCGCGGGCGAGGCCGGCGGCAGCGGCAAGGCCTTCGACTGGTCGTTGCTGCCGCGCGATCTCGCGCAGCCGGTGATCCTCGCCGGCGGTCTGCATGCGGGCAACGTGAGCGCGGCGATCCGCGCGGCCCGGCCGTGGGCGGTGGACGTGGCCAGCGGTGTGGAGTCGGCGCCCGGCATCAAGGATGCGGCGAAGCTCGCCGCCTTCGTGGCCGCGGTGCATGTCACGGATCGGGAATTCGCGCCGTCGCCGGATCGCTGAGTCAAGCTTCGGCCAGTTCCTTGCGCAGCCAATCGGCCAGCGCGGCGAGTCGCAGATCGTCGGCGTGGCGTGCCGAGACCAATATCCAGCGCGCCGAGGTTTCGCGGAAACCCCAAGGTGCGAGCAGGCGGCCGCTGGCGAGGTCGTCGGCCACCAGCGGTTGCGGCGCGATCGCCACGCCCAGCCCGGCTGCGGCGGCTTCGAGCAGGAAGTAGAGGTGGGGCAGGGCCTGGGTCTGCTGCAGCGATTCGGGCGGCAGCTCCATCGCGCGCGCCCACTCCGGCCAGGCCTGCGGGCGCGAGGCGGTGTGCAGCAGCGGCTCGTCGCACAGCGCGCTGGCGGGCAGTTCGCGCAGGCGCTCGGCGCCGGGATAGCGCGGGCTGAGCACCGGGCCGATGCGTTCCGGCGCCAGTTCGTGCACCTGCCGGCCCGCGGGCCAAGGCGGCGCGGCCAGCAGCAGCGCGGCATCGACGTCGGCCAGATGCCCGGCGACCGGTTCCTCCTGCACGGCCAGATGCAGGGTCAGCGCGGGCAGCTCGTGGCGCAGGCGTTCCAGCCGCGGGATCATCCAGCGCGCCAGCACGCTGCCGGAGCAGCCGAGCACGAAGGCCGCCGTGGCGCGTGCATGGCGCAGTTGCAGCCATGCCTCGCGCAGCTGCCCGAACGAAGCGCTGCACTGCTCACGCAGTTGCTGGCCGATCGCGGTGAGTGCCACGCCACGCCCCTGCCGGACGAACAGCGGCTGGCCCAGCGCCTCTTCCAGCGCACGTACCTGGCGGCTCACCGCGCCGTGGGTCACGTGCAGTTCCTGCGCGGCGAGGCTCATGCTGCCCAGCCGTGCGGCGGCCTCGAAGGCGCGCAGGGCATTCAGCGAGGGCAGGTCGCGATCCGACATGCTGTGAGTCTAGCTCAAGTGTCGCGGCGATCTTTTCGCTTTTTCATGGCGCCTGGCGGCGCTAAGGTGTGAGCCTGTTGCCGATTGCTGGATGAGATCGCCATGCCCGAGATCCGGGATTTTCACGCTTACCCCGACGCCCAGGGCCGCTTCGGCCAGTTCGGTGGCAGCTATGTGGCCGAGACCCTGATGGCGCCGCTGGCCGAGCTGACCGAGGCCTACCTGCGCCTGCGCGAGGATCCGGCCTTCGTCGCCGAGCTCGACCGCGACCTCACGAACTACGTGGGCCGGCCCAGCCCGGTCTACTTCGCAGAGCGACTGACCCGGCATGTGGGCGGCGCGCGCATCCTGCTCAAGCGCGAGGACCTGAACCATACCGGTGCGCACAAGATTAACAACACCGTGGGCCAGGCGCTGGTGGCACGGCACATGGGCAAGACCCGCATCATCGCCGAGACCGGCGCGGGCCAGCACGGCGTGGCCAGCGCCACGGTGGCGGCGCGGCTGGGCCTCAAGTGCGTGGTCTACATGGGGGCGGTGGACATCGAGCGGCAGAAGATCAACGTCTACCGCATGAAGCTGCTGGGCGCCGAAGTGGTGCCGGTGACTTCCGGCTCGAAGACCTTGAAGGATGCGCTGAACGAAGCGATGCGCGACTGGGTCACCAACGTGGCCGACACCTTCTACATCATCGGCACCGTGGCCGGCCCGCATCCGTACCCGCTGATGGTGCGCGACTTCAACGCCATCGTGGGCCGCGAGGCGCGCGCGCAATTGCTCGATCAATACGGGCGCCTGCCCGACGTGCTCACCGCCTGCGTGGGTGGTGGCTCGAACGCGATGGGCCTGTTCCACGCCTTCCTCAACGACCGCGACGTGCGCATCGTGGGCGCCGAGGCGGCGGGTGAGGGCATCGCCACCGGTCATCACGCGGCCTCGCTGGCCGCGGGGCGCCCCGGCGTGCTGCACGGCAACCGCACCTACGTGCTGTGCGACGACGACGGCCAGATCACCGAGACGCACTCGATCTCCGCCGGCCTCGACTATCCCGGCGTCGGTCCCGAGCACGCCTTCCTGAAAGACGCCGGCCGCGCCGAGTATGTGGGCGTCACCGACGACGAGGCGCTGGAAGCCTTCCACCTGCTGTGCCGCACCGAAGGCATCCTGCCGGCGCTGGAATCCAGCCACGCCGTGGCGCAGGCGATCAAGCTGGCACGCGAATACCCGAAGGACGGCATCGTGCTGTGCAACCTCTCCGGTCGCGGCGACAAGGACGTGCATACCATCGCGGCGCGCGAGGGCGTGAGCGTGTAGTGGAGGAGTGAGTGGAGAGGAGTGAGAAGTGAGAGAAAGCTTCGCACTCTGAACCGCCCGAACTCCCCAGGCTCTCTCTCACTTCTCACTACTGATCACTCACTCCTGCCCTATGAATCGCATCGACGCCCGTTTCGCACAACTCAAGTCCGCCGGCCGCACCGGCCTGATTCCCTTCGTCACCGCGGGCGATCCCTCACCCGAGCACGCGGTGGCGCTGATGCACGCGCTGGTCGAGTCCGGTGCCGACCTGATCGAGCTGGGCGTGCCGTTCTCCGACCCGATGGCCGATGGCCCGGTGATCCAGCACGCCAGCGAGCGTGCGATCGCCAAGGGCGTGGGGCTGGCCGACGTGCTGGGCTGGGTCGCCGAGTTCCGTCGGCGCGATGCCGACACGCCGGTGGTGCTGATGGGTTACCTCAACCCCATCGAGATCCACGGCTACGCGCGCTTCGCCGAAGAGGCCGTGCAGGCCGGGGTCGACGGCGTGCTGCTGGTGGATTGTCCGCTGGAGGAATCGGCGGTGCTGGCACCGCTGCGCGAGGCGGGGCTGCGGCAGATCCTGCTCGCCGCGCCCACCACGGCACCGGATCGCCTGGCGAAACTGTGCAAGGCGGCCCAGGGCTTCCTCTATTACGTGTCCTTCGCCGGCATCACCGGCGCAGCGCGCCTGAGCACCACGGACATCGCCGCACGCGTGGCCGATATCCGTGGCCATGCGAATGCGCCGGTGGCGGTGGGCTTCGGCGTGCGCGACGCGCAGAGCGCCAAGGCCATTGCGGGTTTCGCCGATGCGGTGGTGATCGGCAGCGCGCTGGTGGAGCGGCTGGCTGGCGCGGCATCGGCAGCGGAAGTCGCTGAGCGCGTCCGTGATTTCCTGGCGCCGATTCGCAGCGCGCTGGATGCCGGCTGATCGAACAGTGCGCAGCACCACACGCCGCCGTCCGGAGCGCCCCGTCGTTCTCGGCTAGAATGCGCGCTTCACCAGAGGCGTCGCTATGAACTGGTTGCAGAAGATCATGTCCCCGCGCGTGCACGCGCAAGGCTCCGCCGCCGGCAAGGGCAAGGTGCCCGAGGGCGTGTGGGAGAAGTGCGCGGGCTGTGGTTCGGTGCTGTACAAGCCGGAGCTGGAGCGCAACCTGATGGTCTGCCCGAAGTGCGGCCATCACCACGCGATCCGCGCCCGCACGCGCCTGCTCGCGCTGCTCGACGAGGGTTCGACGCAGGAGCTGTGGCCGAGCATGGAGGCCACCGACCCGCTGAAATTCCGCGACTCCAAGAAGTACCGCGACCGCATCGTCGCCTCGCAGAAGTCCAGCGGCGAGAGGGACTCGCTGGTCGCGATGAGCGGCAAGCTGAAAGGCCGTCCGCTGGTCGCCACCGCGTTCGAGTTCGGCTTCGTGGGCGGCTCGATGGGCTCGGTGGGCGGCGAGAAGTTTGCCCGCGCCGGCGAGCGCGCGCTGGCCGACAAGAGCGCGCTGGTGTGCTTCGCCGCCAGCGGCGGCATGCGCATGCAGGAAGGCCTGTACTCGCTGATGCAGATGGCCAAGACTTCGGCGGTGCTGGCGAAGCTGCGCGATGCCGGTGTGCCCTACATCAGCGTGCTGACCAACCCGTCCACCGGCGGCGTCTCCGCCAGCATGGGCATGCTGGGCGACATCAACATCGGCGAGCCGAAGGCGCTGATCGGTTTCGCCGGCCCGCGCGTGATCGAGCAGACCGTGCGCGAGACCTTGCCGGAAGGCTTCCAGCGCTCCGAGTTCCTGGTCGAGCACGGCGCGATCGACATGATCGTCGACCGCCGCGAGATGCGCGACAAGCTGGCCGACCTGCTCAACCTGATGCAGAAGGCGCCGCGCGCGGCGTGACGCATACCTGCTTCACATGCACGATGCCGCCCACGGGCGGCATCGTCGTTTCCGTGACCGGGTTTTCCACAGCCGATGTGGATGCCTGCCGGACAAAGCTGTGGACAAGCCGCGTTCACCGCTTTGGCGACAAGCACTTGGCACGCGTTGATGCATTTCTGCGCAGCGCGCGGCGCGTTTTCCACAGCGATTGTGGAAGCACATGGGCACAGCCTGTGGATAGGTGGCGCAAGTGCTTGAGCGCGCGGCACTGCGCGACGCGCTGCGCAGACCTTGCTCAGGCGAGCGCGGCCACGGCGTGCACCAGCCACAGCGACAGCGTGCCCAGCGCGCCGCCGATGCCGATCGCGGCCAGCACGTCGCTGGGGTAGTGCAGGCCGAGGATCACCCTCGACGCGGCGACCAGCGCGGTGAACGTCAGCAGCAGCGGCGCCAGCAGCGGATACCAGGCCAGCGCCACCACGGTGAAGCCCACCGCCTGCAAGGTATGGCCGGACGGAAAGCTGAACTCGTCCAGCGGCGGCACGTGCGCGATCACGCCGGGGCAGGCGCGGAACGGGCGCGGCCGGCGCGTGTGCCGCTTCAGCAGTCGGTAGAGCAGCAAGGCGGCCAGCCCGGTGGCGGCCATGTGCGCGGCGGCGAGCAGGCCGCGCCAGCCATCCAGCGCGACCAGCGCCAGCATCAGCGCATACCAGAACATGCCGTTGCCGAGCCGGCTGATCGCACCGAAGAACACGCCTACCGCGCGCCGCGCGCCCCAGCGGTTCGCCGCCACGCAGACGCGGCGATCGAAGGCGAGGCTTCTAGGCATGGATGGCAACGGTGTCGTGCCCATGGTCGCGCTCCTCGGCCAGTTCGCGCAGCAGGGTTTCGAATTCGCGTATCACCATTTCCGGCGACAGCCGCGCCATGCTCTCGTGCGCCGCCCGGCCCATGTGGCGGATCAGGCCGGGGTTGCCCGCCAGCCTGGTTGTCGCCTCGACGAACGCGGCCGCCTCGCCGGTGGCGATGCAGTAGCCGTTGTAGTTGCTGCGCAGGTGTTCGCGCGCCGCGCCTTCGCGATAGGCCACCACCGGCAGGCCGGAGGCCAGCGCCTCCAGGATCACGTTGCCGAAGGTTTCGCTGAGGCTGGGGAAGGGGAACATGTCTGCACTGGCGATGTGTCGCGCCAGCGCCTCGCCGCGCTGCATGCCGACGAAGATGAAGTCCGGATGTGCGGCCTGCAGCGCGGCACGCGCGGGGCCGTCGCCCACCCACACGTAGCGCATGGCCGGCAAATTTTGCTGCGCGGCGCGGAAGGCCTCGACCGCCAGTTCGAGGTTCTTCTCCGGCGCGATGCGGCCCACGTACAGCATCACCGGCGTGCTGGCGTCGACGCCCCATTGCGCGCGCAGCGCCGGATCGCGCCGGCCGGGATGGAACAGTCGCGTGTCCACTGCGCGGCGCAGCAAGCGCGCATTGTCCACACCCAGCCCGGCGAGTTCCTGCGCGAGCGCATCGGTGGGCACGAGGGTGGCGGCGGCGCGGCGATGGAAGCGGCGCAGGTGGCCGCGCACCAGCGGCGTGAGCCAGCGCAGGCCGTAGTGGCCGGCGTAGCTGTCGAAGCGCGTGTGGAAGCCGGTCGCCGCGGGGATGCGCAAGGCGTTGGCCACGCGCAGCGCCGATCCGCCCAGCGGGCCTTCGGTGGCGACATAGATCGCGTCCGGGCGCTGCTGCGTCCAGCGTTCGCGCAAGGCCTGCCCGGCCGGCAGCCCGAAGCGCAGGCCGGGGTAGCGCGGCAGCGCCACGCCGCGCGTGAACAAGGTGTCGAAGCCCGGCTCGGCCACGCCTTGCCGCGCCTGGCGCGGATGCACCACGTCGATGGAATGGCCCCGCGCAGCGAGCCCGGCGGCAAGCCCGTGCACGGTGAGCGCCACGCCGTTGATCTCCGGCGGCCAGGTTTCGCTGACGATACCGATGCGCATGACGGCGGCCCTCGCGTGGATTGCATGCAGTGTCGTGGCAGCGGTTTGCGCAGGCGTGGCGACCGCATGACGCGACGATGACGCGGCCGGGCCTTGGTGCCGCACCGTGCGGCTAGACTGCGGATTCAGCCAACGAGGAGATGCGACGATGACCCGCCTGCTGCTCGCCGCCCTGCTGTTCGCCGCCACGGGCACCGTTGCCGCCCAGGCCGCCACCGGCCTGCCGATTACCAAGGCTCCAGCCGGTGTCGGCGTCTATTTCATTTCGCCGCAGGACGGCGCCACGGTGCCTGCGACCTTCACGGTGCGCTTCGGCCTCAAGGGCATGGGCGTGGCACCGGCCGGCGTGGCCAGGGAGAACACCGGCCATCATCACCTGCTGATCGACGTGAAGCAGCTGCCCGCCGCCGGCCAGCCGATTCCGAACGATGCGCAACACCGGCACTTCGGCGGCGGCCAGACCGAGACCACGCTCACCTTGCCGCCGGGCACGCACACCTTGCAGCTGGAACTGGGCGATGCCAGCCACGTGCCGTTCGATCCGCCGCTGGTGTCGAAGCGGATCACCGTGCACGTGCAATAGTCAGCGAATAGTCAGCGGCCGAAATACACCGCCACGCCGAGCCCGGCCTGCCATTCGTCGGCGTGGCCGGACAGGCGGTGGCGCGCGCTGGCGTCCAGTTGCACGCGCGGCGTGGCCTGCCAGGCCACGCCGGCGCCGGCCATGCTGCCGTGGCCGGTCGTGGCGTCGCGCAACAGCGCCGCTTCGGCGTAGACGTTCAGTGTGTGCGTGAGCGCGTAGCCTTCGTTCAACGCCAATAATAGGCTGTCGCGGCCGCCAGCCCGCACGTCCTGCAGGTACAGCGCCGTGGCGTTGCGCGGGTTCCATTGCCAGTTGAAATCGGCGCCGAGCAGGTATTGCCGTTGCGGATTGCGAAACCCGCGCGCGCCGTCGGTGAACTCCACGCTGCCCAGCAGGCCCCAGCTGAAGGCGCCGGAAGCGGGCAGGGCGAATTTCACGCCCAGCGTGCTGTCGCCGCGACCGTCGTTGCGAAGGTCCGTGCCCGCGCCACTCTGATGCAGGCGATTCCACGAACTGCCCAGTTGCAGTTCCAGCGGACCGCCCAGGCCCACGCGCAACAGGCTGTCGGTGGTGTATTGCGCGCTGGCGACGCCTGCGTCGCGGCTGCGGTTCCAATCGGGCAGGCCCTGTTCCCAGATGACGTCACCGGCCCTGAGCACGAGCGGTGTGAAGCCGAGGCCGGGTCGGTCGTAACCGGGGTTGTCGTCGGCCCGCGCCGCGTGAGTCAAGGCCAGCGCGAACAGCGCAGCGAGTGCGGCAGGGATGTATCGGTGGCGATGGCCGTTTCGTCGGGATCTCATGCCGGGGTTCCGTGGTCGGGGCGATGTCGCCATGACGGTCACCACAGGCGAGCGTACTATGTCGCCCGAGCCCATCCGATCCCCACGGAGGTGCGCCATGCAACGCATGCTGCTTGTCCTCGCCCTGGGCATGCCCGGTGCTGCCTGGGCCGGTCTGCCGATGCCGCAGGATGCGCCGGCGCCGTCCACTGCACCGAGTCACCATCCGCGCCTGTTCGAGGTGAAGTTTGTCCTGCGGCCGGCGCCGAAGCAGGGCGACGGCCTGCCGCGCATCCGGTTCGACAACCAGGCGCCCGCGATCGTGCCGGTGCCTCGGGATCGGCAGGCCTATCGCCGACTCGGCTGGCCCGGCCCCGGGCCGAACGTGGAAATCTGCGAGAGCTGGGCCTGCGAGACCTTCGTCCAGCGCTAAACGCCGCGCGGCCATCGGGTAGAATCACGCGTTTCCAGTCGTTGCCCATGCCCCGATGACCGTCCGCACCCGTTTCGCCCCCAGCCCCACCGGTTTCCTGCACATCGGCGGCGCGCGCACCGCGCTGTACTGCTGGCTGGAGGCGCGCCGGCGCGGCGGCGAATTCCTGCTGCGCATCGAGGACACCGACCGCGAGCGTTCCACCGACGAAGCGGTGCAGGCGATCCTCGACGCGATGGCCTGGCTGGAGCTTTCCGCCGACGCGGCGCCGGTCTACCAGACGCATCGCCTCGCCCGCTACACGGAAGTGGCCGAGCGCCTGCTCGCCGAGGGCAAGGCCTATTACGCCTACGAGAGCAAGGAGGAGATCGAGGCGATGCGCGAAGCCGCGATGGCGAAGGGCGAGAAGCCCCGCTACAACGGTTACTACCGCGACCGCAACGAACCCTGTCGCGACGACCCGAACCGGGTGATCCGCTTCAGGAACCCGCTGGAAGGCGCGGTGGTGTTCGAGGACAAGGTGAAGGGCCGGGTGGAATGGTCCAACGCCGAGCTGGACGACCTGGTGATCTTCCGCTCCGACGGCTGGCCCACCTACAACTTCGCCGTGGTGGTGGACGACATCGACATGGGCATCACCGAGGTGATCCGCGGCGACGACCACGTCAACAACACGCCGCGCCAGATCAACATCTACCACGCGCTGGGCGCGCCGGTGCCGGAGTTCGCGCACCTGCCGATGATCCTCGACAAGGAGGGCAAGAAGCTCTCCAAGCGCACCAATTCGGTGAGCGTGATGGAGTACCGCGAGGAAGGCTACCTGCCGCACGCGATCCTCAATTACCTGGTGCGCCTGGGCTGGTCGCATGGCGACCAGGAGATCTTCTCGCGCGAAGAGATGATCCGGCTGTTCGACATCGCCGACGTCAACAAGGCCGCCTCGCGCTTCGATACCGAGAAGCTCAAGTGGCTGAACCAGCATTACCTGAAGACCGACGAGCCCGCCACGCTGGCGCCCGAGTTCGCCTGGCATCTGGCGCGCGCCGGCATCGACGCGGCGCGTGGCCCCGCGCCCGCCGACGTGATCGTGGCGCTGCGCGACCGCGTGCACACGCTGAAGGAAATGGTCGAGCGCGCGAAACTCTGGTACGGCCCCATCACCGAGTGGGACGACAAGGCAGTGGCCAAGCATCTGAAGAACGACAGCGCAGTGGCCGTGCTGGAAGCGGCCAAGGCGTTGCTGACGGACGTCGAATGGAAGCCGGAGGCCATCCACGGCGTGATCGAGCAGGTGGCCGCGAAGCTGGAACTGGGCATGGGCAAGATCGCCCAGCCGCTGCGCGTGGCGATGACCGGCACCCAGGTGTCGCCGTCGATCGACCACACCATCTATCTGTGCGGCCGCGCCGAGGCGTTGAAGCGCATCGACCACGCGCTGGTGTTGGCGCGCGGCTGAAGCCGCAGGCGGGCAGGGCGACGTCGTGCATGAGCTGCTGATCCGTGCCATGCAAGGCGTCGATCCCGACGCGCCGGGCGCGTTCTGGCACGTCTTCCTCAACCTGTGGGCGATGATGCCCTGGGCCGCGCTGTTCTGGTGGAACCTGCTGTTCGTGGCGGTGGGCGCGCTGCTGGGCTGGTGGCGCGGGCGCCTCTGGGAAGGCGTCGCCTGGGCCTGGGTACTGGGGCCGATCGGCTGGATCGTGCTGTGGCTGCGCACGCGTGTCCGCGCGCGCTCGGCGCCGCCGCCGCTGCCACGTTGATTCGCCGGGCCGTGCCCGCATCTTCCCGTTGGCGGGCATGTATCATCCCCGCGAGGAGAGCCCCTTGGTACACGACGTCACCCGCATGCCGCACGCCCATCATTCGCACCACCATGATGCGAAGGGTTTCGTGCGCGAGGTGGCGCATGTCAGCGAGGAGCGGGGTCTGCGCCTGACCCCGCTGCGCATGGAAGTGCTGGAGCTGGTCGCCGCCGCGGCCAAGCCGGTGAAGGCCTACGACCTGCTCGACCAGTTGCGCGAGAAGCACGGCAACGCGGCGCCGCCCACGGTGTACCGCGCACTGGATTTCCTGCTGGAGCAGGGCTTCATCCACAAGCTGGAATCGATCAACGCCTTCGTCTCCTGCCATCACCCGGCCGAGGCGCACCAGGTGCCGTTCCTGATCTGCGATGTCTGTTCCGGCGCCGAGGAAGTCTGCGACGAACGCGTCGCGGAACTGATCGAGGCGCAGGCCAAGGCGCTGGGCTTCCGCGCCCAGGCGCAGACGCTGGAAGTGCACGGCGTCTGCAAGCGCTGCCGCAAGCCCTGATCCGGTGCCGCCGCTGGCCGCACGGCCGCTTGTGCAGTGCGATTGTTATAAAGTAACATTGGCCGCATGGACAGGATCGCAAGCTCCGCCGAAGCCGACAGCGTGCTGCTGGACCCCATGGCGATGGGGTCCGTCATTGTGGGCGACGCGCCGAGGTCCACGCGCTGGTGGCATCTGGCCGATCGCGTGGGCGCCACCGCCTCGTTCCTGTGCGCGATCCACTGCGCGCTGCTGCCGTTCGTGCTGACCGTGTTGCCGCTGCTGGGCCTGGGCTTCCTGGCGGGGCATCGCTTCGAACGCGGCTTCGTGATGTTCGCCGCCACGCTGGCGCTGTTTGCCCTGGTCGGCGGCTATCGCCGGCATCGCCGGTCGTTGCCGCTGCTGCTGGCCGCGCCGGGACTGGCGCTGCTGCTGCTCGGCGTCACCTGGGCGATCAACTATCCGATTCTCGTGCACAGCGTGATGGTCACCTGCGGTGGCCTGCTGCTGGCCTCGGCGCATTTCGTGAACCTGTACATCGATCGCCGCTACGGCCTTGCCGCCATGCACGTGCACGGCGCGCAGTGCGCGCACTGAAGCGCGGTGATTGTGTAACGCCGACCACGCTTCCTAGCATGCGCGCATGAGCGCCACGCCTTCCTGCCAGCACGACCATCCGCATTCGGCGGTGGCGTCCGATCACGAACACGATCACGCGGCGCATGCCGGCACGCGCGGCCGCAAGCTGCTCGTGGCCTTCGTGCTGACCACGCTCACCATGCTGGCCGAAGTGGTCGGCGGCCTGTGGTCCGGCTCGCTGGCCCTGCTCACCGACGGCGGCCACATGATGGTGGACGCGCTGGCCCTGCTGATGGCCTTCGTCGGCGCGCGCCTGGCGCTGCGACCGGCGGACGCGCGGCGCAGCTACGGCTACGGACGGATGGAGGTGCTGGTCGGCTTCGTCAACGCGCTCAGCCAGTTCGTGCTGGTGGCCTGGGTGGTGTACGAGGCGATCCAGCGCCTGCTGCATCCGGGCGAGATCCTGTCGGGTGTGATGCTGGTCGTGGCCATCGTCGGCCTGCTGGTGAACCTCTTGGTGCTGCGCAGCCTGCACGGGCATGCGCACGACGACGTGAACCTGGCCGGCGCGACGCTGCACGTGCTGGGTGACCTGCTGGGTTCGGTGGCCGCGGTGCTGGCCGCGCTGGCGATCCGCTGGTTCGGCTGGCTGTGGGCCGACCCGCTGCTGTCGCTGCTGGTGGCGGTGCTGATCCTGGGCAGCGCATGGCGCCTGTTGCGCCGTTCCGCCCACATCCTGCTGGAGGGAGTGCCGGACGGCATGGACAGTGCCGAGGTGGAGGCCGCGTTGCGCGGCGCCGATGCCTCGATCCGCGGCATTCACCACTTGCACGTGTGGCAGCTGGCTTCCGGTTCGCGCATGGCCACCTTGCATGCCGAACTGCACGATCCGGCCGCCGCCGCGCACGCGCTGCGCGCGATCAACCGTCTGCTGCAGGAGCGCTTCGGCATCCAGCACGTCACCGTGCAGATCGATCCGGAGGCCTGCCTCGACCCGCCGCAGGGCTGCGCTGGCCACGGTCACGGCTGAACCGGGCACCGCGCCGTCTATGGCGCCGACGGCGGCGCTGCTATCATGGTCCGCCATCACGCATTGAGGAGATTCCCATGGGCAAGGGCGATCGCAAGACCCGTCGCGGCAAGACCTACCGCGGCAGCTACGGCAACACCCGCGCGCACGGCGCGCAGCCGGCGGTGGTCGGCGCCAAGCCGACCGTGACCAAGCCGGTCGCCGTGAAGAAGGCTGCGCCGAAGAAGAAGTCGGCCTGAACCGCTTCCGCCACGTGTCACGAAAGACCCCGCCACGGCGGGGTTTTTTGTGCCCGTCGTTCCCGGGATCCCTGGGCGGAACCTTGCCAGTCGCTCCGGGCCATCGCTGGTGCGATGCCGGACGCCGCTGCCGGCGATTTTGCGCGGGCCCGTCGGCTCGGGTGCATCGACCGACGCGCATGCCGTGACGATGCGCTGAACGCAGCATGGCGCCTGCCGCTTGCGCCTGGCGCCGGTGCTCCCTACAATGCTGATCCATTGTACTAACGCGTTAATACATTATGAAACGTCGATCGCTGGATCCCGAGACGCCCGTCGAGTCGGCCGAGCTGAGCCTGTGCGAGGCGCTGCTGTCGCTGAAGAATGCGGTGGAGATGGACGCTTTCCTGCGCGACTTGTGCACGCCGGCCGAGCTGGAGGTGTTGGTGGACCGCTGGCGCGTGGTGCCGTACCTGCTTGACGGCGTGGCCTACCGCGAGATCCACGAGCGCACCGCGGTGAGCATCACCACGATCGGCCGCGTGGCGCGCTTCCTCACCCAGGGCAACGGCGGCTACCTGGCGGCCGCGGCACGCGCCTCGCGCCGTCGCGCGGCGGCGAAGAAGGTGCGCGCATGAAGCCGCGCGATCGCCTGCGCATCGCGATGCAGAAGTCCGGCCGGCTCACCGAGCCGGCGCTGGAGCTGCTCAAGCGCTGTGGCCTCACCTTCCGGCAAAGCCGCGACAAGTTGTTCTGCTTCGGCGAAGGCGAGCCGGTGGACCTGCTGCTGGTGCGTGACGACGACATTCCCGGCCTGATCGCGCAGGGCGTATGCGAGCTTGGCATCGTGGGCCGCAATGTGCTCGACGAATTCCGCCTCACGGTGGGGCGGGAGAGCGAGCCGCTGGCCGAGTTGCGGCCGCTGGGCTTCGGGCGCTGCCGGTTGTCCATCGCCGTGCCGCAGGAATTCGATTACCGCGAGCCGACGCAACTGGCCGGACGGCGCATCGCTACCTCGTATCCGGGCCTGCTCGGCGCGTGGCTGCGCGAGCGTGGGGTCGCGGCCGGCGTGGTGACTTTGGCCGGCTCGGTGGAGATCGCGCCCAAGCTGGGCACCGCGGACGCGATCTGCGACCTGGTGCAGAGCGGTGGCACCTTGGTGGCGAACCAGTTGCGCGAGGTCGACGTGCTGCTGGAGAGCGAGGCGGTGCTGGCCGGTCCGCAGGCCCTGCCGGCGGACGAGCGCGGCGACCTGGTCGAGCTGCTGCTGAAGCGGTTGGACGGCGTGATCCAGGTGCGCGAATCGCGCCTGCTGCTGCTGCAGACCCCGCGCCACGCGCTGGATGCGGTGACGCGGCTGCTGCCCGGCGGCCCGCAGCCGACCCTGCTGCCAGTGGCCGGCCAGCCCGACCAGCTGATGCTGCAGGCGCTGTGCGCGGGCGAGGTGAGCTGGCGCCAGCTGGAAGAGATCAAGAAAGCCGGCGCGCGCGAGATGTTCGTGCTGCCGGTGGAGAAGATGTTGGCATGAAGCGGATCGATTGGAACGCGCTCGACGAGCAGGCCCGCAGCGAGGCACTGGCGCGCCCGGCGCAGACGCGCGCGGCGGCATTGCGCGACGGCGTGGCTCGCATCATCGCGGACGTACGGGTGCGTGGCGATGCGGCCCTGCGCGAGCTGAGCGCGAAATACGATCGCTGCGCACTGACGGCACTCGAGGTCGCCGACGCCGAGTTCGCAGCCGCCGAGGCAGCGCTGGACCCCGCTCTGAAGGCGGCGATCCGCGAAGCCGCCGCGCGCATCGAGACCTTTCACCGTGCGGCCGCGCCGCAACCAATAGGCGTGGACACGGCGCCCGGCGTGCGGGTGGAGCGCATGCTTCGCCCCATCAGCCGCGTGGGCCTGTACGTGCCGGCGGGCAGCGCGCCACTGCCGTCGACCGCGCTGATGCTGGGCGTGCCAGCGCGCATCGCCGGTTGCTGCGAGGTAGTGCTGTGCTCGCCCGCGCGCGCGGACGGCCGTTGCGATGACGCAGTGCTGTATGCCGCCCGCCTCACCGGCGTGCACAAGGTGTTCAAGCTGGGCGGCGCGCAGGCGATCGCGGCGATGGCCTACGGCACGGCCTCCGTGCCGAAGTGCGACAAGCTGTTCGGCCCCGGCAACGCCTGGGTCACCGAGGCCAAGCTGCAGGTGTCGTCGGAACCGGACGGCGCGGCGATCGACATGCCGGCCGGTCCGTCCGAGGTGCTGGTGATCGCCGACGCGGCGGCGAACCCTGTCTTCGTCGCCGCCGACCTGTTGTCGCAGGCCGAGCACGGACCGGATTCGCAGGTGATCCTGCTCAGCGATTCGGCCGCGCTGCTGGATCGCGTCGCGCTGGAGGTCGAACGGCAATGCGCCGAACTGCCGCGCGCGGAAATCGCCCGGCAGGCGCTGGCGCAGAGCCGGCTGATCGCGGTGGCCTCGCTGGCGCAGGCAGTCGAGGTGAGCAATCGCTACGCGCCCGAGCACCTGATCCTGCAGGTGACGACGCCGCGGCGGCTGCTCGATGGCATCGCGAGCGCCGGTTCGGTCTTCCTGGGCGCATGGACGCCCGAGTCGGTGGGCGACTACTGCAGCGGCAGCAACCACGTGCTGCCGACCTATGGTTACGCACGCAGCTACAGCGGCGTGTCGGTGGCCAGCTATCAGAAGCAGATCACCGTGCAGGAGCTCAGCGCCGACGGCCTGCGCGGCATCGGCCCCTGCACCGCCACGTTGGCGGCGGCCGAACAACTGGAGGCGCACCGCCGCGCGGTGACGCTGCGACTGACCGAACTGGAGTCCATGACATGAGTGTGCTCGATCTCGCGCGGGCGGAAATCCGCGCCTTGCAGCCGTATTCCTCGGCGCGCATGGAAGCCAGCGGCGGCGAGCTGCTGCTCAACGCAAACGAATCGGCGTGGGCGCCCACCGGCGACAACGGCGCGGGCTGCAACCGTTATCCCGACCCGCAGCCGGCCGCGCTGGTGGATGCGCTGGCGCGGTTGTACGGCGTGCGCCGCGAACAGCTGCTGGTGGGGCGTGGCAGCGACGAGGCGATCGACCTGCTGGTGCGTGCGTTCTGCCGCGCCGGCCGCGACGCGATCCTGGTGCAGCCGCCCACCTTCGGCATGTACGCGGTGTGTGCACGCATCCAGGATGCCGCCGTGGTCGAGGTGCCGCTGCGCCACGACTTCACGCTGGACGTGGACGCCGTGCTCGCCGCGCTGACGCCCGCGGTGAAGCTGGTATTCGTCTGCACGCCGAACAACCCCGCTGGCAGCGTGGTGCCGCGCGCCGACATCGAGCGGCTGGTGCGGGCGCTGGACGGTCGTGCGTTGCTGGTGGTGGACGAGGCCTACGTGGAGTTCGCCGACGAGGGCAGCGTGACCGACCTGCTCGACCGTTACGACAATCTCGCCGTACTGCGCACGTTGTCCAAGGCCTGGGCGCTGGCTGGTGCGCGCATCGGTTGCCTGCTGGCGCATCCGGAGGTGATCGCGCTGCTGCGCCGGATCATGCCGCCGTATCCGCTGCCGCTGCCCAGCGTGGACGCGGCCCTGCTCGCGCTGTCGGGCTGGGGCCAGGCGAACGCGCTGGCGCATATCGGCGTGGTGCGTGCCGAGCGCGCACGCATGCGCGCGTCGCTGGCCGGCCTGCCGGGCGTGCGTGGCGTGCTGCCCTCGCAGGCGAATTTCCTCACCGTGCGCTTCGACGATGCCGGCGCCGCGTATAGCCGGCTGTTCGATGCGGGCATCGTGGTGCGCGACGTGCGGCGCTATCCAGGCCTGGATGATGCACTGCGCATCACCATTGGTGCGCCGGCGGAAAACGAGCGGGTGCTGGCTGCCTTGGCGTTTCCCGCACAGGCGCGGGGCGTGGCATGAGCGCTCGCCGGGTGCTGTTCGTCGACCGCGACGGTTGCCTGATCGATGAACCGGCCGACCAGCAGATCGACAGCTACGAAAAGCTGGCCTTGCTGCCGGGCGTGATCGCCGCGCTGCAACGCTTCGTCGCCGCCGGCTACGAGCTGGTGATGGTGACGAACCAGGACGGGCTGGGTACGGCCAGTTTTCCCGAAGCGCATTTCAACGGCCCGCACGAACTTCTGCTGCGCATCCTGTCCTCGCAGGGCATCCGCTTCCGCGAGGTGTTGATCGACCGCAGCTTTCCGCACGAGGGCCGCGATACGCGCAAGCCAGGCACCGGCCTGATGCGCGGCTGGCTGGCCGACGACAGCTGGAGCCGCGCGGCGTCGGTGATGGTGGGCGACCGCGAGACCGACCTGCGCTTCGCCGCCAATATGGGTGTGCGCGGCTTCCAGGTGGGGCCGCAAGGCATGGCCTGGGACGAGCTGGCGCACCAGGTGCTGGATGTGCCGCGCGTCGCCGAGGTGGTGCGCAACACGAAGGAGACCCGCATCACCGTGCGCGTCGACCTGGATCGGGTGGCCGAGCCGAAGGTGCATACCGGCCTGGGCTTCTTCGACCACATGCTGGAGCAGATCGGCAAGCACGGCGGCTTCGCGCTGGAGTTGGCCTGCGACGGCGATACCCACATCGACGAGCACCACACCATCGAGGATTGCGCACTGGCGCTGGGCCAGGCGCTGAAGCAGGCGCTGGGCGACAAGCGCGGGATCGGTCGCTACGGCTTCTCGCTGCCGATGGACGAGAGCGCGGCAGAGGCGCGGCTGGATCTGTCCGGCCGCCCGTACTTCGTGTTCGAGGGCAGCTTCCCGCGCGAACGCGTGGGCGAGGTGCCCACCGAGCTGGTGCCGCACTTCTTCCGCTCGCTGTGCGAAACGCTGGGCGCGAACCTGCACCTCGCGGTACGCGGCGAGAACGCGCACCACATGGTCGAGGCCTGCTTCAAGGTGGTGGCGCGCACGCTGCGTCAGGCGATCCGCCGCGAAGGCGACGAACTGCCCAGCACCAAGGGGAGCCTGTGATGCTGCATTCCATGCGCATGGATGCAGGAGCGCACCCTGTGCGCGATGCTTTCCATCGCGTGACGAAGAGCTGTCGCGCACAGGGTGCGCTCCTACGTGGAAGGTGCACATGACGGTTGTCTTGGTCGACGCCGGCGGCACCAACATCGGCTCGGTGCGCTACGCGCTGCAACGCCTGGGCGTGGATGCGGCGCTGACCTCGGACGCGGCGACGATACGCGCCGCCGACAAGGTGATCCTGCCCGGCGTGGGCGCGGCGGGGCCGGGCATGGCGCGCCTGCGCGAGCTGGGCCTGGTCGAGTTGCTGCGCTCGCTGACCCGGCCGGTGCTGGGCGTGTGCCTGGGCATGCAGCTGCTTTGTGCGCATTCGGAGGAGGGTGACACCGAGTGCCTTGGTCTCATCCCGGCCAAGGTGCAGCGCTTCGCCGAGCGCCCCGGTTTGCGCGTGCCGCACATGGGTTGGAACCAGCTGTCGGTGCAGCGCGAACACCCGCTGCTGGCCGGGCTGGATGAGGGCGGACAGGCGTATTTCGTGCACAGCTACGCGGTGCCCGTGGGTGAGTGGACGCTGGCCACCGTGGACTACGGTGCGCCGTTCTCCGCCGTGGTGGCGCGCGGCAACTTCCACGGCATGCAGTTCCACCCCGAGCGCTCCGCTGCGGTCGGCGCGAAGCTCCTCAAGAATTTTCTAGAGCTATGACGTTCGCGATCATTCCTGCCATCGACCTGCGCGGCGGCCGCGTGGTGCGCCTGAAACAGGGCGACTACGCACAGCAGACCACCTATGCCGACGATCCGCGCGCGCTGGCGCAGCGTTACGCCGATGCCGGCGCGCACTGGTTGCACCTGGTCGATCTCGACGGCGCCCGTTCCGGCAATCTCGACAATCTCGCGGTGATCGCGGCGATCGCCGGCGACGGCTTGCAGGTGCAGGCCGGCGGTGGCGTGCGCGAGGATGCCGACCTGCGCCGGCTGTTCGATGCCGGCGTCGCTCGCGTGGTGGTGGGTAGCGTGGCGATCCGCGATCCCGACCGCGTGGCCGGCTGGCTGCGCGAATTCGGCGCCGAACGCCTCACGCTGGCGCTCGATACCCGTCGCATCGACGGTCGTTGGACCCTGCCCAGCGCGGGCTGGACGGAAACCGAGGCACGCACGCTGGACGAACTCGCGCCGTGGTTTGCCGCGCGAGGCGCACGTCACCTGCTGTGCACCGACATCGACCGTGACGGCATGCTCGCCGGTTTCAATCTCGATCTGTATCGCCACCTTGCCGGCAACGTGCCGCAGCTGGCGGTGCAAGCGTCGGGCGGCGTGCGTTCGCTGGACGACATCCGTGCGGCGCGTGAAGCCGGCGCGCGCGGCGTGATCCTCGGGCGTGCGTTGCTGGAAGGCCGCTTCACCGTGGCGGAGGCACTGGCATGCTGAGCCGCCGCATCATTCCCTGCCTCGACGTGCGCGATGGCCAGGTGGTCAAGGGCGTGCGTTTCCGCGACCACGTGGCGATGGGCGGCATCGTGGATCTCGCGCTGCGCTACCGCGACGAGGGCGCCGACGAGGTGGTGTTCTACGACATCACCGCCAGCCCCGAGGGTCGCAGCGTGGACCGCGGCTGGGTGGAGAAGGTCGCCCGGGTCATCGACATCCCGTTCTGCGTGGCCGGCGGCATCCGCTCGGTGGACGAGGCGCGCGCGGTGCTGCACGCGGGCGCGGACAAGGTGTCGGTGAATTCGCCGGCGCTGGAACGGCCGGAGCTGATCGACGAGCTGGCCGCTGCCTTCGGCGTGCAATGCGTGGTGGTGGGTGTGGATTCGCTGCGCGATGCCGACGGCGAGTGGCGCGTGCGGCAGTACACCGGCGATCCGTCGAAGACGCGCGCACTGGCGCGGCGCACGCTGGACTGGGTGGTCGAGGCGCAGCGGCGCGGCGCCGGCGAGATCGTGCTCAACTGCATGGGCAGCGATGGCGTGCGGCAGGGCTACGACCTGGACCAGCTCAAGGCCGTGCGCGCAGTCTGCCGGGTGCCGCTGATCGCTTCCGGCGGTGCGGGCGAGCCGACACATTTCCGCGATGCCTTCGTCGAAGCCGACGTGGATGGCGCGCTGGCGGCCAGCGTGTTCCACTCCGGCGCGATCGCGATACCCGAACTCAAGTGCTACCTGCTGGCCGAAGGCGTACGAGTGAGAAGTGAGTGAAGAGGAATGAGAAGTGAGAGAAAGCATGCACACTTGCGGCCTCTCGCTTATGCACACTCTCACTCCTCACTTCTCTGCACTCACTCCTGTCAAAGAGCTGCCTCATGTCTGACGTGAACACTGACCTTACCCGCCTCGACTGGCCCAAGGGCGACGGCCTGCTGCCCGCCGTCGTGCAGCACTGGCTCACTGGCGAGGTGCTGATGCTCGGCTACATGAATGCGGAGGCGCTGGCCGCCACGCAGGCCAGCGGCAAGGTCACGTTCTGGAGCCGCAGCAAGCAGCGGCTGTGGATGAAGGGCGAAAGCTCGGGCCACGTGCTGGCGCTGAAATCCATCCGCGTCGACTGCGACGCCGACACCTTGCTTGTGCAGGCCGATCCGCACGGACCGACCTGTCACCTGGGCACGTCCAGCTGCTTCGGCGGGGACGCGCGTCCGCCGCTGGGCTTCCTCGCCGAACTCGACGCACTGGTGGCCGAGCGCCACGCCGAACGTCCGTCGGGCAGCTACACGACCAGCCTGTTCGAAGGTGGTGTCCGCCGCATCGCGCAAAAGGTGGGGGAAGAAGGCGTGGAGAGTGCGCTCGCCGCCGTGGCGCAAGGCGACGAGGAGCTGCTGGGCGAGGCGGCGGACCTCATGTTCCATCTCACCGTGCTGCTGCGCGCGCGCGGACTGTCGCTGGCCGATGCGGTGGCCGTGCTGGCAAAGCGGCACGCCGAACGCTGATCGCGGGTTTCAGCGTGTCGTTGTGGCTGCGCTGGTGGCGGGCGCGGGTGCTGCCGGGGCGAATGGTACCGCCGGTCCAGCCGCGATGCCCTTGCGCCACGCATCCAGCTGCGCCGCTATGCCCTTGCCGACATGGCTCTGCGGTTCCGAAGGCGTGAGCTTGTCGCGTTGTTCCCACTGCGCAATCTCGGCCTTGGCCTGGGCGAAGGCATCGACGAAGTTGTCGGTGCGGTTCAGCGCGTCGACCAGCCAGGCATGGCCGAAGTAGGTGAGCTCCGATTCGCTGCCGCAGCCGAAGGAACTGCGGTCGCTGCGCGCGGCGGTGAGCACCAGGGTGCCGTCGCCGGCGAGTGGCGGGATGAAGCCGCCGGAGTAGCAGGCATTGACCACCACCACCTTCCACTTGAACGGGTGCTCCTTGAGGATGTCGGCCAGGTCCTGCGCGCCGATCTGGTCCAGCGGCAGCGGATCCATGTCGACCAGCAGCTCGTGGTCTTCGCTGCCGTGGCTGGCCATGTAGAGCATCAGGATGTCATCGGGCTGCATCACCTTGGCGAGGCCGTCCAGCGCGCGTTCCAGGTTGCTCCAGCTGGCCAGCGGGTGCGTGGCGAGCGAGGCGGGATTGTTTTCCAGCACCAGCGCGTGGGCGCTGGCGCCGAAGCGCTGGCGGAACATCCGGGCCGCGTATTCGGCCTCGTTGCGGAACACGTCCTCGCTGCCGTCGCCCGCGAAGGCGACCAGGTAGAGGTTGGGCTTGCCGGATACGCGCGGGCCGAGCTTCGCCAGCGCGTCGCGCAGCATCTGCGGCTGGGCGTACAGCACCTGCTCGGGCGTGGGGCCCTGGTCCGGCCAGTTGGCGCTGCCGTCGCTGTCGTCGCCGATGTCGGCGACGGAGCTGGCCGTGGCGGGGTTGTCGGTTGCGGCCGTCGCGATGGCGTTTGTGGCGTCGGTGGCCGGCGCCGGTGCATGGCCGGGCAGCCACAGCATCAGCAGCACGCCGGCGGCGAAGGCGAGCAGGGCGGTGAGGGCAGTGCGCATGCGGCGGCTCGCTCAGGTCAGGGCGTGATGGCGTCGAAATCAGCGTAGGCGGGATGGCGCGGCTGCGCCGGCAGCGCCTGCGGCGGGCGCAGCAGCCAGCCGGTGCGGAAGCCGGCGGCCCGGGCGGCGTCCAGTTCCTCGACGATGTCGGACAGGAACAGCAGGTGTTCGGGCTGCTCGCCGATCGCCGTGGCGATCTTCGCGTAGGAGGCCTGCTCGCGCTTGGGGCCGGTCTCGGTGTCGAAGTAGCCGGCGAACAGCGGCGTGAGGTCGCCCGCTTCGCTGTAGCCGAAGAACAATTGCTGGGCGGGCACCGAGCCGGAGGAATACACGTACAGGCGCAGCCCTTCGGCGCGCCAGGCGCGCAGCCGCGCGGCCACCTCGGGATAGACGTGGGCGCGGTAGTCGCCCGCCTCGTAGCCTTCCTGCCAGATCATGCCCTGCAGCGCCTTCAGCGCGGTGGACTTGCGATCCTCGTCTATCCAGCGCAGCAGCAGTTCGATCACCTCCTGCCGGCTGGCCTCGATGTAGCCGGCTTCTTTCGCCGCTTCGTGCAACCAGTGCTGCATCTCAGGTCGATCGGCGTGGGTTTCGATGAAGGCAGGCAGGCGCTTGCGCGCATAGGGGAACAGCACGTCCTTGACGAAGCTGATCGAGCTGGTGGTGCCTTCGATGTCGGTGACGATGGCGCGGATTTCGGACATGGCTCGGGCAACGGATGACGGGACGAGCAGTTTACCCGCTCATACCCTCTCCCTCCGGGAGAGGGTGCCCGAAGGGCGGGAGAGGGTACTGGCGGAGCGCGGCGTCGCGCACTGGGCGTGGTGCTCTCTCCCTCGACCCCTCTCCCTCGACCCCTCTTCCTCGCTCCTCAAAGCAGGGCCATCCATGGCCCTTCCCCGCGTCCGCGAGCGGGGGGCAGGCTTGGCTCAGCCTGCAGTGGCGATGGGTTCCATCCGCGGGAAGCCCTGCGCGATGTCGCTGCCGGTGAAGTTCGCCACCCAGCCGTCCTTGTTGGTGAACAGGCGGATCGCCACGAAGTACGGCGCCTCGCTCATGTCGAACCAGTGGCGGGTGCCGTCGGGTACGCCGATCAGGTCGCCGGCCTCGCACAGCACGTCGTAGACCTTGCCGTCGAGGTGCAGGGTGAACTGGCCGGCGCCGGCCACGAAGAAGCGTACCTCGTCCTCGCTGTGGGTGTGTTCGCTCAGGAACTTCTGGCGCAGCGTGGCGCGATCCGGGTGATCCGGCTTGAGGCTGATCACGTCCACCGCCTGGTAGCCTTCCTCGCGCATCAGCCGGTCGATGTCGACGTGGTACGCGGCGATCACCTCGTCCTGGCTGGCGCCGGGCGCGATCGGCTGGTTCGCGGCCCACTGCTCGAAACGCACGCCGACCTTGCCCAGCTCGCGGGCGATAGCCGCATGTTCGGCGTGGACTGACAACGGCGCCGCGGGGCGGTTTTCGTCGAAGATGCGCAGACGGCTCATGCGTTGAGTCTCCTCAGGTCCAGTTCGCAGCCCAGCAGGAATTCCAGCGCCTCCAGGTGGCGGCGCGCCTCGGCCATGTCGCGGCCCCAGGTGTAGATGCCGTGCCCGTCGATCAGGTAGGCGGCGAGCGGCTTGCCGGCGCTCAGCCAGGCGTCGACGCGCGCCACCAGCTCGGGCATGTGCTGGATGTTGGGAAATACCGGGATCTCCAGCACGCTTTCGTGCGTGGTGTGGCCGGTGATCGCCTTCTGCAGTTCCCAGCCTTGCAGGTGCACCACGCCGGCGTTGGCGTACAGCCGCGAAGCCACGCTCTGCGTGCGCGAATGGGTGTGCAGCACGGCCTGTGCTTCCGGCCAGTGGCGGTAGACCTGGGTGTGCAGCGCGGTTTCCGCGCTGGGGCGTGCATCGGTGCCCACGGCCCGGCCCTGCATGTCCACCAGCATGATGTCGTCGCGGGTGAGCCTGCCCTTGTCGCGTCCGGAGATGGTGATCGCGGCGTGCCCGTCGTCGATGCGCATCGAGAAGTTGCTGCTGGTGGCGGGCGTCCAGCCGGCGAGCGCCAGCTCGCGCGCGGCGCTGGCGATGGCGTCGGCGCGCGCGGCGAACAGGTCTGGCGGAACCGAGTCGGGCAGTTGCTGGCTCATGCAAATGGACGTCCAAACGAGTGCGGGATCATACCACACGGGGCCTGTCGCCCTGCGGCAAGTTGTCTCGGCCAAATGCGAGCCATTCGCGCCGCGCGTGCGATGGTGGGCGTAGCATGGCAGTCGGCTCCGTCGCGGCACGCGATGGAGATTCTCCCCAACGACGGAGGTTTCCAATGTCGCATGACGAAAACAATGAATCGCGTCGCCGTTTCCTGAAGGTGGCCGCCGGCACCACGGCTGCCGCGGTAGTGATGGGTGGGCTGCCGCGTTTCGCGCGCGCCGCCGATCTGCCGCACGTGACCGACGCGGACCCGACCGCGAAGGCGCTGGGCTACGTGGAGGACGCCAGCAAGACCACCAATCCCAAGCACAAGGCCGGCGACGATTGCACGAACTGCCAGTTCTACTCCGGCGGTCCGACCGGTTACGGCCCTTGCGCGCTGTTCCCAGGCAAGTCCGTCAATGCGAAGGGCTGGTGCGTGTCGCATTCGCCGAAGGCGGGCTGATCGCGCAGCCTGGTTTCGACCGCGACGAGCAAAAGGCCGGCACGGGTTGCCGGCCTTTTTTGTGTGACCATGCGGACACGATGGCTGCGCGCGGTGCGCGGCGGAATCGTGGAGGGGGATTCGGCGAGAAAAGTGCTGCCCGGCGCGTCGGGTTGAGGAGCTACCCACCTGACGCGCCGGGCGGCGATCCGGGGCCCACTGCCAAGTGATCAACCCTCGGACTGGGGATGATACCCCTCGTCGGGCCAAATGGGCGGTCGGGAGTCGAGATTCTTTCGGAAATATTCCGTTAAGTTGTTTGAAAACAACAGCTTGCTCTGTGCTTGTGATGCGATACAGGCAGAAATCAGGCTACGGGTTCAAACAATCGCAACGATGAGCATACGCCGAAAATTGGCGATTTTCGGCGAGATTTGATGCATTTGAGCTCAGTTCGATTCGGCGGCTGCCCGTGAACGGCGCAGGTGGCTGTGCCGGTAGCCGTAGCCGAAATAGATCGCCAGCCCGATCACGGTCCAGATGCCCATCAGCAGCCACTGGTACCAGTTCTCCCAGTACAGCAGGCCGAGGCAGCTGACCACGCCCAGCGTGCAGGTCACTGGCGCCCACGGCACGCGGAAGGTGCGCGGCAGGTCGGGGCGGGTGTAGCGCAGGATCAGCACGCCGGCGCAGACCGCGACGAAGGCGATCAGCGTGCCCATCGAGACGAGATCGCCGAGGATGTCCAGCGGGAACACCGCCGCCAGCGCCGCGATGCCGATGCCGGTGATCACCGTGTTGATGTGCGGCGTCTTGTAGCGCGGATGGATCTTCGCGAACACCGGCGGCAGCAGGCCGTCGTTGCCCATGATCATGAAGATGCGCGGCTGCGCGATGATCATCACCAGGATCACGGAGGACAGGCCGATCAGCGCGCCGATCTCCACCACCCAGCGCAACCAGTTCAGTTGCGGATGCGCCTTTACCGCGGTGACCACCGGCTCGCTGGTGCCCAGCTGGTCGAACGGCAGCAGGCCGGTGATCACGGCCGCCATGCCGATGTACAGCACAGTGCAGACGGCCAGCGAGACCAGGGTGCTGATCGGCAGGTCGCGCTGTGGATTCTTCGCTTCCTGCGCCGCGGTGGAGGTGGCCTCGAAGCCGATGTAGGCGAAGAACACCAGGGTCGAGGCGCGCATGATGCCGGCCCAGCCGTATTTCTCCGGCCCCTGCTGCGGCGGGATGAACGGATGCCAGAGGTGCGGATCCACGTACTGCCAGCCGGCCACGATCACGATCACGATCAGGCCGACCTTGAGCAGCACCATCGCCAGGTTCGCGCCGCTGGATTCGCGGATGCCCACGTAGCACAGCCAGGTCAGCAGCAGCGTGATCGCCACCGCGGGCAGGTTGAACAGCGCGCCGGTGGCGACGAGATGGCCTCCCTGGTAGGCCAGCGGCGCGTTGGTCAGCACCGCGGGCAGGTGCAGCCCCATGTTGTCCAGCAGGCTGGTGAAGTAGCCGGTCCAGCTCACCGCCACCGCCGAGGCGGAAACGCCGTATTCCAGCACCATGTTCCAGCCGATGAACCAGGCCACCAGCTCGCCCAGCGTGGCGTAGGCGTAGGAATACGAGCTGCCCGACATCGGGATCAGGGTGGCGAATTCGGCGTAGCACAGCGCGGTGAAGCTGCAACAGATCGCCGCGATGATGAACGACAGGACGATCGCCGGCCCCGCATGCTCGGCCGCCGCCTGGCCGGTGATCACGAAGATGCCGCCGCCGATCACCGCGCCGATGCCCAGCGCGGTCAGGCCCCAGGGTCCGAGCGTGCGCTGCAGGGCGATGCCATGGGCGGCGTCGACGCCGAATTCGGTCTTGCGGGCGAGCAGTTGTTTGAACATGGGACCTAGAGCCTGTTCGATGTCTCCGCATGGCCCGCGCCGGGAGCTGTTTGCGCGCAGACCAAGGAAGAACGAAGGAGTGGACGTCCGTCCACGACTGAGTGATGACGCAGGGATGCGGGCAAACAGACCCGGCCCCGGAATTGATGGGTGCAGGGGTTGCCTTGCCGTGGCCGCCATGCGGCAGCGCGCGGCTTGACCTGCCAGCCAGGCAGGCGCTGCGCCACGCGCCACCACCTGACGGCCACGGCAAGGCAACGCGGGCTATGTGGAGACATCGAACAGGCTCTCGGAACATGAAACCGGCACGACGTGGTCGTGCCGGCAGTATGGCGAATGGCTTTCTACGCGCGCGGAATCAGTCCGCTTCGACGCCGCGGGCCAGGTTGCTCTTGCGGTAGCCGTACAGGTAGTACACCACCAGGCCGATTGCGCCCCAGACGAAGAACGTGATCTTCGCTTCCTTCGACAGGTTGAGGAACAGCAGCAGGCAGCCGATCACGGCCAGCGGGCAGATCAGCCACGGCAGCGGGGTGCGGAACGGGCGCGGACGCTCTGGCTGGGTGCGGCGCAGGATCAGCACGCCCATCGCCACCATGATGAACGCGAACAGCGTGCCCGAGTTGGTGATGTCGGCGAGGATACCCACCGGGAACAGCGCGCCGAACAGCGAGACGAAGGTGCCGGTAATCAGCGTGATGATGTGCGGCGTATGGAAGCGCGGATGGATCTTGGCCAGCTTGCTGGGCAGCAGGCCGTCGCGCGACATGGTGAAGAAGATGCGGGTCTGGCCGTAAGTCATCGTCAGGATCACCGACGGCAGCGCGATGCTGGCGGCGAAGGCGATGAAGGCGGCGGTGTTGGTGTGGCCGAGCAGGCGCACCACGTGGGCCAGCGCCTCCTTGCTGCAGACCAGCGCCTGCGAGCCCTGGCAGGCCGCGGCAAACGCCGGCGTGCCCGGCTCCAGGGCTACCCCGTCCGGGCCGAGCATGGGCTGCGCACCTATCGAGCCCACCGCTGCGTAGCTCACCAGCAGGTAATAGATGGTGCAGACGCCCAGCGAAGCGATCAGGGCGATCGGGATGTTGCGGTTCGGGTTCTTGGTTTCCTCGGCCGCTGTGGAGATGGCATCGAAGCCGATGTAGGCGAACACGATGGAAGCCGCCGCGCCCAGCACGCCGATGCCGCCCATCGGGCTGCCCCAGCCGTTCGGCACGAACGGCGTGAAGTTCTGGTCCTTCACGGCCGGCAGCGCGACGATGATGAAGGCGGTCAGCGCGACGATCTTGATCAGCACCAGCACGGTGTTGACCTTGGCCGACTTCGAGGTGCCGATCACCAGCAGGCCGGTGACCGCCAGGCCGATCAGGCAGGCCAGCAGGTTGAAGCTGCCGCCATCCATCGGACCCACCTGCAGGAAGTGCGGCAAACCGAATCCGGCGTGGCTGATCAGACCGTTGACGTAACCGGCCCAGCCCACGCAGACGGTACTGGCGGCGATGGTGTATTCCAGCACCAGCGCCCAGCCGACGATCCATGCGACTCCTTCACCGAGCACGCCATACGTATAGGTGTAGGCCGAACCCGCCACCGGCACCATCGCGGCAAGTTCCGCGTAGGCCAGCGCGGCGAACGCGCACACCACCGCGGCGATCACGAACGCGATCATCATGCCGGGGCCGGCCTTCTGGCCCGCTTCGGCGGTGAGCACGAAGATGCCAGTGCCGATGATCGCGCCGATGCCGAGCATGGTGAGCTGGAAGGCGCCGAGCTGACGGGTGAGGCCTTTCTTTTCCGCCGTGGCGATGATCTGATCGATCGGCTTGATGCGCTTGAACAGCATGCGGTGGCTCCCCGGGGAAACAGCGACGTCACGCTCGAACGGAAACGCGACGAAGTGGGACGCGACGAGCCGACGGACGGCCAACCATAGCGGAGCGTCCGGAGGGGTACAAGACGCGATGCAGCTAGAATGCATGCAGTTTTCCACGTCCCCTGCCACAAGTCATGCCAGCCTATTTCCCGCGCCTCGCCGTTGCCCTGGACGACTACCTCGCGCGCCATCCCGACGAGGGCGATGTCGTCGCCGACTTCGAACAATTCCTCGCCTCGGATGCGTCCGTGTTCGAGCGCCACCATGCCGCCGGGCATTTCACCGGTTCGGCGTGGCTGGTGAGCGCGGACGGCGAGCGCGTGCTGCTCACCCATCACCGCAAGCTGCGGCGCTGGCTGCAGCTCGGCGGTCATGCCGACGGCGACGCCAACCTCGCGCGCGTTGCGCTGCGCGAGGCGGAGGAGGAGTCAGGCCTGGGCCAGTTGGTAGTCGAGCCGGCGATCTTCGACCTCGACGCCCATCGCATTGCTGCCCACATCCCTGTGGTCAGCCCTGGCGGGCCGGCTGCGCCGTCCGGGTTCGCTCCAGGCGAACCACGTCCGGCCCGCGGCGAGGAAGCCGAGCACTGGCATTACGACGTGCGCCACGTGGTGCGCGCCACCGGCGACGAGGAGTTTACGATCAACGCGGAGTCGCTGGCGATGGCTTGGATGCCGGTGCGCGGGATCGCTGCGGATCCCCAGGCCGATGCATCGCTGCGGCGCATGGCGCGCAAGTGGCTGGCACGCCAGCTGTAGGAGCGCACCCTGTGCGCGAATCGCCTTTGGCGAAAAGCCAATCGCGCACAGGGTGCGCTCCTACGCGTAACGTTCCGGCGCCGGATTGAGGTGGCCGCAGCCCTGGCAGGTGCGCGCCTCGCGTGAGCGGTAGAAGCGCTCGAACACCGGCGGGAAATCGCGCTCGATGCTGTCGAGGATGAAGTACTCCTCGTACAGCTTGTGGTTGCAGCGCTCGCAGAACCACAGCAGGCCGTCCTTCTCGTGCGGCAGGCGGCGACGCTCGATCACCAGGCCGATCGAGTCGGCCATGCGTTGCGGCGAGTGTGGCACGCGCGGCGGCAGGTAGAACATTTCGCCGGCACGGATCGGCAGGTCGCGCGCCAGGCCCTCATCCTGCACCTTCAGCACCATCTCGCCTTCGAGCTGGTAGAAGAACTCCGGGCCCTCGTCCCAGTGGTAGTCGGTGCGCGCGTTGGGGCCGCCCACGATCATCACGATGAAGTCGCCGTCGACGATGCACTTGTTGCCCACCGGCGGCTTCAGCAGGTGGCGGTGCTCATCGATCCAGCGCTTGAGGTCGAAAGGCGGTGTCAGTGCCATGCGTGGTGCCTCGCGGTGTTTGACTACCCTCTCCCGCTTGCGGACGCGAGGAAGGGTCATGGATGACCCTGCTCTGAGGAGCGAGGAAGAGGGGTTGGGGGAGAGGGTACGCCTTTCGCAAGGTTCGCTCTCTCCCCCGGCCTCTCTCCCGCGCGTGGGAGAGGGGAGTAGTGCGGTCACACTTCCAGCGTGGCGAGGTCGCCTTTCTCTTCCAGCCACGCCTTGCGGTCGCCGGCGCGCTTCTTGGCGAGCAGCAGGTCCATCAGCTTGGCGGTGCCGTCGTCGCCGTCCACGGTGAGCTGGACCAGGCGACGGGTATCGGGATGGATGGTGGATTCGCGCAGCTGTGGCGGGTTCATCTCGCCCAGGCCCTTGAAGCGGGTGACGCTGACGGCGCCCTTCATTTTCTCGCGCTCGATCTTCTGCAGCATCGCTTGTTTCTCGTTTTCGTCGAGGCAATAGAACACCTGCTTGCCCACGTCGACGCGGAACAGCGGCGGCATCGCCACGAACACGTGGCCCTCGCTGACCAGGTGCGGGAAGTGCTTGAGGAACAGCGCGGAGAGCAGGGTGGCGATGTGCAGGCCGTCGGAGTCGGCGTCGGCGAGGATGATGACCTTGCCGTAGCGCAGGCCGGCGAGGTCGTCCTTGCCGGGATCGCAGCCGATCGCCACGGCGAGGTTGTGCACTTCCTCGGAGGCGAGCACGGAAGTCGACTCCACCTCCCAGGTGTTGAGGATCTTGCCGCGCAGCGGCAGGATCGCCTGGAATTCCTTGTCGCGCGCCTGCTTGGCGCTGCCACCGGCGGAGTCGCCCTCGACCAGGAACAGTTCGGTGCGCGACAAGTCGGTGGAGGTGCAGTCGGCCAGCTTGCCGGGCAGTTGCGGGCCCTGGACGATCTTCTTGCGCACGACCTGCTTGGCGGCTTTCAGCCGCGCGCTGGCGCGCTCGATCGCGAGTTGGGCGATGCGTTCGCCGGTGTCCACGTTCTGGTTCAGCCACAGGCTGAAGGCGTCGTGGATCACGTTCTCCACCATGCCCGCGGCCTGGCGCGAGGACAGCCGCTCCTTGGTCTGGCCGGCGAACTGTGGGTCGAGCAGCTTGGCGCTGAGCACGAAGGCGAGCCGCTCCCACACGTCTTCCGGCGCCAGCTTCACGCCGCGCGGCAAGAGATTCCTGATGTCGCAGAACTCGCGGATCGCATTGGTGAGGCCCGAGCGCAGGCCGTTGACGTGGGTGCCGCCCTGCGCGGTGGGAATCAGGTTGACGTAGCTCTCCTGCACCAGCTCGCCTTCCGGCAACCAGGCCAGCGCCACGTCCATGCCCTCGGTGTCGCGCGCCACGTGGTGCACGAACAGCTCCGCGGGAAGCACTTCGCCGCCGTCCAGTTCGCCGCGCAGGTAGTCGCGCAGGCCGTCCTCGTAGTACCACTCGCTGGTTTCGCCGCTGGCCTCGTCGAGCAGCTTCACGCTGAGGCCGGCGCAAAGCACGGCCTTCGCACGCAGCAGGTGCTTGAGTTTCGACAGCGAGATCTTCGGCGAGTCGAAGTATTTCGGATCGGCCCAGAAGCGCACGGTGGTGCCGGTCTTCTTCTTCGGCACCGTGCCGACGACTTCCAGCTCGCTGACGCGGTCGCCGTGCTCGAAGGCCATGCGGTATTCGTTGCCGTCGCGGCGGATCGTCACCTCGACGCGGGTGGACAGCGCATTGACCACCGACACGCCCACACCGTGCAGGCCGCCGGAGAAGTTGTAGTTCTTGCCGCTGAACTTGCCGCCTGCATGCAGGCGGGTGAGGATCAGCTCCACGCCCGGGATGCCTTCCTCGGGGTGGATGTCCACCGGCATGCCGCGGCCGTCGTCGGTCACCTCGACCGAGCCGTCCGCGTGCAGCACCACCTCGATCGCCTTCGCATGGCCGGCCAGCGCCTCGTCCACCGAGTTGTCGACCACCTCCTGCGCCATGTGGTTGGGGCGGGTGGTGTCGGTGTACATGCCGGGCCGGCGCTTGACCGGGTCCAGGCCGGAGAGGACTTCGATGTCGGCGGCGTTGTAGCGACTGCTCATGCGTGGAGATCTGGCGGGATAGGCGAGGGAGGATGGTCGGCGCGTGCGGGCAGGTCAAGGCTTGCCGCGCAGGAGCGCACCCTGTGCGCGAATGCCTTGGTGCCGATCGGAACAAAAGCATTCGCGCACAGGGTGCGCTCCTACGCGACAGGTTGCGTGAACATCACAAGGGCGCGCAATGGCGTTCCAGCCAGGCGAGGTCGGCGCCTTCCAGCAAAGGCGACAGCGCGGCGCGCACGGTGGCGTGGTAGTCGTCCAGCCAGGCGCGTTCGTCAGGGCCGAGCAGGCCGGGTTCCAGCGCGCGGCGGTCGAACGGGCACAGGGTGAGCGTTTCGAAGGCGAGGAAGTCGCCGAACTCGGTGCGGTCGGCCTCGACCACCACGGCGAGGTTCTCGTGGCGGATGCCGTGGCGGCCGGGCTTGTACAGACCCGGCTCGATCGAGGAGATCATGCCCGGCTCCAGCGCCACCAGCGCGCCGCCGCTCACCGGCGGACGAATCGACTGCGGGCCCTCGTGCACATTGAGGAAGTAACCCACGCCGTGGCCGGTGCCGTGGCCGTAGTCGCAGCAGGCCGCCCACAGCGGCGCGCGCGCCAGCGCGTCGAGCTGCGGGCCGCTGGCACCCTTCGGGAAGCGCGCGCGGCTGAGCGCGATCATGCCCTTGAGCACCAGCGTCGCGTCGCGGCGCTGCTCGGCGGTGGTCTCGCCCAGCGCCAGCACGCGGGTGATGTCGGTGGTGCCGCCCAGGTACTGGCCGCCGGAGTCGATCAGCAGCAGGCCCTTCGCCTGCAGCGTGCTGTGCGATTCGGGCGTGGCGCGGTAGTGCGGCAGCGCGCCGTTGGCCTGGTAGCCGGCGATGGTGGCGAAGCTCTCGCCCACGAATTCGGGCTGCGCGGCGCGCGCGGCGTGCACCAGGCGATGCACGTCCAGCTCGGTGAGCGGCTTGCCGTCGGCGAGTTGGTGCTCGATCTCGCGGAACGCGCCTGCCAGCGCCGCGCCGTCGCGGCGCATCACCTCACGCACGCGATCCAGTTCGGCGGGATTCTTCACCGCCTTGAACGCGGTGCTGGGGTTGGCGGCCTCGATGCGTTGCACCCCGGCGGGGATCGCGTTGCTGACCGCGCAGACCACGCGGCCGGGCTCGAACATCAAGGCGTCGTCCTTGCCCAGTTCGGCCAGCGCGTCGGCGAC
Organism: Rhodanobacter humi; assembly: GCF_041107455.1. Lineage (NCBI taxonomy): Bacteria > Pseudomonadati > Pseudomonadota > Gammaproteobacteria > Lysobacterales > Rhodanobacteraceae > Rhodanobacter > Rhodanobacter sp. FW106-PBR-R2A-3-15. The sequence continues at coordinate 3,721,006 of NZ_JBGBPY010000001.1, forward strand.
GCCGGCATAGGGTGCGATCACGATGCCATCGGCGGCGAGCCGGGCGACCAGCGCGTCGTCGAACTTGCCGCGCTCGGCGAACAAGGTGGCCTTGCCGTCGACCGCCACCAGCAGGTGGGCGAGGAAGACCGGGTTGCACTCCACATCGCTGCCGCGCAGATTCGTCAGCCAGGCGATGTCGTCGAGGCTGGAGAGCAGGTGATGCGTGGCGCCTTGCTTGCGCAGCGCGTGGCGCAGGCGCGCGAGCTTGTCCGCGCGCGGCGTGCAGGCCCAGGCGATCGGGTGTTCGACGATACGCGCATGGGGCAGGGCGGGGCGGTCGTGCCAGACCGCGCCGGGCAGGTCGAGGTCGCTGCGCACGCGCACGCCGTGTTCGCCCAGCCTGCCTTCCATCGCGCGCAGGCCGGCCAGCGACACGCTGTCGCCGGCCACCGCCAGCACCTCGTCACGGTGCAGCTGTGCGGCCAGCCAGTCGAGATGCTCGGGCGTGTGCGGCACGCGCAGCTTCATCAGCGCGATGCCGCTGCCGGCGAGCTGCTGCTCGGCCTGGGCGAAGTAGCGCGAGTCGGTCCACAGGCCGGCGTGCTCGCGGCTCACGATCAAGGTGCCGGCCGAGCCGGTGAAGCCCGAAAGCCAGGCGCGCGCCTGCCAGCGCTCGGGCAGGTACTCGGAAAGATGCGGGTCGGCACTGGGAACGATCGCGGCGGCGACGCCGTGCTGCTGCATGGCCGCGCGCAGTGCGGCGATCCGGGCGGGGATGGGGGTGCTCATGCGCGGATGGTAACAGGCACGCATGCCGTGCGATGCCTGCCACAGCGGCACGTGGCGCGCAACGAGCAAGATCATCGCGCAGCAAGTTTCGGCTGCGGCATTGTGTCTCGGCAGGCTGTCATTTCGTGTTGCCACTTACTACGATGCGCGCGCCGCATCCCCACGGCATCCCCTTCTTAGCCGTCCAAAGAGTCGTTCGTGAGCAAACGTAGCGTCGTTTCCGCCTTGCGCTGGTCGTGCGCAGGTATGGCCGTGTTCCTCGCCGGCTGCAACATGGAAGTCCTCTCGCCGAAAGGCGACGTGGGCATGCATGAGAAGAACCTGATCCTGATCGCGCTCGGGCTGATGTCCGTGGTGGTGATCCCGGTGATCGTGCTGACCCTGTGGTTCGCGTGGCGCTACCGCGCCTCCAACACCAAGGCAACCTATGCACCGAAGTGGTCGCACTCGACGAAGATCGAGGCGGCGATGTGGGGCATTCCCTGCGTCATCATCGCGATCCTCGCCGTGATCACCTGGCGCAGCACGCACCAGCTCGATCCGTACAAGCCGCTGGTATCCGACGTGAAGCCGGTGACCATCGAGGCGGTGGCGATGGACTGGAAGTGGCTGTTCATCTACCCGGAATACGGCGTGGCCAGCGTCAACCAGATCGCGTTCCCGGTGGACACGCCGGTGAACTTCAAGATCACCTCGGCCACGGTGATGAATGCATTCTTCATCCCGCAGCTGGGCAGCCAGATCTACGCGATGAACGGCATGCAGACCAAGCTGCACCTGATCGCGCGCGAGGCGGGCAGCTACGACGGCCTGTCCTCCAACTACAGCGGTGCCGGCTTCTCCGACATGCGCTTCAAGGCGATCGCCACCTCGGAGCAGGGCTTCCAGGACTGGCTGGCCAAGGCGAAGGCCAGCGCGGCCACGCTCGACCTGCCGACTTACCAGGTGCTGGAGCAACCCAGCGAGAAGGTGCCGGTGTCGTATTACGCGACGGTTGCGCCCGGCCTGTTCGAGGACATCCTGCACAAGGACATGGGCGGCAAGCCCGCCGCAGGGCAGCCGATGCCGGGCATGCCGATGCACGGCGAGCCGGCGCATGACGGCGTCGCCGTCGCCGCCTCGCACAACGATCACGCCAAGGCTGCGGAGTAAGTCATGTTCGGAAAGCTTTCCCTCTCGTCGATACCGTTCGACCAGCCGATCGTGATGATCACCCTGCTGATGGTGGCCATCGGCGGCGCGGCCCTGCTCGGCAGCATTACCTATTTCCGCAAGTGGGGTTACCTGTGGAACGAGTGGTTCACCACGGTGGACCACAAGAAGATCGGCATCATGTACGTCATCCTGGCGCTGGTGATGCTGCTGCGGGGCTTCGCCGACGCGATCATGATGCGCGGCCAGCAGGCGCTGGCCGCTGCCGGCGACCAGGGCTACCTGCCGCCGCATCACTTCGACCAGATCTTCAGCGCCCACGGCACGATCATGATCTTCTTCATGGCGATGCCGTTCATCGTGGGCCTGATGAACCTGATCGTGCCGCTGCAGATCGGCGCGCGCGACGTGGCCTATCCGTTCCTGAACTCGCTGAGCTTCTGGCTCACCGCCTCAGGCGTGGTGCTGATCATGCTGTCGCTGTTCATCGGCGAGTTCTCCACCACCGGCTGGCTGGCCTATCCGCCGCTGTCGGAGCTGCAGTTCAGTCCGGGCGTGGGCGTGGACTACTACATCTGGGCGCTGCAGTTGTCGGGCCTGGGCACCACGCTGTCCGGCATCAACTTCATCGTCACGATCCTGCGCATGCGCACCCCTGGCATGACGCTGATGAAGATGCCGGTGTTCAGCTGGACCGCACTGGTCACCAACGTGCTGATCGTGGCGGCGTTCCCGATCCTCACCGTGACGCTGGCCCTGCTCGGCGCCGACCGTTACCTGGGCATGCACTTCTTCACGAACGACCTCGGCGGCAACGCCATGATGTACGTGAACCTGATCTGGATCTGGGGCCACCCCGAGGTCTACATCCTGATGGTGCCGTGCTTCGGCGTGTTCTCCGAGATCATCTCCACGTTCTCCGGCAAGCCGCTGTTCGGCTACAAGTCGATGGTGTGGGCCACGGTGGCGATCGGCGTGCTGTCCTTCCTGGTGTGGCTGCACCACTTCTTCACCATGGGCTCGGGCGCGAACGTCAACGCGTTCTTCGGCATCGCCACGATGGTGATCTCGATCCCCACCGGCGTGAAGGTGTTCAACTGGCTGTTCACCATGTACCGCGGCCGCATCCGCTTCACCGTGCCGGTGCTGTGGACGATCGGCTTCATGGTGACCTTCGTGATCGGCGGCATGACCGGCGTGCTGCTGGCGGTGCCGGGTGCGGACTTCGTGCTGCACAACAGCCTGTTCCTGATCGCGCACTTCCACAACATGATCATCGGCGGCGTGGTGTTCGGCTGCCTGGCGGCGCTGAACTTCTGGTTCCCGAAGGCGTTCGGCTTCAAGCTGGAGGAGCGCTGGGGCAAGTGGTCGTTCTGGTGCTGGCTGGTGGGCTTCTACGTGGCCTTCTTCCCGCTGTACGCGCTCGGCTTCATGGGCGCCACCCGCCGCATGCAGCACTACGACAACCCGGCCTGGCAGCCGTACTTCGTGGTGGCCTTCATCGGCGCCGCGATCATCATGGCGGGCATCGGCTTCACCGTGCTGCAGATTGCGGTGAGCATCCGCAACCGCGACAGCAACCGCGACCTCACCGGCGACCCCTGGGGTGGCCGCACGCTGGAGTGGGCGACCAGCTCGCCGGCGCCGTTCTACAACTTCGCGGTGCTGCCCGAGGTGAGCGAACTCGACCAGTTCTGGGCGGACAAGGAGCACAAGCGCGCCTACCCGCGCCATGCCCACTACGCCGACATCCACATGCCGCGCAACACCGGCGTGGGCGTGGTGATGGGTGGCTTCGCCACGCTGCTGGGCTTCGGGCTGATCTGGCACATCTGGTGGCTGGCGATCCTGGGCCTGGCCGGCATGATCGGTGCGTTCATCGCGCGCTCCTACGACCGTGACGTCGACTACTACGTGCCCGGCGCCGAGGTCGAGAAGATCGAGCGCGAGCGGCTGGTGCCGCTGTCCAAGCTGATTGACCAGGTGGGCGCCGCTCCCGCCGAGCAGAAGGTGGCCTAATGAATACCTCCGTCATCACCGCCGGCCACGACGTGGCCGGCCACCACGAGCACCACGACGACGGCTCCAAGACCCTGCTGGGGTTCTGGATCTACCTGATGAGCGACTGCCTGATCTTCTCGGGCCTGTTCGCCACCTTCGCCGTGATGGCCCATGCCTACGCAGGCGGCCCCACCGGCAAGGAGATCTTCGATCTCAAGTACGTGCTGGGCGAGACCATGCTGCTGTTGGTCAGCAGCTTCACCTTCGGCATGGCGATGCTGAACATGCACGCCGGCCGCCGCAACAAGGTGCTCGTCTGGCTGGCGATCACCTTCCTGTTCGGCGCAGCCTTCGTGGGCATGGAAATCCACGAGTTCGCGGCCCTGATCCACGAAGGCGCGGGCCCGGACCGCAGCGCGTTCCTGTCGGCCTATTTCACCCTGGTCGGCACGCACGGCCTGCACGTCACCTGCGGCCTGATCTGGATCGTGGTCATGCTGGACATGGTGCGCCGTCACGGCCTGGACGCCGTGGTCAAGCGTCGGCTGTCCTGCCTCAGCCTGTTCTGGCATTTCCTCGACGTGATCTGGATCTGCGTGTTCACTTTTGTCTATCTGCACGGGGTGCTGTGATGTCGCACGCTCATGAACAGGCCGCCCACGGCGGCAAGCACGGGACGCTGTCGTCCTACCTGGTCGGCTTCGGGCTGTCGCTGGTGCTCACGCTGCTGTCCTTCGGCTGCGTGATGACCGGGGTGGCGCCGCACCACCTGATCGTGCCGGGCCTGATGGTGTTCTGCGTGGCCCAGGTGCTGGTGCAGCTCGGCTTCTTCCTACACATGGGCATCGCGCCGGAGCAGCGCGAGAACCTGATGGTGGCCGCATGCGCGTTGCTGTTCATCGCCATTGTGGTGATCGGCTCGTTGTGGGTGCTGCACAACATGAATGTCTACATGATGCCGGGGATGTCGCACGGCTGAGCTTTGCACTTCTGTTGATCGTTGCCGGCGGCCTCGTGAGGGGCCGCCGGTTTTGTTTGGCTTGTGCTGCCTGCGGCAAGCCTCAAAGCGGTTTCGTCCGCCTGTCGGCGGCCGAGCTACTTTCTCTTTGCTTGCCCAAAGAGAAAGTAGCCAAAGAGAAACGGCCCCCCGATGGCGCGCCCTCCAGGCATCCTGCCTTCCGGGTGCGCGGGCGGGCTACGGGGTTTTTCGACGGGACTCCTGTCCCGGCGAAAAACTGGCCGGCATCCATGCCGGCCACCCTGAGGGCTTTCCTTCGCCCACCCGCCGCGCCATAGGGGCCCCGGGTAGAGCAGCGCGCTCCCAGCGCGCAGAAGCAACGGCAAAAGCAAAGGCCGCGAGCTTGCGGCGCTCTGGCTTCGGCTTCTGGCGCGCACGATGCGCGCCTGCTCTTGTGGGGCCCCTGGGCGGCGGTGAGGCGGGGACGATCAGGCCGCACAGCGGGCGTTGCCATGAACGGCAACGCCTTTTCGCGCGGGCAGGAGCCCGCTCGAAAAGCCCGGCCCCGCCTCACGGACTTGCCGGGCAGGACGCCCGGCAAGCGCCAACCGGGGTGGCCTCTCTATTTGGTCACTTTTCTCTGGCCACGCAGAGAAAAGTGACTCGGGCGCCGGAGGGCGCTCGAAACCGCTTTGAAACTCGCGAATGCACCAGGCAACACTCCGCAACCGCAATTCCGGATGAATCCGCCCGCCGCGGGATCTCGCGGCAGGGGCCGTCTGCCGCTAGAATGCGTATTTCCAGCACGGCTGCTTTCCATGACCCCCCTGATTTTCGTCACTGGCGGTGTGGTGTCCTCGCTTGGCAAGGGCATCGCCGCGGCGTCGCTGGCCTCCATCCTGGAAGCGCGTGGCCTCTCGGTCACCATGATGAAGCTCGATCCCTACATCAACGTGGATCCGGGCACCATGAGCCCGTTCCAGCATGGCGAGGTCTATGTCACCGACGACGGCGCCGAGACCGACCTCGACCTCGGCCACTACGAGCGCTTCGTCCATACCCGGCTCACCGGCAAGAACTCCATCACCACCGGCAAGATCTACGAGTCGGTGATCCGCAAGGAGCGCCGCGGCGATTACCTCGGTGCCACCGTGCAGGTGATCCCGCACATCACCGACGAGATCAAGCACTGCATCCACGAGGCGACGCGCGGCTTCGACGTGGCGCTGGTGGAGATCGGCGGCACGGTGGGCGACATCGAGTCGCTGCCGTTCCTGGAGGCGATCCGCCAGTTGCGCATCGAGCACGGCCCGGAGAAGTGCCTGTTCATGCACCTGACCCTGGTGCCGTACATCAAGGCCGCCGGCGAGATCAAGACCAAGCCGACCCAGCATTCGGTGAAGGAGCTGCGTTCGATCGGCATCCAGCCGGACGTGCTGCTGTGCCGCTGCGAACAGCCGCTGCCCGAGGGCGAGCGGCGCAAGATCGCGCTGTTCACCAACGTGCCGGAGAACGCGGTGATCAGCGCGGTCGACGTGGACGTGATCTACAAGATGCCGCTGTGGCTGCACAGCCAGGGGCTGGACGAGATCGTGGTGAAGAAGCTGGGGCTGGATGCCAAGCCGGCCGACCTGTCCGGCTGGCAGCGCACGGTGGACGCCGTGGTGCACCCGAAGGGCGAGGTCAACGTGGCCATCGTCGGCAAGTATGTGGAGCACAAGGACGCCTACAAGTCGCTGGGCGAGGCGCTGCGCCACGGCGGCATCAAGCAGCAGACGCGCGTCAACCTGCAGTGGATCGACTCCGAGCAGGTCGAGGCCGAAGGTGCGGCCCAGGTGCTCGGCGGCATGGACGCGATCCTGGTGCCCGGCGGCTTCGGCAAGCGCGGCTTCGAGGGCAAGGTGCTGGCGGCGAAATACGCGCGCGAGCACGGCGTGCCGTACTTCGGCATCTGCTACGGCATGCATGCGGCGGTGGTGGATTTCGCCCGCCACGTGGCCGGGCTCGCCGACGCCGACTCCAGCGAGAACGAGCGCAACACCGCCAATCCGGTGATCGCGCTGATCACCGAATGGACCACCGCCAGCGGCGAGGTGGAGCAGCGCAGCGATCGCTCGGACCTGGGCGGCACCATGCGCCTGGGTGCGCAGGAATGCCGGCTCAAGGCCGGCACGCTGGCGCGCGAGATGTACGGCCAGGACGTGGTGCGCGAGCGCCACCGTCACCGCTACGAATTCAACAACCGCTATCGCCAGAGCTTCGAGGATCTCGGCCTGGTGATCTCCGGCAAGTCGATGGACGACCTGCTGGTGGAGATCGTCGAGCTGCCGCAGCAGAAGCACCCATGGTTCCTCGGCTGCCAGGCGCATCCGGAATTCACCTCCACGCCACGCGACGGCCACCCGCTGTTCATCGGCTTCGTGCGCGCTGCGCGCGAGTTCAAGGCCGTGCGCGAGGGCGAGAAGCTGGCCAGGGAGCACGTGGCATGAAGTTGTGCGGTTTCGAAGTCGGTTTGGACCAGCCGTTGTTCCTGATCGCCGGTCCTTGCGTGGTCGAGTCCGAGCAGCTGCAACTGGATACCGCGGGCACGTTGAAGGAGATCACCGCCAGGCTCGGCGTGAACTTCATCTTCAAGTCCAGCTTCGACAAGGCCAACCGTTCTTCCGGCACCAGCTTCCGCGGCCCGGGCATGGAGGAGGGGCTGCGCATCCTCGGCGAGGTGAAGCGCCAGATCGGTGTGCCAGTGCTCACCGACGTGCACGAATACACCCCGTTCGGCGAGGTCGCCGCGGTGGTGGACGTGCTGCAGACGCCGGCCTTCCTGTGCCGGCAGACCGATTTCATCCAGGCCGTGGCCCGTGCCGGCAAGCCAGTGAACATCAAGAAGGGCCAGTTCCTCGCGCCCTGGGATATGAAGAACGTCGTGGCCAAGGCCAAGGCCGTGGGCAACGACGACATCCTGGTCTGCGAGCGCGGTGCCAGCTTCGGCTACAACAACCTCGTTTCCGACATGCGCTCGCTGAGCGCGATGCGCGACACGGGTTGCCCGGTGGTGTTCGACGCCACCCATTCGGTGCAATTGCCGGGCGGGCAGGGCACCAGCTCCGGCGGCCAGCGCGAGTTCGTGCCGGTGCTGGCGCGCGCGGCGGTGGCCGCAGGCGTGGCCGGACTGTTCGCCGAGACGCACCCCGATCCGAGCAAGGCGCTCTCCGACGGCCCGAACGCCTGGCCGCTGGACAAGATGGAAGCGCTGCTGGAAACCCTGCTGGAACTGGATGCCGTGACCAAGCGCCACGGCTTCCTCGAAAACACCTTGTAACGCCGGGGCCCGCCCCGGATCGACCCTGAATCGCCACCTCTGGATTGGAACCGCATGAGCACTGACATCACCCGCATCCACGCCCGTGAAATCCTCGACTCGCGCGGCAATCCCACGCTGGAAGCGGAGGTGACTCTCGCCGGCGGCGGCTTCGGTCGAGCCGCAGTGCCCAGTGGTGCCAGCACCGGCACGCGCGAGGCGGTGGAGCTGCGTGATGGCGACAAGGCGCGCTACCTCGGCAAGGGCGTGAAGCATGCGGTGGGCAACGTCAACGGCGCGATCGCCAGTGCACTGAAAGGCTTCGATGCGGCCAACCAGGGTGGACTCGACGCCAAGCTGATCCAGCTCGACGGCACGCCGAACAAGGGCAAGCTGGGCGCCAACGCGCTGCTCGGCGTGTCGATGGCCGCCGCGCACGCGGTGGCGGCGCAGCGCAAGCTGCCGCTGTGGCAGTACCTCGCGACGATCAACGGCACCACCGGCCAGCCCGGCGCGCTGCCGGTGCCGATGATGAACATCATCAACGGCGGTGCGCACGCCGACAACAACGTCGACGTGCAGGAATTCATGGTGCTGCCGGTGGGCGCATCCAGCTTCGCCGAGGCGCTGCGCGCCGGTGCGGAGATCTTCCACGCGCTGAAGAGCGTGCTGAAGGGCAAGGGCCTCAACACCGCGGTGGGCGACGAGGGCGGCTTCGCGCCGAACCTGCGTTCCAACGTCGAGGCGCTGGACACCATCCTCGAAGCGGTGAACAAGGCCGGCTACAAGGTGGGCAGCGAGATCCTGCTGGGCCTGGACGTGGCCAGCTCGGAGTTCTTCAAGGACGGCAAGTACGACCTGGAAGGCGAGGGCAAGGTCTACACCCAGCACGAATGGGTGGACGTGCTGGCCGGCTGGGCGAAGCAGTACCCCATCGTCACCATCGAGGACGGCATGGCCGAAGGCGACTGGGACGGCTGGAAGCTGCTCACCGACAAGATCGGCAAGCAGGTGCAGCTGGTGGGCGACGACTTGTTCGTCACCAACCCGGGCATCTTCAAGGAAGGCATCGACAAGCACATCGCCAACGCCATCCTGATCAAGGTCAACCAGATCGGCACGCTGTCCGAGACGCTGGAGGCCATCGCGATGGCCGACGCGGCGAAGTACGCGGCGATCGTCTCGCACCGCTCGGGCGAGACCGAGGACACCACCATCGCCGACATCGCCGTCGCCACCGCCGCCACCCAGATCAAGACCGGCTCGCTGTGCCGCACCGACCGCGTGGCGAAGTACAACCAGTTGCTGCGCATCGAGGAAGCGCTGGGCTCGGCGGCGCGCTATGCCGGGCGCGGGGCGTTCGTGAGCCTCGACCATCTGCCCGGCTGATCCGGCGCGCCTGGCCCATGCTGCGCTGGATCGCCCTGGTCCTGGTCCTGCTGCTGATCGGACTGCAGCTGAAGCTGTGGTCCGCGCACGGCGGCGTGCACGAGGTGGACGCCCTGCGCGTGGCCATCAAGAAGCAGACCGACGAGAACACCCGCCTGCAGCAGCGCAACCAGGCGCTGGCCGCCGACGTGTCGGACCTCAAGCACGGCGACCAGGCGATCGAGGCACGCGCGCGCACCGAACTGGGCCTCATCAAACCCGGCGAGACGTTCTACCAGGTCGACAACCAGCCCGCGGGCGCCAGCAGCACGCTGCCGTTGCCGCCGCCGGCCCGGCCCGGCGGCGCTGCCGGTGGCGTCGTCAAATGACCACGGCCTTGTGGTGCGTGGTGCCAGCCGCCGGTCGCGGCACGCGAATGGGCGCGGACTGCCCCAAGCAATACCTGCCGCTGGCTGGTCGGCCACTGATCGCGCACACGCTGGAGCGGCTGGCCGCGCACCCGCGCATCGCCGGCCTGATGGTGGTGCTGGGCGCGAAGGATGAGCGCTGGTCCGGCAGCACGACTCTGCGCGGCAAGCCGGTGTGCACCGCGATCGGCGGCGCCGAGCGCAGCGATTCGGTGCTGGCCGGCCTGCATGCCCTGCCGCCCGAGGTGGGCGAGGCCGACTTCGTGCTGGTGCACGACGCCGCGCGCCCCTGCGTGCGCGAAGCCGACATCGCGCGCCTGATCGAACAGGCCGCGCAGGCGGATGGCGGCCTGCTCGGTGCACCGTTGCGCGACACGCTGAAGCGCGCGGGGGAAGGCGGGCGCAGCCTCGCCACCGAGCCGCGCGAACAGCGCTGGCGCGCCTTCACGCCGCAGATGTTCCGCCGCGGCGAGCTCACCGCGGCATTGCGCGCGGTGGCGCTCGAAGGCCGGCCGGTCAGCGACGAGGCGATGGCGATGGAACTGGCCGGCTTCCGGCCATTGCTGGTCGAAGGCGCCGAGGACAACATCAAGGTGACCACGGCGGCGGACCTCGCGCTGGCCGAATTCCTGCTGGCGAGAACCGCATGACTTTCCGCATCGGCAACGGCTTCGACGTGCACGCCTTCGGCACGGGCGACCACGTCACCCTGGGCGGCGTGCGCATTCCCCACGTCCGCGGCCTCGTCGCGCACTCCGACGGCGATGTGGTGATCCACGCCCTGTGCGACGCGATCTTCGGTGCACTGGCGCTGGGTGACATCGGCAGGCACTTCCCGCCCTCCGACGAGCGTTGGCGCGATGCCGACAGCAGGCGGTTCCTGCGCCACGCGGCCCTGCTGATGGCGCAACATGGCTACGCGCTGGGCAACGCCGACGTCACCGTGATCTGCGAATCGCCCAAGATCGGCCCGCACGCGCAGGCCATGCGCGAAAACCTCGCCGCCGACCTCGAATGCGAACTCGGCCGCGTCAGCGTCAAGGCCACCACCACCGAAAAGCTGGGTTTTGCCGGCCGTGGCGAAGGCATCGCGGCCCAGGCCTGCGTGTTGCTGGAGCGCCGCTGAAGCATGTCTGCATCCGAACTCCCTTTCGCCCATGGCGCTACCCCGCCTTTGGTGGCGCGTCTTCGCCTTACTCATGAAGATTTCCTCGTTGAGGAAATCTTGGGCTACGACGCCGACGGCAGCGGCGAGCACGCGCTGCTGTGGGTGGAAAAGCGCGGCGCGAACACCGACTGGGTGGCGCGCGAACTGGCGAAGTTCGCCGGCGTGCCGCCGTTGGCGGTGGGCTACGCGGGCCTCAAGGATCGCCACGCGGTGACCCGGCAGGCATTCTCGGTGCAACTGGCGGGCAAGCCCGACCTGGACTGGTCCGTGTTTCCGCATGCGGAAGTGAAGGTGCTGGCTGCCACGCGCCACGGCCGCAAGCTCAAGCGCGGCGCGTTGCGCGGCAACCGCTTCGTGCTGGTGCTGCGCGCGGCGCGGGGCGAGCGCGAACGCGCCGAACAGGTGCTGGCCGCGATCGCCGCGCGCGGCGTGCCGAACTACTTCGGCGAGCAGCGTTTCGGCCGCGAAGGCGGCAACCTGGAACAGGCACGGGCGATGTTCGCGGGACGCCGGGTGGATCGCGACAAGCGCGGTTTCCTGCTTTCCGCTGCCCGCTCGCAGATCTTCAACAGCGTGCTCGCCGCCCGCGTCGAGCGCGGCACATGGGATGCGCCGCTGGATGGCGAAATCTGGTCGCTGGCCGGTTCGCGTTCGTGGTTCGGGCCCGAGCCGTACGGCGATGTGCTGGCCCAGCGGCTTGCCAGCGGCGACATTCATCCCTCGGGCCCGCTGTGGGGGCAGGGCGAACCGCCCAGCACGGGCGAAGCGGGCGCGCTGGAACGGGAAGTCGCTGCCGCTCACGCCGATCTCGCCGAAGGCGTTGCCGCCGCGCGCATGGACCAGGAGCGCCGGCCGTTGCGCCTGCTGCCGAAAGACCTGCGCTGGCGATGGCTGGCCGACGATGCGCTGGAGCTGTCGTTCGAGCTGCCGGCAGGGGCGTATGCGACGGTGGTGGCGCGGGAAGTGGCCTCAACGTTGTAGGCGCACAGGGTAAGTTCCTACCGGAGATTCCTGAGGAGCACGACCACGGCCCCGGTGCCGCCTTGCGCCGGCCGTGCCGAAGCAAACGCGATCACGTCGTCGCGCCGGCGCAGCAGGCGGTCGGTGAGCGCCTTCAGCACCGGGCCCGCAGCCTTCGAACGCAGCCCCTTGCCGTGGATGATGCGCACGCAGCGCAGTCCGTGCTGGCGTGCCTCGGCGAGGAAGGTCGCGATGGAGGCTTGGGCGGCGGCGGCATTCATCTGGTGCAGGTCGAGCTCGTCCTGCACGCTGAACTGGCCGCGCTTCAGCTCGCGCAGCAGCTTCGGCGGGTAACCCTCGCGCAGGTAAGCCAGTTCCTCGCCCACTTCGAGTGTGGCCGGGTCGAACGCCATCTCCAGCAACTCGCCCGGCACCGCCGCCTCATCGGCTTCGAGCATGCGCGGCAACGGCTCGGGTTTCGGCACCGGCGGTGGCGCGGCGACCGGATCGATGCGACGTATCTCGCCGATCGCTTCGCGGAACAGGCGGGCGTCATCTTCGCTGATCACGGTGGGCGGCCGGCGCTTCATGCAGCGATGCTAGCAAGTCGCGGTGGCCAGCCGTGAAACGGCGGGTGCGCTCCGGTAAACTCGGGCAGTTGCAGGGTGCGCATGCCACGAATGGCGATGCGCCGCGGTCGACTCAACACGGATCAGCATGCGAGTTCTTGTCAGCAACGACGATGGCGTGGATGCGAAAGGCATCCACGTGCTTGCCGAGCGTCTCGGCGAAGTGGGCGAGGTGACGGTGGTGGCGCCCGACCGCGACCGCTCCGGCGCCAGCAATTCGCTGACCCTGGACGCGCCGCTGCGCGTGCTGCACATGGAGGATGGCCGCTACCGCGTGGCCGGCACGCCGACCGATTGCGTGCACCTGGCGCTGTCCGGCCTGCTGGCGGAGGAGCCCGACATCGTGGTGTCGGGCATCAACAACTCGGCCAACCTCGGCGACGACGTGATCTATTCCGGTACGGTGTCGGCGGCGATGGAAGGGCGCTTCCTCGGCCTGCCGGCGATCGCCGTGTCGCTGGTCAGCCACGATCATCGCGGCATCCATTACGACGCGGCGGCGAATGCGGTGCTGCTGCTGATGCGCCGCCTGCTGGTCGATCCGCTGCCGGCCGACACCATCCTCAACGTCAACGTGCCGGATCGGCCGTGGGCGGAGATCCGCGGTTTCGAGGTCACCCGGCTGGGTCGTCGCCATCGCGCGGCGCCATGCATCGCGCAGACCGATCCACGCGGCCGTCCGGTGTGGTGGATCGGCCCCGCGGGCGAGGTGGACGACGCCGGTCCGGGCACGGACTTCGACGCGGTGCGGCGCGGCTACGTCTCGGTGACGCCGATCCACGTCGACCTCACCCGCTTCCAGGCGCTGGAGAAGGTCAGCAGCTGGATGCAGGCGCTCAGCGACGACATGGCCGCTCCCGACCACAAGGTGGCCTGAGCGATGAACATGCATACGCTGCCTCCCGCGGCACTGAAAGGCGAGGGCATGACCTCGCAGCGCGCCCGCGACCGCCTCGCCACCCAGCTGCGCGAGGGCGGCATCCGCGACCCGCGGGTGATCGACGTGATCCGCAACTTGCCGCGCCACCATTTCATCGACCAGGCGCTGCACTCGCGCGCCTACGAGAACACCGCGTTGCCGATCGGCCACGGTCAGACCATCTCGCAACCCTGGGTGGTGGCGCGGATGACCGAGGCGCTGCTCGAACACTTCGACGCGCGCAAGGAAAAGCCCGGCCGGGTGCTGGAGATCGGCACCGGCTCCGGCTACCAGGCGGTGGTACTGGCCGCGCTGGTGGAGCAGGTCTACACGGTGGAGCGCATCGAGGAACTGCTGCGCCAGGCGCGCCGCCGCTTCCGCCAGTTGGGCCTCGCCAACATCCGCTCGCGCTACGACGACGGCAAACTGGGCTGGGCTGACGAGGCGCCGTTCGACGCGATCATCCTCACCGCCGCCGGTGACACCATCCCCAGCCGCATCCTCGAACAGCTCAGCCCCGCCGGCGTGCTGGTGGCCCCGGTGGGCTCGCCCAGCAGCCAGGTGCTGATCCGCCTGCGCGGCGACGGGCAGGGCGACTTCGCCCAGGAAGAACTCGGCGCAGTCAGCTTCGTGCCGCTTTTGGGCGGCATCGGCTGATGCGCAACGCCAAGGAAACCCGTTAATGCGCCTGTTCGGCAAGCTCTATGCCCGCGCCCTGGTGTGGGCACGCCATCCGCACGCGATCCGCTACCTGTGCGCGCTCAGCTTCTTCGAAGCCTTCATCTTCCCGATCATGCCGGAGGTGATGCTGGCGCCGATGATGCTGGGCAAGCGGCATCGGGCGTTCTTCTACGCCAACCTCAGCCTCGCGTTCTCGCTGCTGGGCTCGCTGGTCGGTTACGCGCTGGGGCACTGGGCGTTCGCGGCGCTGAAGCCGCTGCTGGACACGCTGCACCTGCTGGCGCCGATCGACCAAGGCGTGGCTAGTCTGCGTACGCAGATGGCGGAGCATCGCTGGGGGCTTTACGGCGTGCTGATCCTCGCCGCGCTGCAGCCAGTGGTGCCGATGAAGTTCGTGACCTGGGCCTCGGGCATCGTGGGCGTGCCGGTGCTGCCCTTCCTCGGCTGCGTGGCGCTGGGGCGCGGCAAGCGCGTGTGGCTGCTCGCGCTGCTGATCTGGCTGTTCGGCGAGCGCGCCGAACACTTGCTGCACAAGTACATCGAGTGGATCGGCTGGATCGTGCTGGTGCTGCTGGGCCTGCTGCTGGCGTGGTGGATCTGGCGGCATTGAGCCTCGCGGGCACGCCGCGCGTCGCATGAAAAAACAGGGGGGCCTCGCTATGCTGGCGCGCATGAATCGACACCTCGCCCCGTGGCTGCTCGCCGTCGCCTTGCTGGCGTTGTCCGCCTGCAGCACCGTGGTGGTGGAGCCGGCCACGGGCCAAGGCGGCCGTCGTGCCGTCCCGGTCGTGGCGCACACGCCGGTACCCGGCGGCAGCTACGCGGTGGCGAAGGGCGACACCTTGTATTCGATCGCCTTCCGCAAGGGCGTGGATTTCCGCGACCTGGCGAAATGGAACGACATCGCCGCGCCCTACACGATCTGGCCTGGCCAGCATTTGCGCCTGTCGCCTCCGCCGGGCGGCGCGCCAAGCCCGCACGCAGCCGTGGCCACGACGGAAAAGGCGAGGCCGACGCCCGCAGCCGCGGCTCCGTCGGTTCCCGTGTTCGAGAGCGTGCCGGCACCGGCTTCGGCGCCGCCGGCGAGCCCCCATGTGTCGACGGCGACCGGGCCGGCTACCGCCCGGGCCGTGCATGCGCCGACCGTCGCAGCCGCGCCGGCCACGGCCGTGAGCACCGAAGTGCCGGTGGCGGGAGAGCCGAAGGCGGCCGTGCCGCCGCCGGCCCCGGCGGTGGCGAGCGGCGGTTCGCGCGCGGCGGGCGGCGTGAGCTGGCACTGGCCGGCCGACGGCCAGATCATCAAGCGTTTCACGCCCGGCGACGCGGTGCCGGGCATCGAGATCGCCGGCAAGGCGGGCGATCCGGTGCGCGCTGCGGCCGATGGCGTGGTGGTGTACAGCGGCAACGGCCTGGTTGGCTACGGCGAACTGGTCATCATCAAGCACAACGACAGCCTGCTGTCGGCCTACGGGCACAACAGCAAGCGACTGGTGAAGGAAGGCCAGCGCGTCAGCGCCGGCCAGCAGATCGCCGAGATGGGTTCCAGCGGCGCCTCGCGCGTCGAGCTGGGCTTCCAGATCCGCAAGGACGGCAATCCGGTCGATCCATTGAACTACCTGCCGGCGAAGTAGCGCCCCAGGGATGGGGCGCTCGTCAGGCAATCACGAAGTGATTGCCTGACGGAGCTGAGCCGGGCGTTTCCGGCTCAGCGAGCCAGGAAAGTGCAGGAGCACTTTCCTGGCCATCAAGAACGGCTATTGGGTTGATTGTGGCGCGACGCTTGAAGCTTCCCGATGTCAGGCCGGCAGCATGAACGCAGCCACCACGCGCCGCCCCTCGCCGGCCAGCAGGTTGTAGGTGCGCGCGGCGGCGGCGTTGTCCATCACTTCCACGCCAATACCCTTGCGCAGGAAGCCGGCCATGAAGGCGGCGGCGGGAAACGCCTGGCGCGCGCCGGTACCCAGCAAGACCAGTTCCGGCTGCAGGGTGAGCAGGGCGTCGACGTGCGCGGCATCGAGCGCGCCGGCCTCATGCACCGGCCAATGCTCGACCACACGGTCGGGCGCAAGCAGGAAGCTGTCGCCGAGCTCGCGGTCGATCAGGGTGATGGCGCGTTCGCCGACCCGGCGCACGAACAGGTAACCCTCCGGGCGATCGAGCGAAAGGTCCATCAGCGATCAGCGTGGCAGGGCGATCTTCGGTTCATCGGCGTTGCGGCGGAACAGCACGGCGACGTGGCCGATCTGCTGCACCGTCTCGGCGCCGGTGCCGGCCAGCAAGGCGTCGAGCTGGGCCTGCCGCTCCTCCTTGTCGCCGCCGGAGAGCTTCACCTTGACCAGCTCGTGGATCTCCAGCGCCTGGCCGAGCTCCTTGGCCACGGCCTCGCTGGCGCCCTTGTTGCCGAGCAGGACGACGGGGTTCAGGCCATGGGAAAGGCTGCGCAGGTAACGGATCTGCGAGGGGGAGAGGGCCATGCGGCGGCTTCGATTCGCGGGGAGTGAGCGGCAAAGGGTATCATGCGCCCCGATTCCCCTGCAGTGATGCTGTCCCATGAGCCGCAGCAAGAGCAGCGCCGGCTGGCTGCGCGAACATTTCAGCGACGTCTACGTGAAGAAGGCGCAGGCCGAGGGCGTGCGCTCGCGCGCGGTCTACAAGCTGGAGGAGCTGATCGACCGCGACCGCCTGCTGAAACCCGGCATGACCGTGGTGGATCTGGGCGCGGCGCCCGGCGGCTGGTCGCAACTGGTGCGCCAGCGGCTGGGCGAGCACGGCAAGGTGTTCGCGCTGGACATCCTGCCGATGCAGGGCATCGCCGGGGTGGACTTCCTCGAAGGCGACTTCCGCGAGGAAAGCGTGCTGCGGGCGCTGGAGGCGCGGCTGGCCGGGCAGCCGGTCGATCTTGTACTGTCCGACATGGCCCCCAATATGAGTGGTGTGGCGCTGGCCGACCAGATCCGTGCGATGGACCTGGCCGAGCTTGCGCTGGATTTTTCCCGGCAGTGGCTGAAACCGGGCGGCGCGTTCCTGATCAAGCTGTTCCAGGGCGCTGGCTTCGACGATTACATTCGCAGCTTGCGCGCGGACTTCTCGCGCGTGACGATGCGTAAACCAAAGGCCTCGCGCGCACGTTCGCGCGAGGTGTACGCACTGGCGACCGGCCGCAAGGCCGTCGCCGTGCAACCGGGCGGGAACCGCGCATGAACGAAACAGCGAAAAACGTGTTGCTCTGGGTCATCATCGCGGTGGTGCTGTTCACCGTGTTCCAGAGCTTCAACCCGCACGGTGCCGGGTCGTCGAACATGGCCTACTCGAGCTTCGTGCAGAGCGTGGCCAACGGCAACGTCTCCAGCGCGGTGATCAGCGCCGACTCGCCACCCGCCATCAGCGGCAAGCTGAAGGACGGTTCGAGCTATCGCACGGTGGCGCCGATGCTGGGCTTCTCCACCAACCAGGTGGTGAAGCAGATGCAGGACAAGGGCGTGGAAGTGCGCCAGGACCCGGCCGAGGGCTTCTCGCTGCTGGGCCTGCTGGTGAGCTGGCTGCCGGTGCTGCTGATCGTGGGCGTGTTCATCTGGTTCATGCGCCAAATGCAGTCCGGCGGCGGCGGGCGCGGTGCGATGAGCTTTGGCCGTTCGCGCGCCAAATTGCAGGGCGAGGACCAGATCAAGGTCAACTTCAGCGACGTGGCCGGTTGCGACGAGGCCAAGGAGGAGGTCGGCGAGCTGGTCGAGTTCCTGCGCGATCCGTCCAAGTTCCAGAAGCTGGGCGGCAAGATCCCGCGCGGCGTGCTGATGGTGGGCCCACCCGGTACCGGCAAGACCCTGCTGGCCAAGGCCATCGCGGGCGAGGCCAAGGTGCCGTTCTTCGCGATCTCCGGCTCGGACTTCGTGGAGATGTTCGTCGGCGTCGGCGCCAGTCGCGTGCGCGACATGTTCGAGCAGGCCAAGAAGCATGCGCCCTGCATCATCTTCATCGACGAGATCGACGCGGTCGGCCGCCATCGCGGCGCCGGCCTCGGCGGCGGTCATGACGAGCGCGAGCAGACGCTGAACCAGTTGCTGGTCGAGATGGACGGTTTCGAGGGCTCGGAAGGCATCATCGTGATCGCCGCGACGAACCGCCCCGACGTGCTCGATCCCGCGTTGCTGCGTCCGGGTCGCTTCGATCGCCAGGTGGTGGTGGGCCTGCCCGACGTGCGCGGCCGCGAGCAGATCCTCAAGGTGCACATGCGCAAGGTGCCGACCGCCAGCGACGTCGACGCGATGACCATCGCGCGCGGCACGCCGGGCTTCTCCGGCGCCGACCTCGCCAACCTGGTCAACGAGGCCGCGCTGTACGCCGCGCGCGAGAACGCACGCGAGGTGCGCATGGTCCACCTGGACAAGGCGCGCGACAAGATCCTGATGGGCACCGAGCGTCGCTCGATGGCGATGAGCGAGGACGAGAAGAAGCTCACCGCCTTCCACGAGGCCGGCCATGCCATCGTGGGCCGCCTGGTGCCCGAGCACGACCCGGTCTACAAGGTCACCATCATCCCGCGCGGCCGTGCACTGGGCGTCACCATGTACCTGCCGGAAGGCGACAAGTACAGCATGAACAAGGTGGCGATCGAGTCGCAGCTGTGCTCGCTGTACGGCGGCCGTGTGGCCGAGGAGCTGATCTTCGGCACCGACAAGGTCACCACCGGCGCATCGAACGACATCGAGCGGGCCACCAAGATGGCGCGCA
This sequence comes from Rhodanobacter humi, assembly GCF_041107455.1. Classification (NCBI taxonomy): domain Bacteria; kingdom Pseudomonadati; phylum Pseudomonadota; class Gammaproteobacteria; order Lysobacterales; family Rhodanobacteraceae; genus Rhodanobacter; species Rhodanobacter sp. FW106-PBR-R2A-3-15. Next base: position 3,740,067 of record NZ_JBGBPY010000001.1, read on the forward strand.
ACATGGCCACCAAGTGGGGTCTCTCCGACGAACTCGGCCCGATAACCTACGGCGAGGACGAAGATGAGGTGTTCCTGGGTCGCTCGGTGACCCAGCACAAGAGCATCTCCAACGAGACCGCGAGCAAGATCGACGAGGTGGTGCGCGGCATCCTCGATCGCGCCTACGCCCGCAGCACGCAGCTGCTGACCGACAACCTCGACAAGCTGCACGCGATGGCCGAGGCGCTGCTGCAGTACGAGACGATCGACGCGCACCAGATCGACGACATCATGGCCGGCCGCCAGCCGGGTCCGCCCGCCGACTGGAACCGCAACACCAGCGGCGGCTCCACGCCGCCCCCGCCCCCGCCGAAGGGCGGAGATCCCACGCTGGGCAAGGTGGGCGATCCGGCGACCCAGAACCGCTCCGGCCTGGATGCCTGAATCGGACGTCTGGACGTCCATACGATCGAGAGCGGCGGATCATGCGAAGGGAGCGGCGACGTCCGCTCCCTTCGTCGTTTGCGCATCGCCGGAATCGCGCCATCGGTCGCCGAGCTCGACGGGGCCTTCGCGTGACGAAGTGCGGCGAGGGCAGGGTGCCGGTAACGCATGTGAAAAAATATTCACGAAAGGTGTTGACCTTCGCGGCACGACCCTGAATAATTCCGCTCCTCGCTTCGGCGGTTCGGGAAACCGGTCGACGGAGTGGCAAGTTCAGTGCGCGCCCGTAGCTCAGTTGGATAGAGTACCTGGCTACGAACTAGGTGGTCGGGAGTTCGAATCTCTCCGGGCGCGCCATTTTGTACTGCAAGGCGTGGTGTTCGCGCTTCGTCTTGCTTCCGCGGAACAGGCGATGTGCCGATGCCGTGGACGGTGGGCAAGGTGCCCTGAGCGATGCTTGCGGATTGACGGTTGGCATGGTCGCCCGTAGCATTCCAAGGCTCCGTTGATGAAGGCTGTCGCGGGCTCGTTCGGGGTATAGCTCAGTCTGGTAGAGCGTTGCGTTTGGGACGCAAAAGTCGGGGGTTCGAATCCCTCTGCCCCGACCAGTTGCGTGTTCTGCCGTCGGCGTCCGCGCCTGTAGCTCAACCGGATAGAGCATCGGCCTTCTAAGCCGACGGTTGCAGGTTCGAGTCCTGTCGGGCGCACCAGTTAAGTGTTTCATGGTGGGCGTAGCTCAGCTGGTTAGAGTCCCGGATTGTGATTCCGGTTGTCGTGGGTTCGAATCCCATCGCTCACCCCAAATTGAAGTTTCAGGGCCGTTAGCTCAGTTGGTAGAGCAGTTGACTCTTAATCAATTGGTCGTAGGTTCGAATCCTACACGGCCCACCAATTTGCCAAGCGCCGACCCTTGCGGTCGGCGCTTCGTTTTTGGGCCGCGCAAAGCCGGGCCGATGTGCGCCGCATGCTTGTGCTGCGGCTTGGCGCGCCCGTACAATGAACCGCTTTAGCGCTGGGTAATCATCGACTTAGGCTGCGGCGGGGCAGATGTGGCGCGTGCGCCGTGGCTGCCTCGGCGGCCGGGCTGGGCAAGGCGAAAGTGGCGGAACTGGTAGACGCACCAGATTTAGGTTCTGGCGACCGTGAGGTCTTGCGGGTTCGAGTCCCGCCTTTCGCACCACGCCACGATGGTTTTCCGGCGCCTTAACGGTTGCCGCCAAGGCGCCCGCCGGGTGCCACAACAATCAGGTTCCAGGAGACGACATGCAGGTTTCGGTTGAGAACATCGGCACGCTCGAGCGCAAGCTCACGGTGAAGTTTCCCGCCGAGCGTTACGAGACGCAGGTGAGCGCGCGCATCGCGGAGCTGGGGCGCACGGTACGCCTGAAGGGTTTTCGTCCGGGCAAGGTGCCGGTAGCCGTCATCAAGCAGCGTTTCGGCGAGCAGGTGCGCGGCGAAGTGTTGTCCGACCTGATCGGCAGCACGCTGCGCGAGGCGGTGACGCAGGAGAAGCTGCAGCCGGTCGCGAACCCCGCGATCGACACCACCGGCAAGCCGGAGAATGGCGAGATCGCCTACACCGCCACGTTCGAGGTGATGCCCGAGTTCCCCGAAGTCGATGTCGCCACGCTGGAGATCAAGCGTCCGCAGGCCGAGGTGGCCGACGCCGATGTGGAGAAGATGCTGGAAACGCTGCGCCAGCAGCGCCGCAGCTTCGAGCTGGTCGAGCGCGCCTCGGCCGAAGGCGACTTCGTGATGTTCGAGTATGCCGCGCAGGCTGGCGACTACCGCTTCCCGGCCGAGGGCCTGGAGCGTGCGGGCAGCGTGCTGGGTTCGGGCAACCTGTTCAAGGCGCTGGACGAAGCGCTGACCGGTCGCAAGGCCGACGACAGCTACGAGGCCGACATCGAGTTCCCGGCGGACTTCCGCAACGAGAGCCTGGCCGGCAAGAGCGCCAAGGTGAGCTTCAAGATCGTCAAGGTGCAGGAGCCGAAGCTGCCGGAAGTCGACGCGGAGTTCGCCAAGCTCTTCGGCATCGCCGACGGCGACCTGGAGCATTTCCGCAAGGAAGTCCGTGCCAATCTCGAGCGCGAGCTGAAGGCCGCGCTGATGGGCCGGCTGAAGTCCGAGGTGGCCGAGAAGCTGGCCGACGCACACCTCGCGCTGGACGTGCCGAAGCTGATGGTGCAGTCCGAGGCGCAGGCGATGGCCGCGGGCAGCGTGCCGCGTGGCCAGCAGGCGCCGCCGCAGCTGGTCGAGGCCGCGCTGCCGATGGCGCGCAAGCGCGTGATCGCCGGCCTGCTGATGGGCGAGATCGCCCGCAAGCAGGAGCTGAAGATCGACCGCAAGCGCGTGGCCGAGCAGCTCGCCGCGATCGCCTCGACCTACGAGGAGCCGGAAAAGGTCATTGAACTCTACAACGGCGACCCCCAGTTGATGTCAGGGCTGCAGAACCGCGTGATGGAAGACCAGGTGGCCGAGTGGGTGGCGGAGCACGCCAATACCACCAACCTCGACCTGAGCTTCGACGAGGTGATGCGCCCCGCGGGCGCCTGACGATCAGGTATCCGCCCGCCGGGTCTGGCGCAGGCCGGACCCGGTGGCATACTTCAGGCACATCAACGAGAGAGCGCAAACACCATGGAACCGATTCAGAACCTCAACCTGGTGCCGATGGTCGTCGAGCAGACTGCCCGCGGCGAGCGCTCCTACGACATCTACTCGCGCCTGCTCAAGGAACGGGTGATCTTCCTGGTGGGCGAGGTCAACGACCAGGTGGCGAACCTGCTGGTCGCGCAGATGCTGTTCCTGGAGTCGGAGAATCCGGACAAGGACATCCACCTGTACATCAACAGCCCGGGCGGTGCGGTCACGGCGGGGCTGGCGATCTACGACACCATGCAGTACATCAAGCCCGACGTCAGCACCATGTGCATCGGCCAGGCCTGCAGCGCCGCCTCGCTGCTGCTGATGGCCGGCGCCAAGGGCAAGCGCTACTCGCTGCCGAATTCGCGCGTGATGATCCACCAGCCGTCGGGCGGCGCCCGTGGCCAGGCCACCGACATCGAGATCCAGGCGCAGGAAATCCTGTACCTGCGCCGGCGCCTGAACGACATCTACGTTCAGCACACCGGCCAGCCGCTGGAAAAGATCGAGCGCGACATGGAGCGCGACCGCTTCATGAGCGCCGAGGCGGCGCGCGAATACGGCCTGATCGACGCGGTGCTCGACCGCCGCGCCGTCGACACGGTCAAGTCGGCCTGAGAGTGTCCTTGCGATCATCCCTGATCGCGAAGGTCAAACGGGCGGCCATCCTTGGCCGCACTCTTCACGGTTGGGTCCCCAGGGCTCCGCATCTGCGGGCAGATGCGGAGCCCTGTGCTATTCTCGGCCGCAACCTGAATCACCCGGTTTCACCAGCGGAATCGAAAGTATGAGCGACGATCGGCAGGGGCGTTCCAGCGACGGCGGGAAAATTCTCTACTGCTCTTTCTGCGGCAAGAGTCAGCATGAGGTGCGCAAGCTGATCGCGGGTCCGTCCGTGTTCATCTGCGACGAGTGCGTGGAGCTGTGCAACGACATCATCCGCGAGGAGCTGGAGGAGAAGGCCGCCTCCGGCCGCACCCAGCTGCCCAAGCCCAAGGAGATCCGCGAGTCGCTCGACCAGTACGTGGTGGGCCAGACCCGCGCCAAGAAGGCGCTGGCGGTGGCGGTGTACAACCACTACAAGCGCATGGAATCGCGCCAGAAGAACGACGACATCGAGCTGGGCAAGTCCAACATCCTGCTGATCGGCCCCACCGGCTCCGGCAAGACCCTGCTCGCCGAGACGCTGGCGCGCCTGCTCAACGTGCCGTTCACCATCGCCGACGCCACCACGCTGACCGAGGCCGGTTACGTGGGCGAGGACGTCGAGAACATCATCCAGAAGCTGTTGCAGAAGTGCGACTACGACGTCGAGAAGGCGCAGTCGGGCATCGTCTACATCGACGAGATCGACAAGATCTCGCGCAAGAGCGAGAATCCGTCGATCACCCGCGACGTCTCGGGCGAGGGCGTGCAGCAGGCACTGCTGAAACTGATCGAGGGCACCCTGGCCTCGGTGCCGCCGCAGGGCGGCCGCAAGCATCCGCAGCAGGAATTCCTGCAGGTGGACACCAAGAACATCCTGTTCATCTGCGGCGGCGCGTTCGCGGGGCTGGAGAAAGTGATCCAGCAGCGCTCCGAGAACACCGGCATCGGCTTCGGCGCCGAGGTACGCAGCAAGGAGCGCACCCAGAACCTCGGCAAGACGCTGGCCGACGTGGAGCCGGCGGACCTGGTGAAGTTCGGCCTGATCCCCGAGTTCGTCGGCCGCCTGCCGGTGGTCGCCACGCTGGACGAGCTGGACGAGCCGGCGCTGGTGAAGATCCTCACCGAGCCGAGGAACGCCGTCACCAAGCAGTTCAAGAAGCTGTTCGAGATGGAAGAGGTGGAGCTGGAGTTCCGCCCCGAGGCGCTGCAGGCGATCGCCAAGAAGGCGCTCAAGCGCAAGACCGGCGCCCGCGGCCTGCGCACCATCCTCGAACAGGTGCTGCTGGACACCATGTACGAGCTGCCGTCGCTGGAGCATGTCAGCAAGGTGGTGGTGGACGACGCGGTGATCGATGGCCAGGCCGAGCCCTACCTGATCTACCGCGGCAACCTGCAGCAGCGCGTGGCGGGCGATGGCGGCGACGCCGCCTGATCGTCGCCGGCTTCACGTGAACGGCTCCGGCGTCCGCGCCGGGGCCGTTTTGTTTTGCGCGCGTCCCTCGCGCCGCACCGCCCGGCGCCCGGCAGGGCGTACGGGGCGGGCCCTGCCGTTCCCCGGCAAAGCTTGCGTACCGACGGGTTCGCCACCACTTGACGTGTCATGGTGCCCGGCGCAGTGTCGGGCTTGTCCCACCGGATTCCCGTGAGAACCCCTCGATGGCCAAGAACGCCCCTACGCCTGCCGTAATCGACACGCTACCCGTGCTGCCGCTGCGCGACGTGGTGGTCTATCCGCACATGGTCATCCCGCTGTTCGTGGGCCGCGACAAGTCCATGCGCGCGCTCGAGCGCGCGATGGAGAGTGAACGGCAGATCCTGCTGGTGGCGCAGAAGAGCCCGGACATCGACGATCCGGCGGTGGATGACCTGCAGCAGATCGGCACGCTGGCCGGCGTGCTGCAATTGCTGAAGCTGCCCGACGGCACGGTGAAGGTGCTGGTCGAGGGCCAGTCGCGTGTGTCCATCGAGGACTGCCACGAGGATGGTGGCATGCTGGTTGCACGCTCGCGCGTGATCGCGCCGGTCTACAGTGTCAAGGAGCGTGAGCTGGACGTGGTCTCGCGCACCCTGATCTCGCTGTTCGAGCAACTGGTGAAGCAGAGCCGCAAGCTCCCGCCGGAAGTGCTGGCGAGCCTGTCCGGCATCGAGGATCCCTCGCGCGTGGCCGACTCGATCGCCGCGCATCTGTCCGTGCGCATGGCGGACAAGCAGAAGGTGCTGGAAACCGCCGACGTGGGCGAGCGGCTCGAACTGCTGATCGGCCTGGTCGACGGCGAGATGGACCTGCAGCAGGTGGAGAAGCGCATCCGCGGCCGCGTCAAGTCGCAGATGGAGAAGAGCCAGCGCGAGTACTACCTCAACGAGCAGATGAAGGCGATCCAGAAGGAACTGGGCGAAGGCGAGGACGGGCCGAACGAGGTCGAGGAGCTGCAGAAGAAGATCGAGAACGCCGGCATGCCGAAGGCGGTGCTGGCCAAGGCGCGGCAGGAATTCGGCAAGCTGCGCCAGATGTCGCCGATGTCGGCCGAGGCCACGGTGGTGCGCAACTACCTGGACTGGCTGGTCGGCGTGCCGTGGAAGAAGCGCAGCAAGGTGCGCAAGGACCTGGCGCTGGCGCAGCAGGTGCTGGATGCCGACCATTTCGGCCTGGAGAAGGTCAAGGACCGCATCCTCGAATACCTCGCCGTGCAGCATCGCGTGTCGGTGATGAAGGGGCCGATCCTGTGCCTGGTCGGTCCGCCCGGTGTGGGCAAGACCTCGCTCGGCCAGTCGATCGCCAAGGCGACCAACCGGAAATTCGTGCGCATGAGCCTGGGTGGCGTGCGTGACGAGGCCGAGATTCGTGGTCATCGCCGCACCTACATCGGCTCGATGCCGGGCCGCATCGTGCAGAACCTCAACAAGTCGGGCAGCAAGAACCCGCTGTTCGTGCTGGACGAAATCGACAAGATGTCGATGGACTTCCGCGGCGATCCGTCCTCGGCGCTGCTGGAAGTGCTCGACCCCGAGCAGAACCATGCGTTCAATGACCATTATCTCGAAGTCGATCTCGACCTCTCCGAGGTGATGTGGATCGCCACCGCGAATTCGCTGAACATCCCGGGCCCGCTGCTCGACCGCATGGAGGTGATCCGCATCCCCGGCTATACCGAGGATGAGAAGCTGGCGATCGCGCAGAAGTACCTGCTGCCGAAGCAGCTCAAGGCGAACGGCCTGAAGACCGAGGAACTGAGCGTGGCGGAGGAGGCCGTACGCGACATCGTGCGCTACTACACGCGCGAGTCCGGCGTGCGCAGCCTCGAACGCGAGATCTCCAAGATCTGCCGCAAGGTGGTGAAGGAGCTCACTCTGGGCGAGGTGCGCAAGGCCAAGGGCAAGGCCAAGCCGGCCGCGGCGAAACCCGCGAAGGGCAAGGCGAAGGCCGTGGCGGCGGTGGTGGTGGATTCGGCGAATCTCGACCATTACCTCGGCGTGCGCCGCTTCGATTTCGGCCGCAAGGAACTGCAGAACGAAGTGGGCTTGGTCACCGGCCTGGCCTGGACCCAGGTGGGCGGCGAATTGCTCAGCATCGAGGCCTCGGTAGTGGCCGGCAAGGGCCGGCTGGTGCATACCGGCCAGCTCGGCGACGTGATGAAGGAATCCATCCAGGCCGCGCTGTCGGTGGTGCGCGCGCGGGTGGACTTGCTCGGCATCGATCCCGAGTTCCACCAGAAGTTCGACATCCACGTGCACGTGCCGGAGGGCGCCACACCGAAAGACGGTCCCAGCGCCGGCATCGGCATGTGCACCGCGCTGGTGTCCGCGCTCACCAAGGTGCCGGTGCGTTCGGAAGTGGCGATGACCGGCGAGATCACCCTGCGCGGGCGCGTGCTGCCGATCGGCGGTCTGAAGGAGAAACTGCTGGCCGCGCATCGCGGCGGCATCACCACGGTGATCATTCCCGAGGACAACCAGAAGGACCTGGCCGACATGCCGGCCAACATCACCTCCTCGCTGGAGATCCACCCGGTGCGCTGGATCGACGAGGTGCTGGATATCGCGCTGGAGCGCCCGCTGCAGCCGAACGAGGCGAGGCCGGAGTCGCACGCCGCGCGCGAGGAACCGGCGGACGCCGACGAGGCGGAGTCGCACGCGCGCCCTCACTGAGTCGGTTCGCACGCAAGGCGTGACAGTATCCCGAAGTGGACACGGCGCCTTGCGTTTTCATGTGTTACGGGGAATCCGCAGGCGTTGCGGGTGTTTTGTGATGCAGTCGCCGGCAATTCGCCGTCACCGCTGCATGTGGCCTGAAAACCTTGCTGCAGCTTGTATTGCGGTGTTCGGCGAGGCACTGGTATAAAGGCGAAACCGCAATCCCGGCGCCTGCTGCATGTGACCGTGATGCGGGGTTGCGTTACGGCGCCAAGCGGGTACCAACCATCCACGGCGGCTGCGTGCGCCCATGCCACGGGGCGAGCCTGCCGCAAAACGTACTAGGGAGTTTTCAATGAATAAAACCGATCTGATCAATGCCATCGCCGACAAGGCTGAACTGACCAAGGCCGACGCCGGTCGCGCGCTCGAAGCGTTCTTCGAGGTCGTGCAGAAGTCGCTGAAGAAGGGTGAGGACGTGTCGGTGGTCGGTTTCGGTACCTTCACCGTGCGCAAGCGCGCCGCCCGTACCGGTCGCAACCCGCGCACCAACGAGACGATCAAGATCAAGGCTTCGAAGGTTCCCGCCTTCAAGGCTGGCAAGACGCTCAAGGACGCCCTAAACTGAGCGGCTCACGCTCGGTTTCGGGTGCTTAGCTCAGCGGTAGAGCGCCGCCCTTACAAGGCGATGGTCGTAGGTTCGATCCCTACAGCACCCACCAGAACGATGTGGAGCGGTAGTTCAGTCGGTTAGAATGCTGGCCTGTCACGCCGGAGGTCGCGGGTTCGAGTCCCGTCCGCTCCGCCACGGTTCGCAAGGGCGCCCCTGTGGCGCCCTTGTCGTTTGGACGGCGTTCCGGGGGAATCCGCCGTGACTGGCGCCACGCCGGCACCCAATGATTCATGCAACGTGCGCCGTGTGCGCCGATCAACACTGGCAGGAAGGGTAGGCAATGCTGCAGGCAATGCGTAACAAGATGCATGGATGGCCATCCATCATCGTCCTTGGCGTGTGCGTCTTCGCGGTCGCGTTCTTCGGCATCGAGGGCTACATCATGTCCCGTGCCGAGACCTTCGTGGCGAAGGTGGGCAAGCACGAGATCAGCCAGCAGGATTTCCAGGACCGCATGAACCAGCTGCGCCAGCAGCTGAGCGCCGAGCAGGGCGACAGCTTCGATCCGGACGCGTTCGAGAAGCCGGAAATGAAGCTGAAGGTGCTGGACGGCATGATCGACCAGCAGCTGCTGTTGAAGGCGAACCAGGACTGGGGCATCCGCGTGCCCGACCAGGCCGTGCGCGACTACATCGCCGCGATCCCGGCGTTCCAGATCAATGGCCAGTTCGATCCCGCCACCTACCGCACCCTGCTGGCCGAGCAGCGCAAGACGCCCGACATGTTCCAGGACGACGTGCGCGCCTCGCTGTCCACCCAGGCGCTGCCGAACGCGATCGATGCCAGCACCATCGTCACGGACGCCGAGATCGACCACTTCCTCGACCTGCGCATGCAGCGCCGCGACATCAGCTACGCCGTGCTGCCCAGGCCGCAGCCTGCCGACGCCACCGTCACCGACACGCAGATCGCGGACTATTACAAGGCGCACCTCGCCGACTACATGAATCCCGAGCAGGTGTCGCTGCAGTACCTCGAGGTGAACGGTGCCGACTTGAAGCCGGATGCCGCGCCCAGCGACGCCGACCTGATGAAGCGCTACGAGAGCGAGAAGCAGCGCTACGTGCAGCCCGAGCAGCGCGAGGTGTCGCACATCCTCGTCAACGTGCCCGCGAACGCCACGCCCGAGCAGCAGAAGGCCGCGCTGGCCAAGGCCGACAAGATCGCCGCCGAAGCCACGCCGGAGAACTTCGCCAAGCTGGCCGCGCAGGACTCGGATGACTTGGGTTCGAAGCGCCAGGGCGGCGACCTGGGCTGGCTGCAGAAGGGCGTGACCAATGCCGCCTTCGACACCGTGATGTTCGCGCTGAAGAAGGGCGAGATCTCCAAGCCGGTGCTGACCCCGGACGGCTACGACATCCTCTGGCTGCGCGACACCCGCAGCGGCGAGGCCAAGTCCTTCGCCGAAGTGCGCGACCAGCTGCTGGCCGAGGCCACCGCGGGCGACAAGGACCGCAAGTACAACGAGGTGGCCGGCAAGTTGTCGGACAGCGCCTACCAGAACCCGTCCTCGCTGGAACCGGCCGCGCAGGCGCTGGGCCTTTCGGTCAAGACCACGGCGCTGTTCTCGCGCCAGGGCGGCGAGGGGATTGCCGCCAATCCCAAGGTGACCAAGGCGGCGTTCGCGAACGACGTGCTGGTACAGGGCAACAACTCCAACCTCATCGAGCTCGGCAACGACGACGCGGTGGTGATCCGCGTGGCGAAGCACGTGCCCGCCGCGGCCAAGCCGCTGGCCCAGGTGCATGACGAGATCGGCAAGACCATCCTGGACCAGCGCATCGCGGCGGCAGCGAAGCAGCAGGCCGATACCTTGCTCGCGCGCCTGCAGAAGGGCGAGGCGCTGGCCGCCGTGGCGGCCTCGGCCAACGCCGGCATCAAGAGCGCGAACGAGGTGGTGCGCATCCAGGCGGACGTTCCGGCGGCATTGCGCGACGAAGCCTTCCTGCTGCCGCATCCGGCCGAGGGCAAGCCGCAGTACGCCGCGGTGGACATGCACGACGGCAGCTATGCGCTGCTCGCCGTGGACAAGGTGCAGGGAGCCGATCTCTCCAAGGTCACCCCCGAGCAGCGGAACATGCTGCGCCAGCAGATGATCCAGGCCTACGGCGCGGTGGCGACCCAGGAGTTGATCAAGTCGCTGCGCAACAGCACCGAGATCAAGATCGCCAAGGACCGGATGTAAGTCCCCGGTCGATACGGCGCATGCGAAGAAGGCGGCCATGAGCCGCCTTCTTCGTCTCCGCAACTCGGTGGTTGCTGGCGGGGCGTTGGCCGGTTCAGCGCGAGGCGCCGACCTTGAGCAGCTGGCCGGGTTTGATGGCCTGTCCGTGCAGGTGGTTCCAGCGCTGCAGTTCGCTGACGCTCACCGAGTAGTGGCGGGCCAGCTGCCACAGGCTTTCGCCGGACTTCACGCGGTGTGTCCGCGCGCGCGCCGCGACCGGCTGCGCGGACTTCGCGCCGGCCGCACTCGCATCGGTGGCGTCGGTGGCGCCGATGCCGGTCGCGAACGTGGTCTCGGGCAGGCGATCGGCGCTCGCGCTGGCCGCCTGGTTCAGCAGCGCATCGCGAAACTGCTGAGCGTGGCTGACCGGCATCATCAGGTAGGAGGCGATGCTGGTGTCGGCGACGTCGTTGCGGAAGGCGGCGTTGAGGTCCTTCAACTGGTCCAGCGGCATGCCGGCGCGATCGGCGGCACGCGCCAGCGGCATCGAGTGCGGCAGCGCCACCGAGACGAGGTGCTGGCTGGGCGTCAGCGTGGGCAGGCTGACGTGGAAGCGATCGGGTTCGCGCACCACGCAGGCCATCGCCAGCAGCTTGGTGAGGTGTTCGCGGGTGATGTCGTGCACCGGCCAGCGCGGGATCGCCGGCGTCGCCGGCGGCAGGCCGTGCTGCTGGACGAGCTTGCGCGCCCGGAACTCGCCGGCGTTGTAGGCATAGTCGGTCACGCGCCAGTCGTGGAACTGCTCGTGATAGCGGCTCAGCAGCTTCATCACCGCGTCGGCGGAGGCCTGCACGTCGAGGCGACCGTCGTAATGGCGATCCACGCGCAGGCCCATGGCAGCGGCCGTGGTCGGCATGATCTGCCACATGCCGGCCGGCCGGTCACGCCGGCCGGGGATCGGGCGGAAGCCGCTCTCGACCCAGGGCAGCAGCACGAACTCGCCGGCCACGTCGTGCTCGGCGGCCACCTGCTGCACATAGGTGAGCTTGGGCAGCGCGTCGCGCACTTCCTGCTCGAAGCGCTGCGGGTTGCGCGTGTAGCGCCGCGCCCAGGACAGCACCGCGGGATCGGCATCGCAGTCGGCCATCGCGAAGCTGCCGCGCAACCGATCCCAGACATCGCTGGCCTCCGGCGCCGGTGCGGCCGTGACGGCTGGCGGCGGCGTTTCGATGGCGGCGGATGCGGGCGGAACAGGAAGTGGCCCCGGCTCGGAACGTGGCGACGGCGTGGTGGCGCAGGCGGTGAGCAGGGCCGAGAGCGCCAGTGGCAGCAGCCGCTTCGGATAAAGATGCGTGCTCATGTGCGGAACGCGTCCTTGGCCGCGCGCACGGTGGCGAAGCGGGCCGTGCGATCCGCGGGATGACCAGACTGCCGCCGGCACCAGTCGACCACGGCCGGCGCGTCGGTGCGCAGGAAGGGATTGGTCGCCAGCTCGCTGGCCATGGATACCGGCAGGCTGGGGTGCTGCCGTGTGCGCAGCGTATCCACCTCGCGCAGACGCGCCGACAAGTCGGCATTGTCCGGTTCGACCTCGCGGGCGAAGCGGCCGTTGGCGGCGGTGTATTCATGGCCGCAGCAGAGCAGGGTGTTCGCCGGCAGCGCCGCGAGGTGATCCAGCGAGGCCAGCATCTGCGCGGGCGTGCCCTCGAACAGGCGGCCGCAGCCCAGGCTGAACAAGGTATCGCCGGCCAGCAGCACGCCCTCGCCGTGGTAGGCCACGTGGCTCAGCGTATGGCCGGGCACCGCGATCACCTCGAAGCTCGCCCGCGGCTGCGACAAGGTGATGCGCTCGCCGTCGCGCACGCGCACGGTGGCCGCCTCGATGCGTGCGTCCTCGGGCGCGTACACGGGCACGTCGTGCCGCTGGCGCAGCGCCAGCGCACCGCCGACATGGTCGTGGTGATGGTGGGTCAGCAGGATCGCCCGCAGTTGCAGCTTGCGCGCGGCCAGTGCCTGTTCCACCGGAGCATCGTCGCCGGGATCGACGACGAGCGCGTGGCCCGCGTCATCGTGCAGCAACCAGATGTAATTGTCGGCCAGTGCCGGTAACGGTACGAGATGCATGGCATGCTCCGCTGCGTTGGTTCACTAACGTGCAGACGCAGCCATCCCGGCATGCGCGAACCGGGCGACTATAAACAGCCTGCCCCGGCGACTCGTTAGCATGTCGTTAATACGAGTGGTGGCGGTTCAGCGATGTGAGGCGCGTCCGCAACGGTTTGCGACGCGGTCGGCGTTGCCAAACGCTACACTGCGGGCTGGATTTCGAGGATGGCCGGGGCCGGCAGCGCCGGCGCCGGATCGAGTGCATGCCGCTTCAACGCGATCAGGACATACATGCCAGCGTCCCCCTGCGGCAGTTGCGCAGCGGACAATGGCGCAGCATGGCGCCCTTGCTGCAGCGCGAGACGGGACGACGCGCGTTGTGCATCGGCGTGGCCGACGACGACGCGGTGCCGCCGTTGCCCGACGTGACGTGGACGCGACTGTGGCTGGCGCGGGGCGGCTACGGCGGCGACCTGCGCGGCCGTGCCGACGAACCGCTGCCCTTCATCGACGAAGCCTTCGACCTGGTCTGGCTGCAGCATGCGCTGGAGCCGGCGCCGCAGGTCGCCGCGCTGCTGGCCGAGGCATGCCGCGTGCTGGCCGCCGGCGGCGTGCTGGCGGTGACCGCGGTGCATCCGCTGGGCGGCTGGGCACCCTGGTTCTGCTGGCGTGCACGGGGTCAGCGGCAATCGCTGCAGTGGCCGGGGCGCCTGCGCCAGCAGTTGCGGCGGCAAGGGCTGGAGATCGAGAGCTTGCGTCGGCTCGGCGCGGCCTGGCCTGGTGATGCGCGGCCGGCAGGTGGCGACAGCCGCTGGGGCGGCGGCTATCTGTTGCTGGCGCGCAAGCAGCGGCGCCAAGCCATTCCCCTGAAATTGCGGCCGTTGCCGGCGCGTGCGCCGGTGAACGCGCGGCTGTCGCCGGGCACGCGGCGGCACTCCGTTTCTTGACTGGAAAAATGCGTGACGACTGACGAAGTGGAAGCATTCACCGATGGCGCCTGCCTCGGCAATCCGGGGCCCGGCGGCTGGGCGGCGCTGCTGCGCACCAAGGGCCGCGAACGCCTGCTGGCCGGCGGCGAGCCCGACACCACCAACAACCGCATGGAACTGATGGCGGCGATCGGCGCGCTGGAGGCGTTGACGCGACCCTGCGCCGTGCTGCTCACCACCGATTCGCGCTACGTGATGCAGGGCATCGAGCAGTGGCTGCCGAAATGGCGCGCCAACGGTTGGCGCACCGCCGACAAGAAGCCGGTGAAGAACCAGGATCTGTGGGAGCGCCTCTCCGCGGCGAGCGGCCATCATCGCGTGCGCTGGCAATGGGTGAAGGGTCACAACGGCCACGCCGAGAATGAACGCGTGGACCAGGCTGCGCGCGAGCAGGCCGAACAGCACAGGAGCAACGCATGAGGCAGGTGGTGCTGGACACGGAAACCACCGGCCTGGAAGTGCGCCAGGGCCACCGGCTGGTGGAGATCGCCTGCGTGGAAATGGTGGGGCGCCGCCTCACCGGCCGCTACTGGCAAACCTATCTCAATCCCCAGCGAGCGATGGACGAGGGCGCCAGCCAGGTTACCGGCATCCGCGACGGCGACCTGGTCGACAAGCCCCTGTTCGCCAGCAAGGCGGACGAGTTCCTCGCCTTCGTCGACGGCGCCGAGCTGGTCATCCACAACGCCAGCTTCGACGTGGGCTTCCTCGACGCCGAACTGGCGCGGCTGGGCGAGGGCTACGGCCGCATCGGCGACCGCTGCAGCGTGCTCGACACGCTGGCGATGGCGCGCGAACGCTACCCCGGCCAGCGCAACAGCCTCGACGCGTTGTGCAAGCGCCTCGGCGTGGACAACTCGCGCCGCGACCTGCATGGCGGCTTGATCGATGCACAGTTGCTGGCCGACGTCTATCTCGCGATGACCTCGGGCCAGGTGGCGCTGGACCTGGCCTTCGAGCAGCCGCAGGAATCGGCGGCGACCACGGCGGCCGCCACGCCGCTGGTGCTGCGCGGGCGCCCCCGCGTGCTGCGTGCCTCGGCCGAGGAGGTCGCCTCGCACGAGCAACGCCTCGACGCGCTGGACAAGAGCGCGGGTGGCGTCAGCGTCTGGCGCAAGCTGGAAACGGTCGATGCGACTGTGGAGGCTGGCTTAGCTTGAGCGCACCAGGATCGCGGTGATGTTGTCCTTGCCGCCGCGATCCAGCGCGTTCAGCAGCAGCTGATCCACGCACTCCTGCGCGGCGAGGTCGGTGCGCGCCACGGTGCGCGCGATCGAGGCCGCGTCGAGATCCTCGGTCAGGCCGTCGCTGCACAGCAGGAAACCCATGCCGGGCACCACGCGGCCGTGCGCCATGCCGATGTGCAACTGGGAGGGGGCGGTCACGCCCAGCGCCTGGGTCAGCACGTTGCGTTGCGGATGCCGCGCAGTGTGCGCCGGATCCAGCTGTCCCGCCTCGACCAGCGCCTGCACCAGCGAGTGGTCGTGGCTGATCTGGCGCAGCTCACGCCCGGTGGTGTAGATGCGGCTGTCGCCCACCCAAGCTGCCTCGTAGCCATCCTCGCTCAGGCGCAAGGCCGCGATCGTGCTGCCCATCGGCATCACGTCGGCGTGGTCATGCAGTTGCGCCAGCAGATGCTCGTCGGCACCGCGAATCGCTTCGGCCAGGCTGTGTCCGCGGCTCACCAGTTCGACCACGCTGTCGCGCACCAGCGCCGAGGCCACCTCGCCGTGCAGGTGGCCGCCCATGCCGTCGGCCACCAGAAACAGGCCGAGTGCCGCGTCGACGTAATAGGTGTCCTCGTTGCGCGTGCGGCGCAATCCGACGTGGGTGGCGTGGCCGAATTCGATCATGGGTGGAGCATGGCGGATGTTGGGGGAGGGTGCAAAAGCGTGATGCTGTGCGGATGGGATGTAGATGGTGGGATTGTTCGCCCCAACCTTGGGGCTCACCCTTCCGCGCTGCGCGCTTCAGGGCCAGCCTTCGGCTGTCCAAATTCGTTCCGGACGAATTTGTCGAACCCGCGCGGCTTCTTTCACCCACCCTCTCCGCCAGACACAAAAACGCCCCGCGAGGGGGCGTTTTTGTGTCTGGCGGAGAGGGTGGGATTCGAACCCACGGTACGCTTACACGTACGCCTGATTTCGAGTCAGGTACATTCGACCACTCTGCCACCTCTCCGAAGGGGTCGCGTGGTCTGCGCGAGCCGGCGATTTTACGTGCTGGCCGAGGCCGTGGCAAGCGAGACGGGCCGGCTTGCCGCGGCGGTCGTGAGGATCAGCCGGCCTTCTTCTTGGCCAGCCGCAGCCAGGTGTCGACCACGGTGTCGGGGTTCAGCGAGACCGACTCGATGCCTTGATCCATCAGCCACTCGGCCAAGTCCGGATGGTCGCTGGGACCCTGGCCGCAGATGCCGATGTACTTGCCCTTGGCGCGGGCGGTCTTGATCGCCATCGCCAGCAGCTTCTTCACCGCCGGGTCGCGCTCGTCGAACAGGCTGGCGACGATGCTGGAATCGCGATCGAGACCGAGCGTGAGCTGGGTAAGATCGTTGGAGCCGATCGAGAAGCCGTCGAAGATCTCCAGGAACTCCTCGGCAAGCAGGGCGTTGGAGGGCACCTCGCACATCATGATGACCTTGAGGCCGTGCTCGCCTTGCTTGAGGTGGTTCTTCGCCAGCACGTCGATCACCTTGCGGCCTTCGTCGAGCGTGCGCACGAACGGAATCATCACCCACACGTTGTCCAGGCCCATCGTCTCGCGCACGCGCTTGACCGCCTTGCACTCCAGTCCGAACGCCTCAGCGAAGCTGGGGTCGACGTAGCGGCTGGCGCCACGGAAGCCGATCATCGGGTTTTCTTCATGCGGCTCGTAACGCGAGCCGCCGAGCAGGTTCGCGTATTCGTTGGACTTGAAGTCGCTCATGCGCACGATCACCGGCTTCGGGTACACCGAGGCGGCGATGGTGGCGATGCCCTCGGCGAGGCGGTCGACGTAGAACTCGACCGGGCCGGGGTAGCCGGCGATGCGTTCATCGATCTTCGTCTTGGTCTCGGCATCCTGCCTGGCGTACTCCAGCAGCGCCTTCGGATGCACGCCGATGTGGCTGGCGATGATCATTTCCAGGCGGGCCAGGCCGATGCCGGCGTTCGGCAGCATGCCGAAGTCGAACGCGCGCTCGGGGTTGGCCACGTTCATCATGATCTTCAGCGGCGCCTCGGGCATCGCGCCGAGGTCGGCGGTGATGCGCTCGAACTTCAGCTGGCCCGCGTAGATCGTGCCGGTGTCGCCCTCGGCGCAGGACACGGTGACCTCGGCGCCGTCAGGAATGAGTTCCAGCGCGTTGCCGGTGCCGACCACCGCCGGCACGCCCAGTTCGCGCGCGATGATCGCGGCGTGGCAGGTGCGGCCGCCGCGGTTGGTGACGATGGCGCTGGCGCGCTTCATCACCGGCTCCCAGTCGGGGTCGGTCATGTCGGCCACCAGCACGTCGCCGGCCTGCACCTTGTTCATGTCGGCCAGCGAGCGGATCACGCGCGCCTTGCCAGCGCCGATCTTCTGGCCGATCGCGCGGCCCTCGGCCAGTACCTTGCCCTTCTCGCTGAGGTGGAAGCGTTCGAGTTGGGTGGCATGGGCGCGCGACTTCACCGTCTCCGGGCGCGCCTGCACGATGTAGAGCTTGCCGGTGTGACCGTCCTTCGCCCACTCGATGTCCATCGGGCGGCCGTAGTGCTGCTCGATGATCAGCGCCTGGCGGGCGAGTTCCTGCACGTCCTCGTCGTTGATGCAGAACTTGTGGCGCAACTCGGCCGGGGTGTCCTCGGTCTTGACGCGCTCGCCGGGCTGGTCCGAATACACCATGCGCAGCTGCTTGGCGCCGAGATTGCGGCGCAGCACCGCGGGCTTTCCGGCCTTCAACGTAGGCTTGAACACGTAGAACTCGTCGGGGTTCACCGCGCCTTGCACGACCATCTCGCCGAGGCCGTAGCTGCCGGTGACGAACACCACGTCGCGGAAGCCCGACTCGGTGTCCAGCGTGAACAGCACGCCCGCGGCGCCCACGTCCGAGCGCACCATCAGCTGCACGCCTGCGGAGAGGAACACGTTCTCGTGGGCGAAGCCCTGGTGTACGCGATAGGCGATGGCGCGGTCGTTGTACAGCGAGGCGAAGACTTCCTTCACCTTGTGCAGCACGTCCTCGATGCCGACCACGTTGAGGAAGGTTTCCTGCTGGCCGGCGAAGGAAGCGTCAGGCAGGTCTTCCGCCGTCGCGGAGGAGCGCACGGCCACGGCGATGTTGTTGGCGCCGGCGTCCCTGCACAGCTTGGCGTAGGCGTCGCGGATCGCCTGGTCGAGCTCGGCCGGCAGCGGCGTCTCGGTGACCCACTCGCGGATTTCCTTGCCCGCCTTGGTCAGCGCGTCCACGTCGTCCACGTTGAGGTCGGCGAGACGCGCCTGGATGCGTTTGGCCACGCCGCTCTTTTCCAGGTACTGCTGGAACGCGTCGGCCGTGGTGGCGAAGCCGCCGGGCACCGAGACACCGAGCTTGGCGAGGTTGCCGATCATCTCGCCCAGCGAGGCGTTCTTGCCACCGACCTTGCCGAGGTCGGTCATGCGCAGTTGGTCGAGCCAAAGCACCAGATGGTTCAAGGGTGTCTCCTCAGGAAGCGCCGCAACGAGTGGAATGGTCACAAAGCAAAGGCCCGAAGCGGGCCGCAAAGGATTGGTATTGTCCGCTGTCGATGGTGCATGGCACAAGAAGACCAATGCCGTCCGGCGCCGAGCCAACTGCATACCAGTCAGGCGCCGGTCAAGCGGCGACAGCTTCCGGACCTTGCGATATGGTGCGCAGCAGGCAGGCGCCACGACCCTTGGACTCCCCATGCAGCGCACGGTTTTCTTCATCTCCGACTCCACCGGCATCACCGCGGAGACGATCGGCAACAGCATCCTCGCGCAGTTCGAGGGGGTGCGTTTCGACAAGCACCGCTTGCCCTTCATCGACGACGCGGCCAAGGCCGAGGCGGCCACGCTGCGCATCAAGACGCACTACGCCAAGAGCGGCGAGCGGCCGATCGTGGTCAACACCATGGCCGACCGCGCGCTGTGCGACATCGTGGCCGCCAGCGGCGCGTTGATGCTGGACGTGTTCGCGCCGTTCATCGGGCCGCTGGAAGCAGAATTGGGCACCAAACGTTCCGGCGCGGTGAACCGCTCGCACGGCCTGGTGGATTTCGACAAGTACGAGGCGCGCATCAACGCCACGAACTACGCGCTGTCGCACGACGACGGCATCGACGTGGACTACGCGCAGGCCGACCTGATCCTGGTCGGCGTGTCGCGCTCGGGCAAGACACCGACCTGCCTGTACATGGCCTTGCATTACGGTGTCAGCGCCGCCAACTATCCGCTGACCGACGAGGATCTGGAAAAACTGGAGTTGCCGGCGCGCCTGCGGCCGTACCGCGACCGTCTGTTCGGGCTCACCATCGAGCCCGTGCGGCTGGCGCAGATCCGCGAGCAGCGTCGCGCGGGCAGCCGCTATGCCACGATCAAGCAATGCCGCTGGGAGCTGGAGCAGGCCGATCGGCTGATGCGCCAGGCCGGCATACCGTCCCTCAACACCACGCACGTGTCGATCGAGGAGATCGCGAGCAAGATCTTCGCCAGCTTCGGCATCGAGCGCACCATGTACTGAAACCAGGAGCAGCAGCGTCCCCATGAGTGCCGTACTCGACGACCGCCACAGCCTGTTGCCGGGACGCTTCGAGTTCCTGATGGGCCTGTATGCGGAGAACTACCATCGGCTGACGCGGCTGTTCGCGCCGCAGCAGCTGGCGCCGGGGAGTTACGTGTCGGACGTGGACGACGGGCTCAACGTGCACCTGGCGGTGCAGGAACGCCATCCCTACACGCTGGAACTGGAACTCACCTACGGTTTCGTCGATGCGCACACCGGTCACCGCGCGCCGTCGGCGCAGTTGCGCATGTACACCGACGCCCATGTGGCCGAGGCGCTGCATTGCCATCCCGGGCGACACCTGTGGCAGGTGCTCGGACCATTTGCGCCGGCGCACACGGTGTTCCAGCATCGCCTGCAGATGAACGGTTTTCTCGCGCGCTGGCTGGAATACCTGGCGGAGCAGGGGCATTCCGTCGGTACGCTTGAGATGTCTTGATGCAACCCCGGATACAACCCAACAAAAAAGCCGCCCGAAGGCGGCTTTCTTGTTGATCGTGGCGGAGCGGACGGGACTCGAACCCGCGACCTCCGGCGTGACAGGCCAGCATTCTAACCGACTGAACTACCGCTCCACATGTGTTTCCAGCAAACGTAACAGCGCGTACCGAATCTTGGCGTCCCCACGGGGATTCGAACCCCGGTCGCCACCGTGAAAGGGTGATGTCCTAGGCCTCTAGACGATGGGGACGTTGCTTTTTCGGAAAGTCCGCACATGAAAGTGCGGTCTCTCGCAAAGGACTTGCGTTGAATCAAACCCTGGTGGAGCCAGGCGGGATCGAACCGCCGACCTCCTGCATGCCATGCAGGCGCTCTCCCAGCTGAGCTATGGCCCCGCCGCTGGAAGCCGCAAAGAATAGGCGGGGGTCGCATTTCCGTCAAGCTTTTTTTCAAGAAATTTTCACGTGCTCGCCGACGTCGAATCGGCGAGCTTCGCCCGGCCGCGATCACGGCCAGCGCAAGGCATCGTTTAAGCTTCCTGCCCAGGCGCAACGAGAGGAAGACATGCACGAGATCGGCTTCATCCGCGACCTCGCGATCGTGATGCTCGTGGCCGGCGCCGCCACGATCCTGTTCCAGCGCCTGCGCCAACCGGTACTGCTGGGCTACATCCTGGCCGGCGTGCTGATCGGCCCGCATACGCCGGGCACGCTGGTGGCCGATCCGCGCGCGATCGACGACATCTCCAACCTCGGCGTGGTGCTGCTGATGTTCACGCTGGGGCTGGAGTTCAGCGTGCGCAAGCTGCGTGAAGTCGGCATCGGCGTGCTCGCCGTGGCGGTGCTGGAAGTGGGGCTGATGCTGTGGATCGGCGTGGGCCTGGGCAGCCTGTTCGGCTGGAAGGGCATCGACGCGCTGTTCCTCGGCGCGATCATCGCGCTCTCCTCGACCATGGTCGCCACGCGCACGCTCAAGGAAAGCGGCCAGCAGGGCCGACCGTTCGCGAAGCTGGTGGTGGGCCTGCTGGTGGCCGAGGACGTGCTTACCATCGTGATGCTGACCCTGCTCACCGCGGTGGCGATCGGCGGCACCGTGCATGCGGACGCCGCGTTCGCGCTGATCGGCCATCTCGGCCTGTTCGTGGTGGTGGGCATGATCCTGGGCCTGTTGCTGCTGCCGCGGCTGGTGGATTACGTGGCCGGTTTCGGCCGTGACGAGACCTTGCTGGTGAGCGTGCTCGGCATCTGCTTCGGCGCCAGCCTGCTGGCGGCGTGGATGGGTTTCAGCGTGGCGCTGGGCGCGTTTCTTGCCGGCGCGGTGGTGGCCGAGGCGCGCAGCGTGGGCCGCGTGCTGCACCTGATCGAGCCGTTGCGCGACATGTTCGCGGCGCTGTTCTTCGTGGCGATCGGCCTGAAGATCGACCCGGCGATGCTGTGGCAGTACGCGTTGCCGGCGCTGCTGATCGCCGCGGTGGTGATCGTGGGAAAGACGCTGGCCTGCGGACTCGGCATCCTCGCCGTGGGCCACGATGCACGCACCGCGCTGCGTTCGGGCCTGAGCATGGCGCAGATCGGCGAGTTCTCGTTCGTGATCGCCACGCTGGGCCTGTCGCTGGGTGCGATCAGCGATTTCCTCTATCCGATCGCGGTGGCGGTGTCGGTGTTGTGCATGGCGGTGTCGCCCTACCTGGGGCGCTCGGCTGACCGCCTGGCCGATGGCCTGTCGCGCATCACGCCACGGTCGCTGCACGTGCTGGTCGACAGCTACAGCGGCTGGCTGGAGAACCTCCGGCCGGTCGACGAGAACGCGGTGCTGGCGGCGATGCTGCGCCGCCTGCTGTGGCACATCGCGGTCAACGTGTTGCTGGTGGTCACGCTGTTCGTGATCGGCGCCTACGTGAATGCGCACAGCTGGACCTGGTTCACGCAGTTCGGCATCCATCGCGACCTGCGCCACACGCTGATCTGGGCCTGCGCGCTGTTCCTGTCCTTGCCGATGCTGATCGCCGTCTACCGCAAGGCGGAGGCGCTGGGCATGCTGCTGGCCGAGCTGGGCATCCGCGAACGCTACACCGGCAGCTATACGCAGGCGATCCGCAACGTGCTGGCGCGGATGATTCCGCTGGCCACCTTGTTCGCGCTGGCGCTCCTGGTCGGCGCGCTGGGCTCGGCGATCCTGCCGCCGTTCGGCGTGGCGTTGTCGCTGCTGGTGGCCGGCGTGGTGCTGGCGGTGATCCTGTGGCGCACCCTGGTCAAGTTGCACGCGCGGCTGCAGGCTGCGCTGAAGGAGACGCTGGACAAGCCGGAGCCGCCCGAGCATCACCCCTCCGCCTGAGGTTCGGTGTCCGGCTGCGTCGCGTCGGGCTCGCGCTTTCCGCGGCGCCGGCGGAACCTTTCTGCGGCTTGACTGTCGCAAGCAGACCCGATTGCAAGCCCGGCGCGGGCGCCTCACAATGGGCGACCATGCCTCCGTTGTGGGGGCCCGGCCGGCGGCACCGGCATATCCAAAACACGAGGGAATACCGAATGAAGCATTTTCTGCGCCCCACGCTGACGGCCCTTGCGGTGGCTGCGACGCTGGGCATGTCGGCGGGTGCGTTCGCCGCCCAGACGGCCACCAAGGCTGCCAGCGCCAGCGGCACGGTCGACAAGGCCAAGGCCAGCTACGTGGTTGGCTGGGAGATTGCTTCCCAGGTGCCGCCGATCATGCGCGACGAACTGGACCCGACCGCCGTGGCGAATGCGGTGAAGGCTGCGTTGTCCGGCCAGAAGCCGAGCATGAGCGAGGAAGAGGCCAAGCAGGTGCATGACGCCTTCATGGCCAAGATCAAGGCCAAGTACGAGGCCGAGATGACCAAGCTGGCGGCCAAGAACAAGGCCGAGGGCGACGCCTTCCTCGCCAAGAACAAGACCGCGCCGGGCGTGAAGACCACCGCTTCGGGCCTGCAGTACCAGGTGATCAGCCAGGGTACCGGCGCCCGCCCGGGTCCGAACGACACGGTGAAGATCGACTACACCGGCACGTTCGTCGACGGCCAGGTGTTCGACGCCTCGTCCAAGCACAACCCGCCGGGCGCGGCCGACATCCCGCTGGCCGGCGTGATCCCGGGCTTCCGCGAAGGCCTGCAGCTGATGCAGGTGGGTGGCCATTACAAGCTGTTCATCCCGGCAACCTTGGCCTACGGCGCCGAGCCGCAGCCGCCGATGCCGCCGAACGCCACGCTGATCTTCGACGTGACGCTGGTCAGCACCAAGCCGACGCCGGCGGCTCCCGCCGCCAAGTAAGCGCGGCTTCGGCAGTCAGACACGGGAGGGCGCGAAGCGATTCGCGCCCTCTTGCTTTGTCCCTGCGCGGCAACGACCGCGCGGTTAGAATGCACGATCCGTTCGAAGAGGAATCGGCAGCACGATGAAAGTCACGATCTTCGGCACCGGCTATGTCGGCCTGGTCACCGGTGCCTGCCTCGCCGAGATGGGCAACCACGTGGTCTGCGTCGACATCGACGCGGGCAAGGTCGAGCGCCTGTTGCGCGGCGAGATCCCGATCTACGAGCCGGGCCTGGAACCCATCGTGCGGCGCAACCACGCCGACGGCCAACTCGATTTCACCACCGACGCCGCGGCCGGCATCGCGCACGCCGAGGTGATCTTCATCGCGGTGGGCACGCCGCCCGACGAGGACGGCAGCGCCGACCTGAAATACGTGCTGGGCGTGGCGCGCACCATCGGCGCACATCTCGACCGCTACGCCGTGGTGGTGAACAAGTCCACCGTGCCGGTGGGCACCGCCGACCGCGTGCGCGCGGCGATCGCGACCGAGCTGGCGACGCGCGGCGCCGCGATCGAATTCGACGTGGTCTCCAACCCGGAATTCCTCAAGGAAGGCGATGCGGTGGAGGACTGCCTGCGCCCCGACCGAATCGTCATCGGCAGCTCCAGCGAGCGGGCGGTGGCCGTGCTGCGCAAGCTGTACGCGCCGTTCAACCGCAACCACGAGCGCACCGTGGTGATGGACGAACGCTCGGCCGAGCTGACCAAGTACGCCGCCAACGCGATGCTGGCGACCAAGATCAGCTTCATGAACGAGATCGCCAACATCGCCGAGCGCGTGGGTGCCGACGTGGAACTGGTGCGCCAGGGCATCGGCGCCGATCCGCGCATCGGCTACCACTTCATCTATCCCGGCGCGGGCTACGGCGGCTCCTGCTTCCCCAAGGACGTGCAGGCGCTGGAACGCACCGCGCGCGGCGCGGGCTACGCGGCGCGCCTGCTGGGCGCGGTCGAGGCGGTGAACCACGACCAGAAGACCAAGCTGTTCGAACTGATCTCGCGCCACTTCGACGGCGACCTGAAGGGCAAGACCATTGCGCTGTGGGGGCTGGCCTTCAAGCCGAATACCGACGACATGCGCGAGGCCTCCAGCCGCCGCCTGATGGAGGCGCTGTGGGATGCCGGCGCCCGCGTGCAGGCCTTCGATCCGGAGGCGCGCGAGGAAACCCGGCACATCTACGGCGAGCGCGCCGACCTCGTGCTGTGCGAGCACGCCCGCGATGCATTGCAGGGTGCCGATGCGCTGGCCATCGTCACCGAATGGAAGGCCTTCCGCAGCCCGGACTTCGCGCGCATCCGCGCCCTGCTCAAGACGCCGGTGATCTTCGACGGCCGCAACCTCTACGATCCGGCAGCGGTGGAAGAGGCTGGCCTGGCCTACTACGGCATCGGCCGCGGCCGCAGCTTGCGCGTGGCACGCTGATGGACGCGATCGAGCAGCGCCTCGCCGATCTCGAAGTGCGGCTGACCTTCATCGACGACACCGTGCAGGCGCTGGCCGGCGCCGATGCCGAACAGGCGCTGCGCATCGTCCAGCTGGAACAGCTGGTGCACCATCTGCGCCAGGAACTGCAGAGCGTGCGGCTGGGCGCGACGTCCGATCCGCACAGCGAACCGCCACCGCCTCATTACTAAAACACGACATCCCATCCATGAGTGAATCCCTGCGCGATCAGCTGCTGAAGAGTGGCCTCGTCAAGCAAATCCGCGAGGAAAGGCGCGGCAACGATGGCAAGGGCAAGCCGAACGGCAAGCCGCACGGCCACGGTGGCAAACCGCCGACACCGCGGCGTAGCCAGGAAGACATCGACCTGGCCAAGGCCTACGCGATCCGCGCCCAGACCGAGGCGGGTGAGCGCAAGCGCGCCCAGCAGGAAGCCGAGGAACAGGCGCGCCTGCGCCGCGAGCGCAAGCAGAAGATCCAGCAACTGCTGGACGGCAAGGCCTTGAACAAGGCCGAGACCGAGCTGGTGCGCAACTTCGAGTACGGCGGCAAGATCCGCCGCGTCCATGTCGATGCCGAACAACTCGCGGCGCTCAACGCGGGCGAACTGGGCGTGGTGCAGCAGGCCGGTCGCTACCTGCTGGTCAGCCGCGAGATCGCCGAGCAGGTGCGCGCGGTCGACGAACACCTGCTGGCCTTGTTGGTCGATCCAAATGCAGCAGCTGACGACGACGGCGTGCCCGACGATCTGGTCTGGTAGGTCGCTGCACCGCCTTCTGACGAAAACGCCCGGTCATGAACCGGGCGTTTTCACATGCGATGAGCATGGATTCAGAGTGTGTCGGCACCGACCGCCAGCGTCGGATGATCCCAGCCTTCCTTGGGCGTGAAGCGGGCGCCATGGCGCTGGGCCAGTTGCTCCAGCCTCGCCTTGACCTTGCCCGCTCCCTCGCTGTGCAGATACTGGATCGGGCCGCCGCGGAACGGTGCGAAGCCGGTGCCGAAGATCACGCCGGCGTCGAGCAGGTCGGCATCGTCCACCACGCCGTCGGCGAGGCAGGCCACGGCCTCGTTCACCATGGCCAGGATCATGCGGTCGGTGAGGTCGGGCGCGGGCTCGTAGTCGGGATCGACTTCCGGCTTGATCGGCTTGCCGTCCTGCCACACGTACAGGCCCTGGCCGTCCTTCTTGCCGCGCTTGCCGGCGTCGAGCTTGTCCTCCAGCCCGGGCGGGAGTTCCAGGCCGAGGAAGGGCGCCAGTTCCTTGCCGACCGAGGCGCAAACATCCAGGCCCACGGTGTCGGCCAGCTCGATCGGCCCCATCGGCATGCCGAAAGCCTTCGCCGCCTTGTCCAGCACCGGGCCGGGCACGCCTTCGTTGTAGAGGCGCAGCGCTTCCAGCAGGTAGGGCATCAGGATGCGGTTGACCAGGAAGCCGGGCGTGCCTTTCACCGCCACCGGCAGCTTGCCGATCGCCTTGCAGAACGCCAGTGCGCGCTTCTCGATCGCCGGGTCGAGCGCGTCGTGGCGCACCACTTCCACCAGCGGCATCTGCGCCACCGGATTGAAGAAGTGCAGGCCGAGGAAACGCTGCGGCGCCTTGAGGTACTTGCGCAACTCGTCCAGCGGGATGCTGGAGGTGTTGCTGGCCAGGATTTCCTCGCGCTGGAATTGTGGCTCGATGGCGGCGTACAGCGCCTGCTTGGCCTCGGCGTTCTCGTAGATCGCCTCGATGGCGAGGTCGGCACTGGCCACGCCCTTGCCTTCGACGTCGGCCTTGAGGCGCGTCGTGGCGGCTTCGACTTTCGCCGGGGTCTTCAGCTTCTTCTCGTACAACTGGCGGGCGCGATCCAGCGCGGGCTGGACGTACTTCATCTCGCGATCCTGCAAGGTGACGTCAAAGCCTTTCAGCGCGGCCCACGCGGCGATGTCGCCGCCCATCACGCCGGCGCCCACCACGTGCACGTGCCGGATGCCGTGCTCGGTGGCGGCGCCCTGGTTCTTCAGTCGCTCCTGCAGGAAGAACAGGCGGATCAGGTTGTGTGCGGTGGGCGTGGTCGCCAGCTTTGCCACCGAGCGCGCCTCCAGCTTCAGTCGCTGGCGGATGTCGCCGCCGCCGCGCTGCCACACGTCGATCAGCGCGAACGGGGCAGGGTAGTGCTCCTTGCGTACCTTGGCGGCCGTCTGCTTCATCACCATCGGCGCGAGGATCTGCCGCGCCGGCCAGCAGTTGGTGAGCCAGGCCTTGGCACGCCGTGCGAACGGCTGCGTCTGCGGGCGGCGCAACAAGGCACGCGCCTCGGCCAGCAGTTCGTCGGGCGGCGCCACGCGGTCGACCACGCCCAGCGCCAGCGCACGCTTCGCCGACAGCGGCTTGCCGGTCAGCATCAGCGGCAGCGCCTCGGTGGCGCCGATCAGCCGGGGCAGGCGTGCCGTGCCGCCCCAACCGGGGTGGATGCCCAGCATCACCTCGGGCAGGGCGATCTTCGTCTTGTCGTCGTCCGCGGCGATGCGCTGGCGGCAGGCCAGGATCAACTCGGTGCCGCCGCCCATGCAGGCGCCATGCACCGCCGCCACGGTGGGGCAGGACAGGCGCGCCAGCGCCTCGTACACCTGCTGGCCGTGCTCGATGTTCTCCAGCACGCTGCCCTGTTTCGCGTACTCCACGAATTCCTTGATGTCCGCGCCCACCGCGAAGCCGGCGGGCTTGGCGGAATGCACGATCACCCCGGCCGGCTGCTCGATCGCCAGCCGCTCGACGATCTGGCCCAGCTCGTCCAGCACGGCGCGGTTGATCGCGTTGACGCTGCTGCCGGCGCGGTCGAGGCTGAGCGTGACGATGCCGCGCTCGTCCAGGCTCGTCTTCCAGTGGTTGAAGCGCAATCCTTCGAACATGGGCCGGGGAGGGTGGTGGACGAAGCCCGAACCATACCGTCCCGTCCGGACGAATGCGAGATGCGCGCTGGGGAGGGCTCGCACGGACTTGCGTCGGGTTTCGGAATCTTCCGATCGGTCGAATGTGAAGCGGTTCGCTCCGCGTGGTGGCGGACAGGCCCCAGAATGGGCTGAAACCGTGGAGAATGCGCCATGCATACCGGCCGACGGTGCACCACCCCGCCAGCCGGCGCCGAACGATCCAGGGAGCCACGATGACATCGATGATGGATATGCCATTGCCATCTTCCGGTCACGACGTCTTCGAACGGATCCTTGCCGCGCCTGCCGGTGTGGTGGCGGTGCGCAGCGAGGATGGCGCCGCCCTGCTGGAACACTTCCGCGGCATCGCCCGCCACAGCGGGCAGGCGGTGTACCTGTGGCAGCCGGGGCTGGGCCTGTCCAGCCTGCGCGATGCGCATGCGCGGGTGCCGGACGCGCAGCGCCTCGGCCAAGCCTTGCGCTACATGCAGCAGAGCATGCATTTCGGCGTCTACGTGCTGCAGGAGCTGGAGTTGCCCTTGGCGGCGGCCGACCTCACCCTGCTGCGGCAACTGGCGCGGGCGACCACCGGACATCTGCGCCGCGTGGTGCTGCTCAACGCACCATTGGCCCTGGTCGAGCAACTGGGTGAGCTGATCACCTGCATCGACAGCGAACCCGAGTTGCCGCAGCGCCTGCGCCTGCGCGACGGCCGCTGGCTGAGCGGACAACAGGCATGAGCGAAGGCATCCTCGTCCTCGCCGCGCGACGCGATCTGCGCCGCCGCCTGTTCGACGTGTTCGACCAGTCGGGTTGCCGGCATATCCACAGCGCCCGCGACGCGCAGCACGCGGCGATCCTGCTGGAAGGGCGCCCATCGCTGCAGCTGATGGTGGCGGTGCTCGGCGACGATGCCGCGCAGGCGCGCCAGTGTTGCGAGCAGTTGCGCGCGCTGGATGCCGGGGCCGGTGTACCGTTGCTGGCGATCCTCGACGAAGACGCGCCGTTGCAGGCCGCGCAATTGCCCGACGACATCGCCGGCTGGTTGCATGCAGCCCAGATCGAAGCCGAACTGCTGACGCGCTGGCAGCAACTGCCGCCCGCCGCTGCGCCAGCGGTGCCGGCGCAAGGCCGCGGTGCGGCGGAAAACGCATTGGTCCTGCTGGCGCGCATCTTCGCCACCAGCGGCGGCGGCGCCACTCGCGACGCCAGCGCACGGCTGCTGTTCGACGAGATGGCGCTGGATTACCTGGCGGTGTGGCCGGTGCGCAACGAGGGCAGCGAGTTCCTGGCGCCGCTGCTGCAGCTGTGGAACGGCGCGGAACCGGCCTGGCCGCCGGTCGAGGCGCAGCAATTGCTGCAGCGCGTCCTCGACGGGGAGCCGGTGCTCTACCGCAGCGAGGCGGTGCAGCGGGTGCCCACCGATCCGCTGCTGCCCTTGCTGGAGCTGTCCGGTTTCGTGGGCCTGCCGCTGCTCGACGAGCGCCGCGTGGTGCTGGGCGCGATGCTGGCCGGCACCCGGCGCGGCTTCGGCGACATGGCGATCGTCGAGCCGCTGCTGCGCTGCGCGGCGGCGCGTTTCGCGCAGGGGCTGGAGCTGGGGCTCACCCGCGAGCAGGGGCGTGCCGAGGGCCTGCTCGACGCGCTCACCGGCCTGCCGAACCGCCTGCTGTTCGGCGACCGGCTGGAATCGATCTTGCGCGAGGCGGTGCGCAACGGCGAATGCTTCGCCGTGCTGTTCGTCGACCTCGACCACTTCAAGGCGATCAACGACACCCACGGCCACGCCGCCGGCGACCAGGTGCTGCAGGAAGTCACCCGCCGCCTACGCGGCAGCGTGCGCGCCTCTGACACGGTGGCGCGTTACGCCGGCGACGAGTTCACCGTGGTGTTGCGCCACATCGTGAAGAACGACGACGTGCAGCGGGTCGCCGAGAAGATCCTGCAGGTGGTGGCCGAGCCGCTGGAACTGGAGAACGGCACCCGCCTGCAGGTCGGCGTGTCGATCGGCGTGAGCTTCTTCCCCGACGACGCGGCCGATGCGGAAACCCTGCTCAAGCATGCCGACGAGGCGATGTACGCGGCCAAGCGCCAGGGCCGCAACAACTGCCGCATCTACGAGGTGAGCCCGGAGTACGCGCGCGAGCACGGCCTGGCGCTGCGCTCGCGCCTGCGCCATGCGCTGGGCAACGGCGAACTGCGCCTGGTCTACCAGCCGCAGGTCGGCACCGACAGCGAGGACATCGTGGGGATGGAGGCGCTGCTGCGCTGGGAGCACCCCGAGCTGGGGCCGATCAGCCCCGCGGTGTTCATTCCGCTGGCAGAGGAGACCGGCCTGATCGTGCCGATCGGCGAATGGGTGCTGCGCATGGCCTGCCGCCAGGCCCAGGAGTGGGAGCAGCGCTACGGCCTGCGCCTGCGCCTGGGCGTGAACCTGTCCGCGCTGCAGCTGATGGAGCCGAAGCTGCCGGCCACGGTGTTTCGCGCGCTGCAGGAAACCGGGCTCGATCCCACCCTGCTGGAGCTGGAGATCACCGAGAGCATCAGCATCAAGGCCGCGCCGAACCTGGTGGAGAACCTGCAGGCGCTGCACCGGCTGGGCTGCCGGATCGCGATCGACGACTTCGGCACCGGCGCCGCCTCGCTGGACTACCTGCGCAAGCTGCCGGCCGACCGCATCAAGGTCGACCAGAGCTTCGTGCGCAACATCGGCGTGGACCCGGACGACGAGGCGATCGTGCGCGCCACCATCGAGATGGCGCACCGGCTCGGCCGCAGCGTGGTGGCGGAGGGCGTGGAAACCGAGCAGCACCTGGCGTTCCTGCGTGCCCACGATTGCGACGAGCTGCAGGGCTACCTGTTCTGCCGGCCGTTGCCCGTGGTTTCCTTCGAGCGCCTGCTGGCCGAGCGCCAGCAACTGCTGGGCCAGCCGACCGCCGTGCCGGCTTGAGCCGGGCACCCGTCGTCCCCATGCTCGGTTGACCCGGACAAGTCAACCGATGGCACAGCCGTGCGTCAGGGTGGAATCGCTACACTCATGGGCACGCTGAACTTGCGCGCCCGGCCCCGGTCTGAGCAGCGCTCGTTCTGGCACAAGCTCCGCAGCGGAAGACGGCATTGACGACGGAAACGGCCCGCACGGGCGAAAACGAACTGGATCGGGCACTGGTCGAACGCGTGCAGGGCGGCGACAAGCGCGCCTTCGATCTCCTGGTGCGCAAATACCAGCACAAGGTGATCGGGCTGGTCTCCCGCTATGTGAGGAGCCACGCCGAATGCGAGGACATCGCGCAGGAGTCCTTCATCCGCGCCTGGCGGGCGATCGGCTCGTTCCGCGGCGACAGCGCGTTCTACACTTGGCTCTACAAGATCGCGGTGAACACCGCCAAGAACCACCTGGTGGCGATGGGGCGGCGTCCGCCCACCGATGACATCGACGCCGAGGACGCCGTATTCCTGTCCGGTGCCGAGCGCATGCACGACAGCGCCACCCCCGAACGCGAGCTGATGCGGCAGGAAATTGAACATTCGGTGTTTTCCACTGTCCAAGCGCTGCCTGAGGAACTCAGGGTGGCCATCACGCTGCGCGAGGTGGACGGCCTGAGCTACGAGGAAATCGCCGAGGCGATGGGCTGCCCAATCGGTACGGTGCGTTCGCGCATCTTCCGGGCCCGCGAGGCGATCGACGAGAAGTTGCGGCCGTTGTTGTCGGATCGCGAGGAGCAGACATGAACCAGCCAGACCAGCATGCGCGTGAACACCTTTCTGCCGGCATCGACGGCGAACTGTCGCACGAGGAACTGCGCTTCCTGCTGCGCCGGCTCGACCACGACGGCGAGCTGCGGCGCACCTGGGTAAGCTATCACGTCGCCCGCGACGGCCTGCGCAAGCAGCTGCCGCCGCTGGCGGAGGCGGGCTTCGTGTCGCGGGTGATGCTGGCGATCGAGCAGGAATCGGTCGTGGTCGCCGTGCCGCGCCACCATCGCTGGCTGCGCTGGTCGGCCGGTGGCGCAATCGCCGCGGGCGTCGCCGCCGCAGCGCTGATGATCGCCCAGCCCACCGGCGATGCCGAACGGCACGCGACCCCGCTGACCGCGCAGGCTGCGCCACCGGGCATGCCGGTGAAGAGCGCGCCAACCGCCGCACCGCAGCCGGAGGTGGCGGTGGTGCCGCCGTGGCTGAGCGGCAAGGCACCCGGCCTGCTCAGCCAGCGCGCCTCGGCCACGCTGGCTGCACCGGTCGATGCCGGCCTCTCGCCGTCGTACGGCGGTCGCGGCATGTCGCCGTTCCGCGCGCAGCGTTATCGCACGCTGGACAACCATGACGGCAGCTACCTGATCCTGCTCGACCCGGCCCAGCAGCAAGTGCCGGACGCTCCGCGCCAAGGCGCCAGCGCCCAGTAAAGCGAGGCCGCGTGCACGCACCGCGGTCCGCCTCTCCATCCCGTTCCGCTCACCCGCGACCCGACCAGGGCCGTCGGTGGCGCGTGTCCGTTCCGAAGCCCGAACCGATCCTAGGAGGCGTCATGAAATCATCCATCCTGCGCAGCTCCCGCCTGAGCCTACTGGTGTGCTGTGCCCTGGCCGGCACGGTCCTGGCCGTGCCGGTGGTGCAGGCCCAGCCGGCACCCGCCGCGGCCTCCCTGCCGGACTTCACCGGCATCGTGCAGAAGAACGCACCCGCCGTGGTGCAGGTGGAGGCGAAGTACAGCGGTCGCGGCAAGCCCGGCGTGCGCGGCCTGTCGGGGCAGGGCGGCATGCCGAACGATCCGCAGGCCGAACTGTTCCGCCGCTTCTTCGGCATGCCGATGATGCCCTCGCCGGCGGAGCAGGCGCATACCTCGCTGGGCTCGGGCTTCATCGTCTCCGGCGATGGCTACATCCTCACCAACAACCACGTGGTGGCCGATGCGGACAAGGTGATCGTGCGCCTGCAGGACCGCCGCATCCTCGACGCCAAGGTGGTCGGCACAGATCCCACCTACGACATCGCCCTGCTCAAGGTCAACGCAGGCGGCAGCCTGCCCACGGTGAGCATCGGCGACTCGCGCAGCCTGAAGCCCGGCCAGTGGGTGCTGGCGATCGGCTCGCCGTTCGGTTTCGACTACACCGTGACCCAGGGCATCGTCAGTGCGATCGGCCGCAACCTGGGCAGCCAGGACCAGCCCTACACTTCGTTCATCCAGACCGACGTGCCGATCAACCGCGGCAATTCCGGCGGCCCGCTGTTCAACCTGCAAGGCCAGGTGGTGGGCATCAACTCACAGATCTATTCCGGCACGGGCGGCTACCAGGGCGTGTCGTTCTCGATCCCGATCGACGTGGCGATGAACGCGGTGGAGCAGCTCAAGACCAGGGGCTACGTGACGCGCGGCCAGCTGGGCGTGCTGGTCCAGGCCGTCGATGACGACATGGAGAAGGCCTACAAGCTGCCGGATGCCTCCGGCGCGGCGGTCGCCGAGGTGACCGCCGGCAGCGGTGCGGAGAAGGCCGGCATCCAGCTCGGCGACATCATCCTCGGCTATGACGGCCACGTGATCCGCAGTCCTTCCGACCTGCCGCCGCTGGTGGGCATGACCAAGCCGGGTACGCGGGTGCCGCTGGAGATCCTGCGCAACGGCAAGAAGGAAACCGTGCAGGTCACCATCGGCGCGATGCCGCGCGACCAGAATGCGGTGGACAACGGCGGTGCGGCGCCGGGCGCGAACAGCAGCGGCGCCGCCGCGTTGGGGATCACCGTGCAGCCGCTGGACAACGCCACCCGCAAGCAGATGGACCTGAAGTCCGGGCAGGGCGTGCTGGTCGGCGATGTCACCGGCGCGGTGGCGGCGCAGGCCGGCCTGCAGCCGGGCGACGTGATCCTGATGGTGAACCAGCAGCCGGTGGGCAGCGTGGAGGCGTTCCGCGCCGCGACGAAGGACGTGAAGGCCGGTTCCACGGTGCTGCTGCTGGTGCGCCGCGACGGGCAGAACCGCTTCTTCGGCCTGACCGTGCCGGACGGCAAGTGATGGCGGCCGGCATGGGGTGCGACGGTTTTCGCCGACGTCGTTCCCCGTGCCGGTGCGCATGGCGCCGCTGCGGCGGCGGCCGGCGGTTCCATGCGACAATACCGGGTTCGTGCCGCCATTCCGGTGGCGCTCCCCAGGCAAGGCCGGCTTCGCGCGCTCCATGGAACTGATCCGCAATTTCTCCATCATCGCCCACATCGACCACGGCAAGTCCACGCTGGCGGATCGCATCATCCAGATCTGCGGCGGCCTCGCCGAGCGCGAGATGGAAGCGCAGGTGCTGGACAACAACCCGATCGAGCGCGAACGCGGCATCACCATCAAGGCGCAGTCGGTGTCGCTGCCGTACAAGGCGCGCGACGGCAAGACCTACCAGCTCAACTTCATCGACACTCCCGGCCACGTGGATTTCTCCTACGAGGTCAGCCGCTCGCTGGCCGCCTGCGAAGGCGCGCTGCTGGTGGTGGATGCCGCCCAAGGCGTGGAGGCGCAGTCCGTCGCGAACTGCTACACGGCCGTCGAGATGGGCCTGGAAGTGGTGCCGGTGCTCAACAAGATCGACCTGCCCACCGCCGACGTCGAGAAGGTGAAGGGCGAGATCGAGGCGGTGATCGGCATCGATGCCACCGACGCGGTGGCAATCAGCGCCAAGACCGGCCTCAACGTGGTCGAGGTGCTGGAAGCGATTGTCGCCCGGATTCCGCCGCCGAAGCCGCGCGACACCGACCGGCTGCAGGCGCTGATCATCGACTCGTGGTTCGACAACTACCTGGGCGTGATCTCGCTGGTGCGCGTGATGCAGGGCGAGATCAAGCCCGGCGACAAGCTGCTGGTGATGTCCACCGGCCGCACCCACGAGGTGGACGAGGTGGGCGTGTTCACGCCCAAGCGCAAGAAGCTGGACAAGCTTTCCGCGGGCGAGGTGGGCTGGATCAACGCCTCGATCAAGGACGTGCACGGCGCGCCGGTAGGCGACACGCTCACGCATGCTGGCAAACCTGCTTCCGAACCGCTACCCGGCTTCCAGACCATGCAGCCGCGCGTGTTCGCCGGCCTGTTCCCGGTTTCCGCCGACGACTTCCCCGCGATGCGCGAGGCGCTGGACAAGCTGCGTCTGAACGACGCCGCGCTGTTCTTCGAGCCGGAAAGTTCCGAGGCGATGGGCTTCGGCTTCCGCTGCGGCTTCCTCGGCATGCTGCACATGGAGATCGTGCAGGAGCGGCTGGAGCGCGAGTACGACCTCAACCTCATCACCACCGCGCCCACCGTGGTGTACGAGGTGCTGAAGAGCGACGGCACGGTGCTGGCGCTGGACAACCCGGCCAAGTTGCCGCCGGTGCCGCAGATCGAGGAGATCCGCGAGCCGATCATCGTGGCCAGCATCCTCACCCCGCCGGACTACATCGGCAACATCGTCACGCTGTGCCAGGAAAAGCGCGGCGTGCAGCGCTCGATCCAGTACCTGGCCAGCCAGGTGCAGATCACCTACGAGCTGCCGCTGGCCGAGGTGGTGCTGGACTTCTTCGATCGCCTGAAGTCGGTGTCGCGCGGCTACGCCTCGATGGACTACCACTTCGAGCGCTTCGACGCCGGCCCGTTCGTGCGCGTGGACGTGCTGATCAACGGCGACCGCGTGGATGCGCTTTCCCTCATCGTGCACCGTTCGCACGCGGATCGCCGCGGTCGCGAGCTGGTCGAGCGGATGAAGGACCTGATCCCGCGCCAGCAGTTCGACGTGGCGATCCAGGCCGCCGTAGGTGCGCAGATCATCGCGCGCTCCACGGTGAAGGCGCTGCGCAAGAACGTCTTGGCCAAGTGCTACGGCGGCGATGTCAGCCGCAAGAAGAAGCTCTTGGAGAAGCAGAAGGAAGGCAAGAAACGCATGAAACAGGTCGGTCGGGTGGAGATTCCGCAGGAAGCCTTCCTCGCCGTGTTGCGAACAGACAAATAAGAAGCGGCACCCCAGGGAGTAAGCATGGAATTCGATTTTTCCGCGATCCTGTTGGGCCTCACCGTGCTGTTCGGCGTGGTGTGGGGACTGGATCGGCTGTTCCTCTACAAGAAGCGCAAGGCGCGCCTCGACGCGGCCGGCAGCGAGTACCGCGACCCGGCGCCGGTGGACTGGGCGCGCTCGCTGTTCCCGGTGGTGCTGGCGGTGCTGGTGCTGCGCTCCTTCGTGGCCGAGCCGTTCCGCATCCCTTCCGGTTCGATGATGCCGACGCTGGACGTGGGCGACTTCATCCTGGTCAACAAGTTCGCCTACGGCTTGCGCCTGCCGGCGTTCAACACCAAGTTCCTCGACCTCGGCGAGCCGAAGCGCGGCGACGTGGTGGTGTTCCGCTTCCCCGGCTTCCTGTGCCGCGATGCGGGTGGCCACTTGGTGCGCAGCGGCGACATCAGCTGCGCCGATCCGCACGCGCCGGTGCCCAGCCAGAACTGGATCAAGCGCGTGATCGGCCTGCCGGGCGACAGCATCGAGATCCACGGCGCCGACCTGCTTATCAACGGCAAGCCGGTGCAGGCCGACGAGATCGGCCCCTACGTGGGCAATCCGCAGCGCGACGAGGAGCGCCTGATGCTGGACATGGGCGCCACCGTGTGGACCGAGCATCTGCAGCGCGAGGACGGCAAGGTGGTCAATCACCTGGTGGCGCGCATGCCGGCCTACACCACGCCCAATTCGATCCCGAACGACAAGGTGCCGTCCAAGGTGCCGTCGGGCTGCTACCTGGTGATGGGCGACAACCGCAACAACAGCACCGACAGCCGCTGGTGGGGCTGCCTGCCGGAGCAGGACCTGGCGGGCAAGGCCTTCATGATCTGGATGAGCTGGAAGGGCTGGGGCACCGGTGGCGTGGACTTCCACCGCATCGGCACGATCATCCACTGATGTGATGCAACCGCTGCCGCATGCCGTGCGGCCGCTGGCATAATCGGCGCCGGCGGTCGCATGGGCATGCGACTGCATGACGCAACCACGGCCGGTCGCACCGGTCGCATAGCGAGGGGACTATGAAAACGAAGCAGTCGGGCGTGACCCTGATCGGGTTCCTGGTGATCCTGCTGGTGGTGGGTTTCTTCGGTTACATGGCGATGAAGCTGGTGCCGTCCTATACCGAGTACGGTGGCGTGGTGAAGGCGATGAACGGCATCGCCACCGAAGGTGCCTCCGGCAAGTCGCTGGACGAGATCCGCAGCGAGCTGTTGCGCAAGATGGACTTCCAGTACGTGGACGACGCCACCGTCAAGCCGAGCGACATCACGATCAGCCGCGACAACGGCGGCACCAGCGTGCTGCATGTCGCCTACGACAAGGACATCCCGTTCATGTACAACATCGATTTTCTGCTGCACTTCGAGAAGAGTGTGAAGATGCAGGGCAACGTGAACGAGTGAGCCGCCCCGCTTGACCCTGAACTACCGTTTCCGCGATCCCGAACTTGCCGCGCTGGCGCTGACCCACCGCAGCGTCGGCAAGCCGAACAACGAGCGCCTGGAGTTCCTCGGCGACGCCCTGCTGGGCGCCTTCGTCGCCGAGATGCTGTACGAGGTGCATCCGAAGGCCAGCGAGGGCGAGTTGTCGCGGCTGCGTGCACAGCTGGTCAACGGCCAGGCGCTGGCGGCGATCGCGCGCGAGCTGGAACTGGGCGATGCGCTGAAGCTCGGTCCCGGCGAGCTGAAGAGCGGCGGTTTCCGCCGCGATTCCATCCTCGCCGACGCGTTCGAGGCCTCGCTGGCGGCGGTCTTCCTCGATGGCGGCCTCGATGCCTGCCGGCAGGTGGTGCGCGAGTTGTTCGCGGAACGCATCGCCGCGCTGCAACGCTCCTCCAAGGATGCCAAGACGCGTCTGCAGGAGTGGCTGCAGGGCCATGGCCATGCGCTGCCGCAGTACGAGCTGGTCGACAGCCGCGGCGAGGACCACGCCAAAGTCTTCGACGTGCGCTGCACGGTGACCGAGCCGCAACCGTTCAGTGCCGAGGCCAGCGGCTCCAGCCGGCGCCAAGCCGAACAGGACGCCGCCGATGCCGTGCTGGCCCACTTGATCGAGCAGTCGCGCGCCGCCTGAGTGCGACCGCGCTTGCGCCGACTGCCTGCGGGCACGGGCTGGCGCACTACAATGCCGCACACCTGTCCGAGTACCCCTTCCCATGGATCATCCCATCGAATCCGGCGCCGACGGCGCGCTGCCGCATGCCGACTATCGCTGCGGCCTGGTCGCGCTGGCCGGCCGCCCGAACGTGGGCAAGTCGACCCTGCTCAATGCGCTGATCGGCTTCCGCCTCTCCATCGTCAGCCCGCGCCCGCAGACCACCCGCCACCGCATCCTCGGCATCGCGAGCAGCGAAGCCGGGCAGATCCTCTATGTCGACACCCCCGGCCTGCACCGCGGCGCCAAGCGGGCGATGAACCGCAGCCTCAACCGCGCCGCGCGCGCCGCGATCAGCGACGTCGACCTGGTGGTGCAGGTGATCGAGGCGGGCCGCTGGACCGACGAGGACGAGGCGCTGTACGCCGCGCTCACCGAGCAGAAGGCGCCGCGCCTGCTGGTCATCAACAAGGTGGACCTGAGCAAGGACAAGACGGCCCTGCTGCCGTTCGTGGCCGGCTTGAGCGAGAAGCACGACTATGACGAGATCCACTACGCCAGCGCGTTGAAGAAGAAGGGCCTGGCCGAGCTGGAGCGGGCCATCCTCGCCCGCCTGCCGGTGCGCGCGCCGGTCTACGGCGAGGACGAGATCACCGATCGCAGCGAGCGCTTCCTCGCCGCCGAGATGGTGCGCGAGCAGCTGATGCTGCGGCTGGACCAGGAACTGCCCTATGCCACCACGGTGGAGATCGAGCAGTTCATCGACCGCCCCGACGGCGTCGCCGAGATCCACGCGGTGGTCTGGGTGGAGCGCGACGGCCAGAAGGCCATCGTGATCGGCCAGGGCGGCGCCCAGCTCAAGGCCATCGGCACGGCCGCGCGCCGGCACATGGAGCGCCTGTTCGAGCGCAAGGTCTTCCTCAAGTTGTGGGTGAAGGTGCGCGAAGGCTGGGTGGACGACGAGGCGATGCTGAAGAAGTTCGGCTATACGGATTAGGAGTGGGAGGTGAGGAGTGAGAAGTGAGAGAAAGGCCGGGGATGCTTCTCGCATCATCGCCATTCGCTTTTCGCTTCTTGCGCGCTCTCACTTTCCACTTCTCGTTTCCCACTCCTGATTTTTCATGCGCCTCGACCAGCAACCCGCCTACGTGCTGCATGCGCGGCCTTATCGCGAGACTTCGCTGCTGCTCGAATGCCTGACCCGCGACCACGGCCGGCTCGGCGTGGTGGCGCGCGGGGTGCGTGGCGAACGGGCGAAGTTGCGGCGGGCGCAACTGGAGCCATTCCAGCCGCTGGCGCTGGACCTGCTGTTGCGCGGCGAGATGGCCACGCTGACGGGAGCCGAGACGGTGGGCATGCCGCTGCGATTGGGTGGTGACCACGGCCTGGCGGGGCTCTACCTCAACGAGCTGGTGGTGCGGCTCACCGCACGGCAGGACGCGCAGCCGGCGCTGTTCGACGCCTATGCCCGTACGCTGGCGCGGCTGGCCGCGGGCGAGCCGGCGGGATGGACGTTGCGCCGTTTCGAGCGCGACCTGCTGGAGGCCATCGGCTATGGACTGCAATTGCGCTGCGAGGCCGGTGGCGAGGAGGCGCTGCAGGCGCAGGCGCATTACCGCTACGACGTGGAGCAAGGCGCCGTGCGTTGCGCGGCCGGTGCGGCCCGTGCGGTGCGCGGCGGCGACCTGCTGGCGCTGGTCGAAGACCGCATGCCGGACCCCGCGGGGGCGGCGGCGTTGCGCCGGCTGATGCGCGAGGTGATCCGTTACCACCTGGGCGGGGGCGAACTGCGTGCGTGGCGCATGCTGGCGGGCGCGCCGCCGCGTCGTTGAGGCGGCCGGCTCTCAGGTATCCAGGGCCTGCAGCGTGACCTGCACGGCGCTGCGGAATCGGGCGATGGCCGGTGCGACCTCGTGCGACTCCTCGCGCAGCAGCTGCTGCAGGCTGGCCACCTCGGCGGCCAGCGCGGCGGCGCCGCAGAAACCACAGGACGAACGCAACCGGTGCAGCCGGTCGTCCAGTGCCGCCTGGTCGCGAACCGGCATGCCCAGCTCCTGGTGCAGCAGGGCCAGCTCGCCCCGCAGCAGCTGGCGCAGCGCCCGCATGGTGGTGGCGTCGCCGCTGGCGCGCAGGGCCGCGATGTCGTCCAGTACCGGCATGGCGCCGGGCA
Organism: Rhodanobacter humi; assembly: GCF_041107455.1. Taxonomy (NCBI): domain Bacteria; kingdom Pseudomonadati; phylum Pseudomonadota; class Gammaproteobacteria; order Lysobacterales; family Rhodanobacteraceae; genus Rhodanobacter; species Rhodanobacter sp. FW106-PBR-R2A-3-15. Next base: position 3,779,983 of record NZ_JBGBPY010000001.1, read on the forward strand.
GCCGGGCCAGCAGGCGCTGCAGATCGGCAATGCCGCAGGGTTTGCGCAGCACGTCGCCGAAGCCGCAGGCGAGCAAGCTGCGCTGTCCGGCGCCGTCCAGCTCGGCGGAGCTGGCGACCGCGAGACTGCCGGCGGAACGGGCCTGGGCGTCGGCGCGCAGCGCCGCCAACACCTCGCGGGCGCCGGCGCCGGGCATGCGGCAGTCCAGCAGCAGCAGGTCGAAGGCCTCGCCGCGGCCCAGCCGCAGCGCCTGCACGCCATCGGCGCAGTCCGTCACGTGGGCGCCCAGCGAGCGCAATCCATCGCACAGGAAGCGGCGACTGGCCGGATCGTCGTCGGCCACCAGCACACGCGGCGAAGGGGAGGCAACGGGGCTGGCTGGCATGACCGGGTCCTTGGTTCAGCTGGTTTTGGCAGAATGGCCCGACATGCGCCCGACATCAAGCCATCTGCTGCTGTGCCTGTTCCTGCTGCTCGGCCTCGGCCTGGGCCTGGCGGAGCCGGCGCGGGCGGACATCACGGTCGCTGCGAAACAGCTCAGCCTGCCGGGGCTGCGCCTGCAGGACCTGAGCGCCCGGCTCAGCGAGGATCCGGCCGGCGGCCTGCATCTGCAGCTGCAGGCCGGCCAGGCGGATATTGCCGCGATGGGCTGGCGGCGCGTGGGTCTGCACCTCGACGGCCGGTTGCAGCGCGATGCGCAGCTGCGCTGGGTATTCGACGGCCACCTGCAGTTGCGCGGCGCACCGGGCGGCGCGCTGGGCAACGCGCAGCTCAGCTGGGTGGTGAATCTCGCTTCCGACACCATGCAGGTGCAGTTGCAGCAGGACAAGGCGCAAGCCAGCGCGTGGCTGCCGCTGGACCAGCTCAGCCACGCGAAGATCAGCCTGCGCCAGTTGCCGGCCGGCTGGCTGCAGGGCCTGCTCGGCACGGTCTGGTCCGGCCGGCTCGGCGCCGGTCGGCTGGATGCCGATCTCGCGCTGGACGCAGGCGACGCGGGGGTGCAGTCCTCCGGTGAGCTCACCCTGGCCGGCGTCGGCTTCGACACGCCCAGCGGTACCCTGGCGGGGCAGGGCATCAGCGGCAAGGTGCGTTTCGGTTTCGAGAGCGGCGACGACGGGGCCCGGATCAGCCTGCAAGGCAGCCTGGGCGGCGGCGAACTGCTGCTGGGGCCGCTGTACGCGAAACTGCCCGCGCACCCGGTGCAACTGGATATCGGCGCACGCGCCAGTCGCGGCGCGATCGAACTGGATCGCCTGCACGTGGACGATGCCGATGCGCTGCAACTGGACGGCGCGCTGGCGTTCGACGCCAGGGGCAACCTGCAGAAACTGCAGCTGGATCGCTTCCACGCCAGCTTGCCGGCGGCGTACGAACGTTACGGCCAGGCCTGGCTGGCCACGCTGGGCCTGCGTGACGTGCGCTCCGCGGGGCAGTTGAGCGGCAGCCTGGACCTGCGCAGCGACGGCCTGCACGCTTTCGCGTTCGACACCGATCGGCTGGACCTGGCCGATGGCGCCGGCCGCTTCGCGGTGAGTGACCTTCGCGGCGGCCTGGACTGGTCGGCGCAGGGCGATCGTCCCGCCACCACGCTGGGCTGGCAGGGCCTGCAGTTCTACCGCATTCCCAATGGTGCGGCGCAGTCGCACTGGCAGAGCCGCGACGGCACGCTGGCCTTGCAGCAGCCGCTCACCGTGCCGGTGCTGAAGGGCCAGTTGCGGCTGGCCAGCCTGGACTGGCGCCCGGCCGCGGCGAAGGGCCAGCGTCTCGCCACCAGCCTCACCGTCGCCGGCGTCGACATGGCCAGCTTCAGCCACGCGCTGGGCTGGCCGTCCTTTCCCGGCACGCTGGGCGGCGCGGTTCCCTCGCTGCGCTGGGTCGGCGATCGCTTCGAGCTGGAGGGCGGCCTGTCGGTGAACGTGTTCAACGGCTTCGTGGACGTCACCCACCTCTCGCTGCAGCAGCCGTTCGGCGATGCGCCGGTGCTGGCCGGCGACATCAGCCTCAACCAGCTCGACCTCGGTGCGATCACCAGCGTGTTCGACTTCGGCAGCATCACCGGGCGACTCGACGGCACCATCGACGACCTGCGCCTGGCGAACTGGAACCCGGTCGCGTTCAAGGCCTCGCTGCTCGCCGGCAGTGGCGGGCGGATCAGTCAGCGCGCGGTGAACAATCTCACCGCGGTGGGCGGTGGCGGCATGGCCGGCGGCCTGCAGGGCGCGATGCTGAAATTGTTCAAGACCTTCGGCTACAAGCGCATCGGCCTCAGCTGCACGCTGCGCGGCGCGATCTGCCAGATGGGCGGGCTGGAGAGCGACGATGACGGTTACACTATCGTCGAAGGCAGCGGCCTGCCGCACCTCGAGGTGATCGGTCACCAGGCCCGGGTCGACTGGCCCACCTTGGTGCGTCGCCTGCGCGAAGCCATCAACGGCCACGCGCCGGTGGTTCGCTGAAGCCGTTGCGAGCGTCCCGTTCAAAGGAGTGGCACATGCGCAAGCTCACCTGCACCATTCTCGCCATGCTGGCCGTCGCACTGGTGGGATGCGTCACGATCAACGTCTATTTCCCCGAGGCGGCGGCGCAGAAGGCCGCCGACCAGTTCATCGGCACCGTGCTCGACGGCAGCGGGCAGAAGGCGCCGGCGGCGGACAAGAACGCCCCGGCGCAGGACAACCCGCCACCCGCGCATCAGCCCTCGGCGATGCTGCTGGACCTGCTGGTGCCGGCCGCCCAGGCCGCCGATGTGCCGAACCTGCGCGTGCAGACGCCGGCGGTGCAGGCGATCCACGAGCGGATGCGCACGCGCTTCGAGGGCTCGCTGAAGGCCTTGCTGGACAGCGGCGCGGTGGGTTTCACTCGCGACGGCATGGTCGCCATGCGCGATGCGGCCAAGGTGCCGCTGGCCGAACGCGCCCAGGCCAACGCCACCGTGGCCGACGAGAACCGCGATCGCGCCGCGCTGTACCGCGAGATCGCCAACGCCAACAACCATCCGGAGTGGGAGGCGCAGATCCGCGCCACCTTCGCGCAGACCTGGATCGAACATGCGCATGCCGGCTGGTACTGCCAGGATGCCGCCGGCGCGTGGCAGCGCAAGTAAACGTTTGGCTTCCCTCTCCCGCTTGCGGGAGAGGGGGCGGGGGAGAGGGCAGTGCTTGCGGCAGCGCTGCACCGTGCAATCGGCGATAATGACCGGTCTGCCCCCGCCGTGTTGAAGCCCCGCAGACCATGTCCCGATCCAACTCCCGTCCCCGCGCGCCTGCACCCGAGCTCGAGGCCGACATCACCGACCTGAGCCACGACGGCCGTGGCGTCGCCCGCATCGACGGCAAGGCGGTGTTCGTCGCCGGTGCGCTCGAAGGCGAACGCGTGCGCCTGCGCATCCGCCAGCGCCATCGCCACTTCGACGAGGCGGAAACGGTCGAAGTGCTCAGCGCCTCGCCGCATCGCGTGCCGCCCAAGTGCGCGCACTTCGGCCAGTGCGGCGGCTGCTCGCTGCAACACCTGGACGCCGCGGCCCAGATTGCCGCCAAGCAGCGCGTGCTGGCCGACAACTTCGCGCGCATCGGCAAGGTGGAACCGGCGCGGTGGCTGCCGCCGCTCACCGACGAGCCCTGGGGCTACCGCCGCAAGGGCCGATTGTCGGTGCGCTCGGTGGCGAAGAAGGGTCGCGTGCTGGTGGGTTTCCGTGAGGAGGCCAATCCGCGCTACGTGGCCGACATCCGCCATTGCGACGTGGTGCATCCCGCGCTGGGCGAAAAGATCGAACTGCTCGGCGACCTGGTGAGCGGCATGGACGCCGCTTCCGAAATCCCGCAGATCGAGTTCGCCGCCGGCGACGACGCCGTGGCGCTGGTGTTCCGCCACATGCAGCCGCTGAGCGAGCGCGACCGCGCGGCACTGGTCGCGTTCGGCCAGCAGCACGGTTTCACGATCTACCTGCAGCCGGGTGGCGTGAGCAGCGTGCATCCGCTGTGGCCGGAAGCACCGCGGCTGGCGTTCACGCTGTCGCCGGGCGGCGGCGCGGCCGATGTGGAACTGGAATTCCAGCCGCTGGATTTCGTGCAGGTCAACGCCGGCATGAACCGGAAGATGATGGCGCACGCGATGGAGCTGCTGGATCCGCAAGCCGGCGACCGCGTGCTCGACCTGTTCTGCGGGCTGGGCAACTTCACCCTGCCGATCGCGCGCCGCGTGGCCGAGGTGGCGGGCGTCGAAGGCGAACACGGGTTGGTGGCGCGCGCCGCCGAGAACGCCGCACGCAACGGCATCGCCAACGCCGGCTTCCACGTCGCCAACCTGTTCGAGGACCAGCGCGGCGCCGACTGGGCGCGCCAGCCCTGGGACAAGCTGCTGCTCGACCCGCCCCGCGCCGGCGCCGACCAGGTGCTGGCCTACCTGCCGCACCAGGCGACGAACCGCATCGTCTACGTCTCCTGCCACCCCGCCTCGCTGGCACGCGATGCCGGCATTCTCGTGAACCAGCATGGTTTCCGGCTCAGCGCGGCGGGTGTGATGGACATGTTCCCCCACACCGCGCACGTCGAATCCATCGCGCTGTTCGAGCGGTGATGCCTGCATGTGGCATCTGCCACGACGTCATTCCGGCTTTCGCCGGAATGACGAGATCGGGCGTTAAATACCGCCGTTACCTATGCCCGTTTTCGAGATAAGAGACAGCCATGCCCATCGAAATCGAACGCAAATTCCTGTTGCGCGATGACAGCTGGCGCGACGTGGTCGAGCACAGCGAGCACCTCGTGCAGGGCTATCTGGTCGGTGCGGCGGCATTGGCGGCCGGGCATGCACGCGCTTCGGTGCGGGTGCGCCGGGCGGACGACGAGGCGTGGCTCAACATCAAGGCTGCGCGGTTGGGTATCGAGCGCGCCGAGTACGACTACGCGATCCCGCCGGCGGATGCCGACACGTTGCTGGCCACGCTGTGCGACGGCGTGCTGGGCAAGCGGCGCCATCACGTCACGGTCGACGGCACGCTGTTCGAGATCGATGAGTTTCTGGGCGACAATGCCGGCCTCGTGGTGGCCGAGGTGGAGTTGCCGCGGGCGGACGCGCCATTCCCGCGGCCGCCGTGGCTGGGCCGCGAGGTGAGCGCACTTTCGCGTTACTACAACGTCAACCTGATCGCGCACCCGTATGCCCGCTGGACGCAGGCCGAGCGCGACGCCAACGATGGAGCGGACGCCTGATGCTGCTGATCGGTCTGGCCGGACTCGAAATCGCCGAGCGCGAACGCGCCTGGCTCGTCGCGCCCGGCGTGGCGGGCGTGATCCTGTTCGCGCGCAACTACGCCGACCGTGCGCAGCTGATCGCGTTGTGCGAGTCCATCCGCGAGATCGGCGGCGAGCAGCTGCTGATCGCGGTGGACCAGGAAGGCGGCCCGGTGCAGCGCTTCCGCACGGGCTTTACCCGCCTGCCGGCGCTGGCGCGGATCGGCGAGGTCCACGACCGCGACCCGTCCGAGGCGGTGCGCCTCGCCGAAGAACATGCCTGGGTGATGGCCAGCGAGCTGCGCGCCTGCGGCGTGGATTTCAGCTTCGCGCCGGTGGCAGACCTGGCGCGTGGCAACGCGGCGATCGGTATGCGCGCCTTCCACGCCGATCCTGCTGTCACTGCGGAACTCGCCGCGGCCTACGTGCGCGGCATGCACCTGGCCGGGATGGCCGCGGTGCTCAAGCACTTCCCCGGCCACGGCTCGGTGGCCGCCGACACCCACAAGGCGCAGGCGATCGATCCGCGTCCGCTGGACGCGATCAGCCGCGACGACCTGCGCCCGTTCGCCGAATGCATCGCGGCGCGGGTGGAGGCGGTGATGATGGCGCACGTGGTCTATCCCGCCGTCGACGCGCATCCGGCCGGCTATTCGCGCGCGTGGATCGGCGAGATCCTGCGTGGCGAACTGGGTTTCGCCGGCGCGGCGATCAGCGACGACATCAGCATGGCTGCCGCGGGTGTGGCCGGCGGCGTGGCCGAGCGCGTGCTCGGCCACCTGGATGCCGGCTGCGACCTGGTGCTGGCCTGCTTCCCCGACGTGGTGGACCAGGCCATCGCCGCCGTCGCCGGCCGCGCGCCGGCCCATCCCGAGCGGTTGCTCCCGCTGCGCGGCGCGATCGGCGCCAGCTGGGACAGCCTCACCGACAACCCCCAGCGCGACCGCTTCGTCGCGCGCATCACGGCGCTGGACGCCGCACCGGATAACGCATGAACACGACGACTCCCTCCCTCCACGACGCGCTGGCGCACGCCGACGTGCTGTTCGAGCGCGCCGAACTGGAAACCGTGATCGCCGACCTCGGCCGACGGATCGATGCCGCGCTGGACGGCGAGCGCGCGGTGTTCCTCACCGTGATGAACGGCGCGCTGATGTTCGCCGGCCAGCTCGCGCTTTCGATCCGCACCGACCTCGAATTCGACTACGTGCACGCCACCCGCTACCGCGGCGCCACCTCCGGCAGCGAGCTGCACTGGCTGCGCGAGCCGGCGGCGGACCTCGCCGGTCGCACCGTGCTGCTGGTGGACGACATCCTCGACGAGGGCCACACGCTGAAGGCCGTGCGCGACGACTGCCTGCGCCGCGGTGCGAAGCGCGTGCTGATCGCCAGCCTGTGCAGCAAGAAGCACGACCGCCTGGTCGCCGGCATCGCCGCCGACTTCAACGGCGTCGAGCTACCCGACCGCTACGTGTTCGGCTACGGCATGGATTACCACGAGCAAGGCCGCAACCTGCCGGCCATCTATGCCTTGAAGGAGACCGGCGCATGAGCACGCCGCACGTCATCGACCTCGCCGTCATCGGCGGCAGCGGGCTGTACAAGTTTCCCGGGTTGGAAAACGCCAGCCGGCATGCGGTGGAGACGCCGTACGGCGCCGCCTCGGGCGAGGTGCTGGTCGGCGATTTCGCGGGCCGGCGCGTGGCCTTCCTGGCCCGCCACGGCGAAAGCCACAGCCTGCCGCCGCATCGGGTGAACTACCGCGCCAATCTGTGGGCGCTGCACGGCCTGGGTGCGCGCACGGTGATCGGCGTCAACGCGGTGGGCGGCATCCGCACCGACATGGGGCCGCGCGCCATCGTGGTGCCCGACCAGCTGATCGATTACACCCACGGTCGCTACACCAGCTTCTGCGACGTCGAAGGCGCCGAGGTGAAGCACATCGACTTCAGTGAGCCGTACACCGCCGCGTTGCGCCACCGTTTGCTGCAGGGCGCGCGCAAGGCCGGCATCGCGGTGATCGACGGCGGCTGCTACGGCGCCACCCAGGGGCCGCGGCTGGAGACCCGCGCCGAGATTGCGCGCATGAAGCGCGACGGCTGCGACCTGGTCGGCATGACCGGCATGCCCGAGGCCGCGCTGGCGCGCGAACTGGGGCTGGACTATGCCTGCCTCGCCCTGGTGGCGAACTATGCCGCCGGCTGCGGCGACGAGGACGAGATCAGCATCGAGGAGATCTTCGCCCATCTCGCCGCGGCCACCGCCGAGGTGCCGCGCCTGCTGGAGGCGATGCTGCGCGCGTGATCGCGCGTTATCGCATTACTGCATGACGCATCCCTGTGGGCTGGAATGGGGCCCCGGGCAGAAAATCGGCAGGCACATATTGCGCTTTGCCCGCAAACATGTTGATACTTTCCGGGCACCAGGACGGTGAGCCAGGGGGATGGTTCGAGCTCGGTCGGGTGCATCCTGTCCATGCTTACAGAGGTTCCAGCAATGCGTTTCGGTACGGTCAAGTGGTTCAACGATGCCAAGGGCTTCGGCTTCATCGCGCCCGAGGACGGTGGGGAGGACGTGTTCGTCCATTTCTCGGCCATCAACTCCAAGGGCTTCCGCAGCCTGCAGGAAGGCCAGCGCGTGAAGTTCGAAGTCACCACGGGCCCGAAAGGTGCCCAGGCTTCGGGCGTCGAGATTGCGGCCTGAGTTCCACCGGCCGGCGCTTGCGCCGGCCATGCAGTGAAACCAAGCCCCGCGCCCCGGCGCGGGGCTTTTTGCTTTGAGCAGTGCGTCCATGGCTGGCTGCTTGTGTGGTTCTCGCGATCATGGACGATTGCAAAAATGGTTTTGAGTAGTGCGGCCATGGCTGGCCACCCGTTTGACCTTCGCCATCACGGACGATGGCAAAGACTTTGAGCAGTGCGGCCCTTGATGGCTGTCCGTGTGATTCTCGCGATCAGGGACGATGGCAAAAACATTGAAGAGTGCAGCCATGGATGGCTGCCCGTGTGATCCCCGCAATCATGGACGATTGCAAAAACAAAGGAGCAGACATGGCCGATCGCCGCCAATTCCTCAAGACCTCGCTGCTGGGCGCCTCGGCGCTGGCGATGAGCAAGCCGATCGCTGCCGCGGAGTCGGCCGGCACCGCCCGCCAGCCCGCCACCGTGCGCGTGGCTTCCACCTGGGATTTCGGCATCGCCGCGAACCAGGCGGCGTGGGCGATCCTGGGCCAAGGCGGCCATTCGCTGGACGCGGTGGAAGCCGGTGTGCGCGTGCCGGAAGCCGATCTCAGGAACCACAGCGTGGGCAAGGGCGGCTACCCCGACCGCGACGGCAAGGTGACGCTGGACGCCAGCATCATGGATGCCGAAGGCAACTGCGGCGCGGTCGCGGCGATGGAGCACGTCACCCACGCGATCTCGGTGGCACGCCGCGTGATGGAGCGTACCCCGCACGTGCTGCTGGCCGGCGACGGCGCATTGCAGTTCGCGCTGGAGCAGGGCTTCGAGAAGGAGAACCTGCTGACGCCGGAGGCCGAAAAAGCCTGGCACGAGTGGCTGAAAACCGCGCGCTACCGGCCGACCGCCAACAGCGAAGTGCGCGATTACGGCAAGGGCTTCCCCGGCGACAAGGACAACCACGACACCATCGGCATGCTGGCGCTGGATGCACACGGCAAGCTCGCCGGCGCCTGCACCACCAGCGGCATGGCGTGGAAGCTGCACGGCCGCGTGGGCGATTCACCGATCATCGGCGCCGGCCTGTACGTGGACGGCGAAGTGGGCGGCGCCACGTCCACCGGCGTGGGCGAGGAAGTGATCCGCAACGCCGGCAGCTTCCTCGTGGTGGAACTGATGCGCCAGGGCCGCACGCCGACCGAGGCCTGCCGCGAGGCGGTGCTGCGCATCGTGCGCAAGAAACCGAAGACAGCGAAGGAGATCCAGGTGGGCTTCCTCGCCATGAACCAGGATGGCGAAGTGGGCGCCTGGGCGATCCAGCCCGGCTTCGCCTACGCGGTGTGCGACGCGAAGGACCAGCGCGCGCTGGTTCCCGCGAAGAGCGTCTTCCCCGCATGAGCGCCCGCCTGCTGGAAGTGGCGGCGAACTCGGTGGCCTCCGCGCTGGCCGCGCAGGCCGGCGGGGCGGGGCGGGTGGAACTTTGCAGCGCGCTGGAGCTGGGCGGCCTCACGCCCTCGTACGCCATCATCGCGATGGCGCGCGAACGGCTGCGCATTCCGCTGTACGTGCTGATCCGCCCGCGCCCCGGCGACTTCCTCTACGACGACGAGGAATGCGAGGCGATGCGCCGCGACGTCGAGACCTGCGTGGCGCTGGGCTGCGACGGCGTGGTGCTGGGCGTGCTCGACGCGGACGGCGATGTGGACATGGAACGCTGCTACGGCCTGCTCGCCGCGGCCGGCCACCTCGGCGTCACCTTCCATCGTGCCTTCGATCTCGTGCGCGATCCGCGGCGCTCGCTGGACGACGTGATCGCGCTGGGCTGCGAGCGCGTGCTCACCTCGGGTGGCCAGGCCAGCGCGCTGGAAGGCGCCCCGCTGATCCGCGAGCTGATCGCGCAGGCGGGAGACCGCATCGCGATCATGCCTGGCGCGGGCGTCACGGCCGCCAATCTGGCCACGCTGGCCGCCGCCACCGGCGCCCGCGAGTTCCACGCCTCCGCCAAGCGGCAACTCGCCTCGGGCATGCGTCACCGGCCGCCATTGCTCGCCGACATGCAGGGCGGCGAACTGCGCAGCGACATCGAGCAGGTGCGCGCCCTAGTGCGGGCCTTGCCACCCATCGGCTAGGGCTGTGCATCGGCCTTTCCCTTCTCCCTCCGGGAGACGCGGAGAGGCGCCATGGATGGCGCCGTTCTGGGGAGCGAGGAAGGTGGCGCGAAGCGCCGGATGAGGGTTCGGGCGAAGTGCAGCGTTCAATCAAGTCCGAACCCTCACCCCAACCCCTCTTCCTCGCTCCTCAAGGCAGGGCCATCCATGGCCCTTCCCCGCGTCCGGCAGGAGGGGGCTCATTGCTCCCTACCGCAGCGCATGTTCCCCCACCTTCGCTAAGATGCCGCTTTGCAATTCCCTTGCGGAGCGAGTCCCAGTGATCATCAAACCCAAAGTGCGCGGCTTCATCTGTGTCACGGCCCATCCGGTTGGTTGCGAGCTCAACGTGGCCGAGCAGATCGCCACCAGCAGGGCCGCGATCCACGACGACGGCAAGGGCCCGAAGCGCGTGCTGGTGATCGGCGCCTCCACCGGCTACGGCCTGGCTTCGCGCATCACCGCCGCGTTCGGCTACGGCGCGGCCACGCTGGGCGTGTTCTTCGAGAAGCCCAGCAGCGAGGACAAGCCCGGCACCGCCGGCTGGTACAACTCCGCCGCGTTCGACAAGGCGGCCAAGCAGGCCGGTCTGTACAGCAAGTCGATCAACGGCGACGCATTCGCCAACGAAACCCGCGCCTGCGCGATCGAGATCATCAAGAACGAGATGGGCGGCCCGATCGACCTGGTGGTCTATTCGCTGGCCTCGCCTGTGCGCAAGCTGCCGGATACCGGCGAAGTGGTGCGCTCGGCGCTCAAGACCATCGGCCAGCCGTTCACCAACACCTCGGTCGACACCAACAAGGACACCGTGATCGAGGCCACCATCGAGCCGGCCACCGAACAGGAGATCAAGGACACCGTCACCGTGATGGGCGGCGAGGACTGGGCGCTGTGGATCGACGCGCTCGCCGCCGCCGGCGTGCTGGCGAAGGATGCCAGGACCATCGCCTACAGCTACATCGGCACCGAGATCACCTGGCCGATGTACTGGCACGGCACGCTGGGCCAAGCCAAGCAGCACCTCGACAACACCGCCAAGGCGCTGCGCGAGCGCCATGCTGGCCTCGACGCCCGCGTCGGTGTGATGAAGTCGGTGGTCACCCAGGCTAGTGCGGCGATCCCGGTGATCCCGCTCTACGTCTCCATCGCCTTCAAGATCATGAAGGAGAAGGGCATCCACGAAGGTTGCATCGAGCAGATCAACCGCCTGTTCCAAGACCGCCTCTACCGCGCCGACGGCGCCGCCCTGCCCACCGACGCCGAGGGCCGCGTGCGCCTGGACGACTGGGAGCTGCGCGAGGACGTGCAGGACGCCTGCAAGGCGCTGTGGCCCACCGTCACCACCGAGAACCTCAAGCAGATCACCGACTACGCCGGCTACAAGCACGAGTTCCTGAAACTCTTCGGCTTCGATCGCAGCGATGTGAGCTACGATGCCGAGGTGGCGACGGACCGGCGCTTCGATTGCGTGGAGATGTGAAGTCCGGTGGCGTGCGGTCTCATGGCCGCACGTGAACCGGACGTGGTTCGGTCGCGCGCATCGCATTGATGCCGCGCGCCGCGACCCCATATACTTGCTCGGCCATACCGTTTTCCCCGGGGGTGTACTGGCTTCGACGGGGGCAGTGAGATGGCTTGGTGCATGCCGAGGGGGCAGCTTTCCTCGTTAATCCAGCAGCAAACTCATAGTTGCCAACGACGACAACTACGCTCTGGCCGCTTAAGGCCTAGCCCCGAACCCACTTGTGCTCATGCTCGTCGGTGTAGGGTCATTATCATGAGATCGCCGAACGCTGCCGCCTGGCGGTGCTAGGTCAAATCAATCAGGCTGGTTCCGCGGTGCGCTTTGCCCACCGTGCTTGTCGCGGAACGAGATCGAACGGCGAGCTAAGCATGTAGATCCGGGCATCAAGCGCCTTCGGACGGGGGTTCGACTCCCCCCACCTCCACCAATCAAGCGTCACGGGATACCCCTGTATCTCCCTCAAACCCCGGGAAACCGGGGTTTTTTGTTGCCCGCTTGACCGGGCGTGCGCAACTCAGGCATCCCCGACGTGGCTGCAAATGAAGGTGGTAAATTGCCCATGTGGTTGAACGAGGGTTCCCTTCGATGAATCCGGAAATCAAGAATGAAGTCCCTCCGGGGCTGAGGGATGGTGCCCTGGATTGGTGGGAGAAGGAGCGCCGCCGCGAGGGGCGCTGGCTTGCGTTCTGCTGGCTAGCCGGCATCGTCCTGACTGGGTTGAGCTTGCTGGCCCTACACCCGTTTCTATCCACCGATCACTTCATCGCTCTCGTATTTCTGAGCCTGATGGTGGCGGTTATTACCGGAGGTGCGGTTTGGGCGTTTTCCCAAATCGTGCGCGGATGGCCCGTAGATAGCGCACGAGCACTCGCGAAGCGTATTCGCGACGATCAGTACCAATGTCGCCGCCTGACGCGCCTGCTGATCGCCTTCTACCATCATGGCGCCATCCCTGCTTGTGAAATAGAGGCCGCATGGCAGGCGCTCATCTACGCCAGAGATCCCCGCAATGGTTCACGCCACGTCCGGACGCATGAGGATGGTTTACGGATCGAGCGGGCCGAAGCACTGTATCGCGCATGGAAGGCCGAGTACGACCGAAAGGCGCCCGAGCGAGCAATCGCGGAAGCACAGGCAGAAATGGAATGCGCGGTAGCGAGCGCCAACTGGCGCGCTCAGCAGGATTAGAACCTGTCTCGGAAGGTACATCCGCAAATGCATCCCAGCGGTCGACTATCGGGTCAAGGAGTGAGCGGGGCTGCGGCAGGCATGCGGCCGAAACTTTTCCGGGACGGGGCGCGGGTGGGGCATCGATTGTTCGACGCGCGTTTGCCCGATGCGCACAACTCTGAAACCGAACGGCTGTGGTGATCGATGGTGACCGGGCCGGGATAGGACGCGCGGTGCGAGCACGGACGGCTGCCGACCATGTAAGGCCGAGGGTGTTTGGAGCATGGACGTATGTCGAGTCTGGAAGCGGGTACGTTTGCGGGTACGGCAGCGAGTCGTGAAAGCACAAGCCTTGCGGTTGTTGGGCTAAGCGGCATTGTTCGGTAGACCCCACTGTCCAAGAAGGCCGGCAAGCCACAAGAAATCAAGGCTTCCGGCCTTTTTCTTGTCCGATGCTGTCGGGAGCATCCGCTGCAATCCGGTTTCTGCCGTGAGGATCACGGAACTCTTTCGATCGGTCCGGTTCCTTGCCCAGGTCCTATTTGACCGACCTGGAAAAGCGGTACCTGAGGTACTGGCCGAGGGTGGGGTGATACCAGAGCCGGGACGGGCCGACGCCGGCGCGGCTGGTGAGGCTGCCGTCGACCACGTCGTGCAGGGCTTGCTTCATCAGCGGGATCCCGGCGGCAAGCTGGTGCAGCGGATAGGTGTTGAAGCCGTCGCTGTCCTCGACATCGATCCGCTGCTGGTACAGCACGCCACCGGTATCGACGCCAGCGTCGACCAGGTGGACCGTGACGCCGCAGTGTTCGGCGTCGCCGTGGACCAGCGCCCAGTAGCCGCCGTGGACGCCGCGGTAGCGCGGCGTGATGCCGGCATGGGTGTTGAGGAAGGGACGCCGGGTGCAGTCGATCACCTTGCGCGAAACGATCCGCGTACCGTTCACGACCACGGCATCGGGGTCGAGCTTTTTCAGCAGGCGGCGCACCGCTGCCGTGTTGACGCTGTCCACCCGATGGGTGATGTCTGCCGGCGGCAAGGCGGCCTGCAAGCCGTACCGAAGGGTCAGCTCGTCGCTGCGGCGGCGCTGGAGCCGCGCCAGCAGTCGATTGAACGCGATGAAGGCAAGCTGGCCGATGACGGTGAACCAGCCCAACTGGCGCACCCTGTACCGGATCATGGCCCGGGCCGACGGTTTGCGCTCCACCACGACGGCGAGGACTTCCACCTCGCTCGCCAGCGCGTTGTACATGAACCAGGACGACGGCCCGTCGCCGCACAGCATGACGATGCGCGGAGTCCGTCGGCTCATCGCGCGGCCACGGCGTCGGCGAGTTCGGTCATGCCCAGCGAGCGCATGCCTTCCTGCTGTCGCAGGCGCTCGAACTCCTCGATCACGCGTGCCAGGAAGCCCATGTTCTGGTCGGTATCGACGCCGAAATTGTGCGGGTGCCACCACAAGTGGAAGACCTCGTGGCGCCGGGCCGCGTGGCGCATGGCGCGCGTGATCCGGCGCAGCCGCAAGCCATCCAGCCAGGCCAGTCGCGGTTCGTGGGGGCGCAGAAAGCGACTGGCCGGAATATTGAGCGGCGGTTTGCCGGCGCAGTGTTCCAGCGTGTACGTGTGATGTCCGCTGAGATTGACGTAGCTGTCGAACAGGCGACCCATGCGGCGCATCGCGTTCTGCCCGACATGATCGGTGGCGGCATAGAGCCAGCCATCCTCGTTGCCGCGATAGGTGGTGATGCCGTGTTCGGCCAGCACGTCCAGGTAGTCGGGATTCCACTGGTTGCGGGGAAACACCAGGCTGCGCAGCACGATCCCCCGTGCCGCAGCGATGCGCACGGCCGCGGCGAGATCGGCACGGAACGCCGCCACCGTCTGGCCGGCTTCGCGGCAGTAGTAATGCGAGAACGTGTGGCTGGCCACTTCCTGCCCCGGCGTCGCGGCGATCAGTTCGACCAGCTCGGGCGCGAAGTGATAACGCGGATCGATGTCGGCCGACTGTTCCAGATAACGGTAGGGGCACAGCGAGCCGTTCGCGTAGCCGGGCCTCACGGAGGGAGCCGCCGCCAGCGCGGCGTCGCGGTCACGGCAGAACAGCAGACCCACCGTCGCCCAGGTGGCGTGGATGCGATGCTGCTCGAACAGCTCCAGCATGCGCGGGATGGCCTGCCTGGCGCCGTCCAGGCGCTCGCGAAAAGCATCGAGGCGGCGCGTGTCGCGCACGCCCCAATACAGTTCGAAGTCGATGGATATGGTGAATGCGCCGGTGTTCATTCCATCTCCAGCCCGCTTCACGCCAGTCAAAGCGTATCAGCTCCACGGGAGCGTGCAGTCGTCGACTGCGCTCCGTAATCCCTTGGTCGCCAGCAGTCCATGCTGGCAACGGCGGGCATGAAGTCCCGCTCAAAGACGACCATCGACCGCCTCGCGTGGCAGCACGTATTTCACGTCATAGACCACGGATGCGGGCTTGCCGTAGGCGTGCACGCCGTCCGCGCCCAGCGCCACGAACTGCCGGTGGCCCACCGCCACGATCACCGCGTCGTAGGCGCCGGCCGGCGGCTCGGCCAGCGGGACGAGGCCGTATTCGTGCTCGGCCTCGGCGGCGTTCACCCACGGATCGTGCACGTCCACCATGGCGTTGTAGCTCTTGAGCGCCTGCACGATGTCGACCACGCGCGTGTTGCGCAGGTCCGGGCAGTTCTCCTTGAACGCCAGGCCCAGGATCAGCACCTTTGCATGCACCGGGTTGATGCCCTTGCGCACCATCAGCCGGATCACCTCGTTGGCGATGTACGGACCCATGCCGTCGTTGGTGCGCCGACCGGCCAGGATCACGTCGGGGTGGTGGCCCACCTCCTGCGCCTTGTGGGTGAGGTAGTAGGGGTCGACGCTGATGCAGTGGCCGCCGACCAGGCCGGGCCGGAACGGCAGGAAATTCCACTTGGTGCCGGCCGCCTGCAGCACTTCAAGCGTGTCGATGCCCAGCTTGTTGAACAGGATCGCGAGGTCGTTGACCAGCGCGATGTTGAGGTCGCGCTGGGTGTTCTCGATCACCTTGGCCGCTTCGGCCACCTTGATCGAGCTGGCCCGGTGCGTGCCGGCGGTGATGATGGAGCCGTACAGGCGGTTCACGAAATCGGCGACTTCGGGCGTGGAGCCGGAGGTGACCTTGAGGATGCCGGTGACGCGGTGCAGCTTGTCGCCGGGGTTGATGCGCTCGGGGCTGTAGCCGGCGAAGAAGTCGCGATTGAACACCAGCCCGGAGCCCTGTTCCAGCAGCGGCACGCACACTTCCTCGGTGCAACCGGGATAGACCGTGGACTCGTACACCACGATGTCGCCGGGCTTCAGCACCTGGCCCAGCATCTGGCTGGCCTTCACCAGCGGCGTGAGGTCGGGCCGCTTGGCGGCGTCGATCGGCGTGGGCACGGTGACGATGTAGACGTTGCAGGCACGCAAATCATCCAGCGTGGCGGAGAACGTCAATCGCGTCGCGGCGGCCAGTTCGTCGGCATCCACTTCCAGCGTCTTGTCCTCGCCGGCGCGCAGTTCGGCGATGCGCGTCTGGTTGATGTCGAAGCCGAGCGTGTCGTAGTGCTTGCCGAATTCCACCGCGAGCGGCAGGCCGACGTAACCCAGGCCGATGATGGCGATCTTGCTGTCTTGCGGATTCCGCATGCGGTCATCCCGGGATGTTCTGGACGGGCGTCTTGCAGGGCATGCTGTGTGTGTCGGTGTTTCGACGGAACGTCATGCATGCGCTTGCGCTTGTGTGGATGCAGCGCCGACCCTGCAAAGGTATATCGAGCATGGGTCGCGCATGTTCTCGCGCGACGAGGCAGAGTCATCTCGAGTTAATGTGCAGTGTCGTTGTATGACACTCCACTTGTTCGAACCTGCAGTCTTGAAGCTGCAGTGTGCGCCACGGCAGACGCTCATTCCGCATGCTTGCGGTGGCAGTCGCGCGCTTCGACGATTCAAGCCACGGCGTCGGCGCCTGGCGTCGAGACAAAATCCGACCGGCAGTCATTTTGCGGCCGGAGTTCTGGGATCAATGGAGGATATCCATGTGAAACATCACCCAGCCAGCCAATGCACTGATCGTCAGGCAAACGATGAGCCAGAACCCCCGGGAGTTCTTCTCCCAGAACGGCTTTTTCTCGTTGTTTTCCATGCTTGTTTGCATCCGTAGCGGTCGGCTGGGCAGGCGGTCGGGACTCTCTACCCAAGCCAGTATCATGCCAAATGGGAGCGGTCGCATGATTGGAGGCGACGCGCCGCGGCTCAAGGCGCGAATCTGGAATGGGCGCCGCAAATCCAGGCTTGGTCGACCGCTTGGTGCGAGCGTCATCCCGCGCATGTCGCGGCATGCCTGACGCCAAGGACACGGTGGGTACTCGCCGTACATCGCGGGTGCCGGGCGCGTAGCGGCGCAGCGAGTCAGTCAAGGACAAAAATTGTCAGCGACACGTCATGGCACCGAGTCGCGGAAGCATCATCGAGCGCCGCCTGTGGCGCGGCGCTCGAAGGCAAGCATGCGGAGAGATTTGTCCGCAAACTTGAATGCCGGCGGACCCAAGGACAGGCACGGTGGCGGAGCCGTCTGCACGGATTTTGCCGCGGACATATCGGGTTTGAAGCTTTGGGTTGGAGATCAATGAAGCGGTCATGTGTACGGTTTATAAATGCGGTTATGGATTGTGATGATTCTTTCACGCCATCTGTGGCATGACATTCAATCCATTTTGTCTCGCGGTTGATTTTGTCCGCGATTATCAAACTGTCTGGTTCAGTTGGTCATTGATCGAAAGGCGAGTCTTTCGCCTTGCGGGACGGTTTCGTGCGTCCGGAAAAGCACGAATTCAGGGGTCAGGCATGCCGCCAGTCAGCGGTTTCGAACATTGCAGCACGAATCCTACGAGGACCTTTGGATTATGAAAAAGACGTGTGCTTTTGCCGTTCTTGGGTTTGCGCTGCTTGCCAGCGGCTGCGTGTGGTCGCCGGGCCAGGAAATGTCCGGGAAGGGCCTGGTTCGCGGTACGCCAAGCGACAGCAGCCAGGTCCAGCTGGTGACGATTACCCCGCAACTGCTGGCGGAGAATCCCACGCCGCTGTTGACCGCGACGGTGCCGCAGGAACTGCTGTCCTATCAGCCGACCCCTTACCGCATCGGTCCGGGGGATTCGCTTTACATCACGGTATGGGATCACCCGGAGTTGACGTCGCCGGCCGGCACGCAACAGCAGACGGCAGCCAACGGGCGTCTGGTGCGGTCGGACGGCACCTTGTTCTATCCCTACGTGGGCGGCATCAAGGTTGCTGGAATGACAATCGAGCAGGTGCGTCAGACCATTGCGGAGAAGCTCGCGAAATTCGTTGAGCGGCCGCAGGTGGACGTCAGCATCGTCGGCTACAACAGCCAGCATGTGCTGCTCCAGGGCGCCTTCATGAAGACCGACCCGCTGTCGATCACCTCGGTTCCGCTGACCTTGGCGCAGGCGCTTGGCACGGCGACCATCAATGCCGACCAGGCCAACATGTCCGACCTGGTGCTGAGTCGCGACGGACAGAACTATCACCTGGATCTTGCCGCGTTGTACGACAGCCGGGGACTGGCGAAGGACATCTATCTGAAGCCGGGCGATCGCCTGATGCTTCCCTACAACGACTCCGAGGAAGTGTACGTGATGGGCGAGGTGATGCGTCCCCAGGCGGTCACCTTCAGGACGCTTTCCTCGATCTCGCTGACCCAGGCGCTGGGTCGCGTCGGCGGCTTGAATCCGATCACTTCCAACGGCAGGGCCGTCTACGTGATACGTGGCGCGAACAATCTGAAAAATACCCCGGCCAAGGTCTTCCAGCTGGATGCGCGTTCGCCGGCCGCATTCGCGCTGGGAGACGATTTCAGGTTGAAGCCGGGCGACGTGGTATTCGTGGGTGCGGCGGGCATTACCCGCTGGAACCGTTTCCTGAGCCAGTTGCTGCCTGCGGCGACCCTGGTCAGCAGTGCGGCCGCCGCGAATTACAGCGCGAACCACTGATGCAGTCCTGAATTCGCGGCCCTGAATTCCGATCCGCGATCGGCATGGACCAGCCCGGATCCATGCCATCAACGCGATGCCCGCGTTGATGGCATGGGTCCGAGTGGCGCAGAACGCCGCGGCGACTGCCGGCATCGCGGTGGCGATGGTCCGCAGTTCAGTGGGCGTATTTCACCCACGTTGCAAGTCGACGCGCTCGCTGCCCGATATGACGCGCAAGCATATTCGCCTGTTTCACGATGTTCCGGAGACTGTCTTGTCCGCATGATGGACTTTTGCATTTGTGTTGCCTGGTTCATGCATGCGCGGAATGCATGAAACATTATCCAAACATTCGATTCATGTGGCGCTCATATAAATGCGCAGTGGCTGAATAAGGCATTGGCGTTGTACCGGAATCGACATCCAAAAGTGATAGGTTCAAAAGCCTGGCGTTAGCTCCATGTGCTCTCGTCGGGCAATCACCGTCGCATCATTGATTGGATCAAGGTCGATCCAGGCAGGAGGAAATATCGGTCTGGTGGATCCACGGTTCGTGGGCACAGGTCAGCAAGGTTTTTGCCGCCCGTCGGCTGAATCCCCCACAATTGAACTCGTTCGGACCTTGGGGGACCCGCTCGAGCAAGCTAGGAGGCGGAGGTCCCATGCAGGAACTGCGGTTGCTCCTCGATGTTCTGGTTGCTGCATGCACGTCGGCAGCAGGCATCGTCGCCATGCGCCGGCTCGCTCTGGCGCTGGGTCTGGTTGATCGCCCCGACCAGCGCAAACAGCATCTAGGCGAAGTGCCACTGGTGGGCGGCCTGGCGATCTTCACGGGGATGCTCGCGGGGGCGGCCTGCTACGGCGTTTTCGACGGATTCGAGCGGAGCCTGCTCGGAACCGCCGCCGTGCTTGCCCTGCTCGGCGCGCTGGACGATCGCTTCGGCCTCAGCGTGCGCGATCGCCTGCTGATCCAGACCATCGCGATACTGACTGTGATCGCGAGCACCGGTGTCTACATCCACACGCTTGGACACATCTTCGGCCATGACGTGGTACTTGGCTGGCTTGGCGTGCCGATGACGGTGCTTGCGGTCATCGGCCTGGTGAATGCGTTCAACATGATGGACGGCATCGATGGCCTCGCCGGCAGCCTGACCCTGGTCAGCATCGCCGCCGTCATCCTGTTCGCGTCACCCACGCCCTTGCGCGGGGTCATCATGCTGCTGGCCCTGCTGGCCGCGGCCATGTTGCCCTATCTGGTCGTCAACCTCGGCTTCGTGGGCGGCAAGGTTTTCCTGGGCGATGCGGGAAGCACGCTGATCGGCTACCTGCTGGCCTGGGTACTCATCCGCCTGAGCCAGATGCCCGAAACGCATCTGTCGCCCGTCGACGTGCTGTGGTGCGTGGCGCTGCCGGTGCTCGACACGCTCGCGGTGATGTATCGACGCATGCGCGCGGGGCAGTCGCCGTTCAAGCCGGACCGCGGGCATATCCACCACATCCTGCAGGGGGCCGGCCTGGGGCCTCGGGCCACTCTGGCCGTGCTGGTGGTGCTCGCCGTCGGCCTCGCGTCCATCGGCGCGATCGTCAGCGGCGTGGCTCATTCGGCGGGGGTGAACCTCGCGGCGTTTTGCCTGATCCTCGGCGTATACATGACGACGGTCATGCGCCTGTGGTTGCGACAGGAAGCGCGCCGGCAGACCGGACTCGACCCGCAGCGCGACATCGGTGCGAAGGCCGTTTCATCGGGTGCGGGCCGATCAGTCGTCCCGGCCGATCTTGTGGCCCAGAGAGGGGAGAACAGGGGCAGGGCGAGCGATCACAAGACCGGGGCATACCGCGCGGCGGAACAACCCGATCGCCGTTGACCGCGCGCGCCAGCCGTCGCCGCGAATCTGCGTGAATTCAAGGGCCGCTTGCGGGGCGGCGTGCGGTTGGCGCGATGCCGGTCACTTCAGTCCCACGAGCTGGATCGTCGCACCCGCCGCAACGCGCTTGATGCCGTCATCGATGTCGTTGGCGTATTCGATGGAACGGTTCACCACGAGATTGCCCCTGGTGATGCGCATCTGCTCGCTCGTGCTGAGGAAGGACATGGCGGCGGCGCCCGGTGCCGCGTGCGCGCTGCGGCTGATCCTGTTGCCGGAGATGATCACGGACTCCGTGCGCCGGGTGTGGTCTGGGGTGTTGCCCTCGGCGAAGTTGATGCAGGAACCGTGGATGTCGACGAACACGTTGCCCGCGCACACCACCCGGTCGGCGCCCAGCACGCCGATCGCGCCCATCTGCGGTCGTATGCCGATGAAGGTGTTGCCCGTGATCACCGTGTCGATGGCGTTCTCGCTGGTCCCGTAGGCGAAGGATCCCAGCCTGATCGCGTCGCCGCCCGGGCCGGAGCCCGGCGGCGAGCGCTGGAAGGTGCAGCCGCTGATCTGCGTGCCGCTCAATCCGTTGACCGCGATGTCGACGCGGATCGAATTGAGGAAGTGGCAGTTGAGCACGGAGAGGTTGTCGGCGACGTCCGCGGCGGTCTTGGGCCGCGTCGCGGAATCGATGCCCCAGTAGCAGTTCGTGAACTGGCAGTCCGACACGACCCAGTCGTGGATGTTGCTTCCCGTCTGGTGGCCGTTGAAGAACGTGATGCCGGCCGTGTTCACGGTATCGATGTCGATGAACTTGCAGTGGCTGATGGTCACGTTGCGATACACGCTCCAGTTGTGGTCGGGCTCGAAATCGATGCCGCCCACCGAGTGGGAGAGTTTCGCGTTGCCGATGTTCCGGAAGATGCAGTTCGCGACCGTCAGATGGTCGCAGTCGATGATGGACAGGCCGTTGCGGTTGTCCTTGACCGCGCCGTCGAACACGCAGTCGCGCACGGCGATGCGCTTGTTGTGGCGTTCGGTGCCGTGGAGCGTCCCCGATCCGACATACATGCCGTCGCCCCGAAAGCCGTGGAACATCACCCGCTCGACCGTCAGGTCCGAAGTGGCGTTGACGGCCAGCAGGTACCAGAACTGCTGGTAGCCGAACTCGGCCACGCGCCCGTTGAGCTTGAGGTCGTGCAGATGGATGTTCCGCATGTTGTCCGCGACATCGGGCGTGCCGCCGTCGCGCACGTGGGTGACGAGCATGAACTCGCAGGCGAGCGTGTCGTCGTGCGCCCTCAGCTCGCTGGCCTGCCCGTCGCCATACAGCTCGATGTCCGACCTGAGGTTGAGCTGTTTCACGGGATAGGTCCCGGCGGGCACGTATACCCGGTTCCCGGCCTGGTCGATCGCCGCCTGGATGCCGCCGGTGCAATCGTAGGAGCTGGTGCCGGCGCGGATGGCGGCGTGTTCCGCCGCGGGCAGGAAGTCCAGGACATTCGTCAGTTGCGGTGAGGATCGCATGGCAAGGTCTCCGATCGTGCGTGGCTCCGGGAACGGCTGTCGCGGTTCCTGCGAAGCCCGTCAATGATTCCTTCGCGGGCGGATGCGGTTCTCCGAACGGCGCATGGGTCATGTCATGGCAGGATGCGCATGACGCGGGGAATGGACGTCTAAAGGAGCGGCTCGGTGAACGCCGCCGGCGCTTCGCACAGTTCCGCGTAGACCTCCAGGGTGCGCTGGATGACGATGTGTTCGTCGAATTGGGATCGCGCCTTGAGGCGAGCCGCCACGCCCAGCCGGCGCGCGAGTTCCGGGTCGTCCTGCAGTCGCCGGATGGCCTGCGCCAGTGCCTTGCTGTCGCCCCTGGGAACCAGCAGGCCGTCGACGCCATCGGACACCACCTCGCGGCAGCCTGGGACGTCGGTGGTGATCAGCGGCAGGCCGCAGGCCGCCGCTTCGACCAGCGTCCGCGGCAAGCCTTCCCGGTGGCTCGGCAGCACCACCACGTCGACCGAACCGAGCAGGCCGGCCATGTCGTCGACGTGGCCGAGCCAGCTGACCAGTCCTTCCGCGACCCATTCCCGTATCGTCGCTTCCGGCACGGTGGCGGGATTGCCGGGATCCGGCGTGCCGGCGAGCAGGGCGTGGACGGTGCGGCCCTGAAGGCGAAGCTGGCGCAGCGCGGCGACGAACTCGGCCAGGCCCTTGTCCCAGAGCAGCCGGCTGGCCAGCAGCACGCGCATGCGGCCATCGCCGGGGGGCCGCGCGCGCATTCCCGCGGCGAACTGCGCGCAGTTCACTCCGGAACCGCGGATCAGGCGGATGTGCTCCGGGTCGACGAGTCCGGCCTGCCGGAACAGCGCCACGTCGTCCGCGTTCTGCAGGATCAGCCGTGCGCCGCTGCCGCCCAGCGCGAGGCGCAACAGGCCGCGCACCACCGGCCGCAGCAGCCGCGCCTTCAGCTGCGGGCTGGTGAACACGTAACCCATGCCGGCCACGGCGTTCACCCGGGCGGGCACGCCGGCCAGTCGCGCCGCCAGCGAGCCGTACACGGCGCACTTGATGGTGAAGCCGTGCACCAGCGCCGGCTGTTCGCGCCGCAGCAGGCGGACGAGATGCCACAGCAGTGCCGCTTCCCGCAGCGGATTCAGGCTGCGCCGCGCCATCGGCGCGGATTCCCAGCGCAGGCCGAGGGCGCGCAGCTTGTCGCCATAAGGGCCGGCCGGGGAGATCAGCAGGACCTCGTAGCCTTGCCGTTGCAAGGCCAGCGCCAGCGCGCGGCGGAAGTTGTAGAGGTACCAATCCGTGTTGGCGAACAGCACGGCTTTCATGCGGCGGTCTCCTGCAAAACGGCGAGCGGGCCGCCGGTGCGACATGCGGGCGGCAGCGTCATGCGGATGCCCTCCGGTTTTCATCCAGCCAGGCCTGGAACATCAGCACGCTCCACAGCGGGTGCTGCCAGTTGCGTCGGCCGTCCAGGTGCTCCTGCCACTTCCGCCGGATCGGCGCCGGGTGGAAATAGCCTTCCCGGAGCAGGCGGCGCTCATCGAGCAGGGTTTCCGCCCAGTCGCGCAGCGGGCCGCGCAGCCAGCTGTCCAGCGGGATGCCGAAGCCCATCTTGGGGCGCTCGATCAATTCCCGGGGCACATGCCGATACAGCACCTGGCGCAACAGCCACTTGCCTTCGCCGTCGCGGATCTTCCGGTGCAGCGGCACGCGCCACGCCAGTTCCACCACGCGATGGTCGAGCATCGGCACGCGGGTCTCCAGGCTGTTGGCCATGGCGGCCCGGTCGACCTTCACCAGGATGTCGTCGGGCAGGTAGCTCTGCGCATCCATCGCCATCATCCATTGCGCCAGGTTCCCGGTGTCCGGCCACGCATCGGAGTCGGTCAACAGGGTCGCGGGCTCGCGGGCGCCGATCACGACGCTGTCCGGGTGCTTCCACTGGCTGGCGAGGTGGAGGAAGAAGGCGTGGCCGCTGGCCAGCGGCAGCACCTCGGCCAGCTTCTGCGCCTTGTCGCCGGGCGTGGCCAGGTGCCAGCGCTTCGGCAGCAGCGGCTTGGCGCGTTCGAACCATCGGTTCCATGCGTCCGGCGACAAGGAGCGCAGGACGCCGGCACCGGCAAGCCGCGCGAACTGCGGCAGGCGATGCATCCGCTCCCAGGTCGTGCGGGCCCCGAGATAGCGGTTGTAGCCGCCGAACAACTCGTCGCCGCCGTCGCCGCTCAGCGCCACCGTCACTTCGCGGCGGGTCAGTTGGCTGACCAGGAAGGTGGGAATCTGCGAGCTGTCGCTGAAGGGTTCGCAGAAGATCGACGGCAGCTTCGGGATGACGGCGAGGGCATCCTCGGGGCGCACGTAGAGTTCGGTGTGCTCGGTGCCGAGATGCCTGGCCACGGCCTTGGCGTGCGCGGCCTCGTCGTAGCCGGTCTCGCCGAAGCCCATGGTGAAGGTCTTGACCGGGCGGCGGCTGCGCGCCTGCATCAAGGCCACGATCGTGCTGCTGTCGATGCCGCCGCTGAGGAACGCGCCCAGCGGCACGTCCGACAGCATCTGCGCGCCGACGCTGGCGCCCAGCTGCCGCTCCAGCGCATCGATGGCTTCGGCGTCCGAACCGGCTAGCGGGTTGCCGAGGCCGGCGCTGACCGCGTCGTTGTAGCGCCAGTACGCCACGGCTTGCGCGCTGCGCGGCGCATCGGCGCCGATGCGCAGCAGGTGCCCGGGGCGCAGCTTGAGCACGTCGCGATAGATGGAGTACGGCGCGGGAACGCAATCGTGGCGCAGCAGCAGCGCCAGCGCGTCGCGATCGACTTCCGCGCGGAAGGCCGCATGCGCCTGCAAGGCCTTGAGCTCCGAGCCGAACAGCAAGGTGTCGCCCTGCCACGCGTAGTACAGCGGCTTCTCGCCCATGCGGTCGCGCGCCAGCGTGAGCGAGCGCTGCCGGCGGTCCCACAGCGCGAACGCGAACATGCCCACGCAGGCGCGCAGGGTCCGCTCCACGCCCCAGGCGACGAAGCACGCGAGCAGGGTCTCGGTGTCCGAATGTCCGCGCCACGCCGGTGCCGCGCCTGCCGCAAGGAGCTGCTGGCGCAGGTCGAGGTGGTTGTAGATCTCGCCGTTGAACACCAGGACGTAGCGCCCGCAGGCCGAGGGCATGGGCTGGTGGCCGGCCGGCGAGAGGTCGAGGATGGACAGGCGCCGCTGCGCCAGCGCGATGCCGGCGGATTCGTCGCACCACGCGCCACTGTCGTCGGGGCCGCGATGGACCAGCCGGGCCGACATGGCCTGCACCTGTCCCAGCAGCGCGTCGCGCGCACCGCCGCGCCGTTGCCAGAATCCGGCCACGCCGCACATCAGTGCCGCCCCGCGCCGTGCAGCACGTCCGCGAGCCGCGAGGCCTGCACGCCCACGTTGTATTCGTGCTCGACGCGTGCGCGGCCCGCCAGGCCCATGCGCGTGCGCAGGGCGCGGTTCCGGATCAGCTGTTCGAGGCCGTCCCGCCACGCGGCCATCCCGTCAGCGAGGAAGCCGTTCTCGCCGTGTTGCACGATGTCGAGGTTCGCGCCCACCGTCGAGGCGACCACCGGCAGGCCGCAGGCCATGTACTGGATGATCTTGTAGCCGCACTTGCCGCGTTCCCACGGGCCGTCGCGCAAGGGCATGATGCCGATGTCCATGCGGGCCAGCGTGGCGGCCTCGCTGTCCTCGGACCATGCCGCCACCTCCGGCACCACGCTGCCGAACTCGCCGGCGACCTCGGTGCGCGGCCCGACCAGCAGCAGGCGCGCGTCGTGCCGGGCGCAGACCTGTTCCAGCACTTCGCGGTTGTCGAGCAGGTACTCCTCGGTGGCCGGCGATCCGATCCAGCCGATCACCGGCGCTTCGGTGTCCGCGTGGTCCACCACCGCGTAACGCTGCTCGTCCACCACGGTCGGGATGATCTCGATCCGGGCCGCGCCGGCCCGTTCGGCGCGTGCGGCGAGGTAGCGGTTGCCGGCGATCACGCAGGCGGCCCCGCGCATCACGCGGTCGATCTTGCGGCCCAGCAGGCGCCGCACCAGCGGCCTGGACGACAGGTCGTACTTGTGGAACAGCGCATCGTCGTAGTCCACGACGTAAGGCCTGGCGGAGCGCGCAAGCAGCGACTCCATCCAGTACGGCAGGTAGGGGAACAGTTCGCCCTCGATCCAGGCGAGGTCGTGCGCGTCGCGGCGCAGGGTCTGCACCACGCGCCGGGCGCAGGATTGCCACGCGATGCAGCGGGCGGCCGCGGAGTGATTGCCGTACAGGTTCTCGAGATAGGCATCGGGGAACAGCGCATGCACCTCGACGTCGATCCCGCGGTCCCGCAACAGGGGCAGGTACTGCAGGCTGCGCAGCCGGGTGCTCGGGCCCAGCCTGGAATACCTGGAAAAAAGCAGCACCTTGAGACGCTTCATCCTGGTGCCTTCCTGAGGCAGTCCGGGTACTCGATGAACAGCGCCACCAGCGGAATGACGTACATCCACTGGAAGGCGAACGCCTCGATGTAGGGGTTCGTGTTGGTCGCGAGCAGGGCGCAGACCAGGCCGCTGAACAGGAACTTGTGCCGCGACGGCAGTCGGCGTCGGTATGCCAGCCGGAGCGCCGCGAGGATGTAGAGCGCGAACGGCAGCGCGTAGATCACCGTGCCGAGTATGCCCACCCGGTACAGCGTGGCCAGCCACACCAGCTCGTAGCGCCAGGGATGAATGGGGTCGCTGATGTATTTGACGCCGACGCCGTGACCCGAGCCCAGGCCGCCGTTGTCCAGTATGCCGGCGAGCAATGAATGGCCCATCTGCACCCGCGCCTCGCCACCACCCGAGGCGAGCTTGTTCGTGACCACGTCCAGCACCGCGCCCAGGCTGATCTGCGTGTAGGCCTGCAGCAGGAACAGCGCCGCCGCCGTCGCGATCAGCACCGGCAGGCCGTAGCGGATGACGCCGGTGAACATCGAGCCGTGCGGGTGCTCGGTCGTGCGCGACGTCAGCATCAGGCCCAGCAGCCAGCCCATCGGCACCGCGAGAATCAGCGCGGAACGGCCGGAGGTGAGCGCGCAGACCAGCAGCGCCGCCAGCAGGACCAGTCGCAGCAGCCGGCTGCGGATCAGCTCGGGTGAACTGAAAAAGCCGCCGCACAGGAAAATCAGCGAACCGTATACGTGCATCGTGGCGCCGGAAAATCCCTCGTTCTGGTTGATGTTGGCGCCCTGGAAGAAGAAGGCCACGGCCGCCGCGCCATGCCTGAAGTACAGGTAGAAGAACAGCGCGACGCTGGCGGCGCACAGCAGGCTGAGCAGGACGAACCAGCCGATCAGCCGCTCGGTTCCCAGCCATCGCAGCAAGGCCTCGGCGATGATCGTCCACAGCAGGGGCGACACGATGTAGATCGCCAGCACCTGGGCGAGCGCGACCAGCGACGCGCCGTGCATGCCGCCCACGATCATGTAGGTGGTCGTCACGATCACCGTGCAGACGTACATGCCCAGCAGGTTCCTGAAGCCCGCGCCGATGCGCAGTCCCGGCAGCGCCAGCAGGAAGGCCAGGCCCATCGCCGCCGCGGTGGGGATCTGCAGGGAGTTCGGTATCACCACGGACAGGAACAGCAGCAGGAACGCCGTGCCGAGGAACATGTGGCCCACGGTGAAGCGGTACTTGCCCGCGTCCAGCAGTGCCGGCGGCGGCAGCAGCAGGTCCGCCGGTGCGGTCGACGACGGATCGTGGCCGTGCGTCATGGCTGCACCATGTCGGTGATCCAGCGGTCGAGCATGCCAGCCTGCGCCAGCTTGCTGTAGGGGCCGATGTCGCGCTGCGCGTCGGCGGCGCCGGGCGCGAGCGCGGCCCGCAGGGCGTCGCCGGCCGCCGCGCCATCGCCGGTCAGCAGGCTGCGTCCCGCACCCGTCTCGGCGAGGATGGCGGTGGCCGCGTTGCGCACGCCGGAAACGCAGACGATGTCCGCCCCCGCGGCCAGGTATTCGAACAGCTTGCCGGTGGCGCAGCTGGCGCGCGAACCGGTCAGCAGCAGCAGCTTGTCGCAGCGCTGCATCAGTTGCAGCGCCAGCGTGCGCTCGACCGGGCCGAGCACGCTGACGGAAAACCGGGCGCGTTCGAGCGTGGCCCGTTCCTGTTGCGTCAGCTCGCCGACGAACATCACGTGCTTGTTCGCCATCGTCGCGGGCGATGCGTTCAGCGCATCGACGAGGAAATCGAGGCTGCGCGACGCCGAGCCATCGCTGGCGCCGATGCGCCCGAAATGCCCGATCAGCAGCGCGCCGGCCGGAACCCACCGGGCGAGGATGGCGGCGACACGCGGATCGTCGGTCGTGGCGTTGCCGGGGGCGGCGAAGTCGGCCGGATCGTAGCCGTTGGGCAGGGTCGCCGCCGCCTTGCGCGGATAGCGCCGCTGGAAATCGGCGACCAGCGGGGGGCTCACCGAGGTGACCAGGTTGGCGGCGGCCACCACGCGCCGCTCGATCAGCTGGCGCATCCAGGTCCGCAACCGGCCGGGCTGGCCCAGCGGCTCGAACACCAGCCCGTCGCGGAAGTCCTGCAGGCAGCCGATGCGGCGCCGGCTGGCCAGGCTCGCGGCGGCGACCAGGGAGTCGATCGGCGAATACGTGCCGATCGCCACGCAGCGTTCGCCCGCGGCCAGTTTCTCGGTGCACAACCGGTCGGCCGCAGCGAGCGCGCGCACCAACCACGGTTGCCCGCGTCCCGCGCCCCCGGCGAACAGGAACGGCAGCGGGCGCAGGAATGCCGCGGCCATGGTCAGCAGCGATGCCGCGGCGGAAGACTCGCTGCCCACGCAGTGGCCGGGCAACGGCAGGACGGTGATCCCCGGCGTCGGCGGCAAGGTGGCCGCGGGCGCGCCCGGTGCCGGCTCGCGGGCGAACACGTAGATCCGGTATTTCGCCGGGTCCAGGTACTTCAGCAGGCCCTTGAAGCGCTGCGCGGCGATGTTGCCGGACAGGTGGTGCGCGGCGAAGACGAACAGGTTGATCTTCGTCATCGCCGCAGCCTCGGGTGGTGCGCGGTGGCGCGTGGCATGGTCTGGTTCATGGCAGGGCGCCGGGCTCCTCGTCGGGTTCCGGGTAGCTGCGCCGGGACTTCAACGCCCCGCGCAACGCGCGGTGCATGCCGCTCCATTCGTGGCGGAAGCACCAGACGACGACCGGCAACAGCGCCAGCCAGACCACGCTGAAATGGACGGGGGCATGCGGGCCGTACACCAGCGTGGCGATGGAAAGGCCCACGCCGGCCGTGACGAACGCGTACAACCGGGCGCGCGGAAACGGCCGCCAGACGTGGGCCGAGGCCTCGGTGCGCGCCACGAAGAACACCAGGAACGCGATCGCGTTCGCCACCACGGCCCCGGCGGCGCCATGGCCGGGCACCAGCCACACGCTGAGGGCGACATTGACGACCAGCCCCGCGATGGTCGACCACAGCGACAGCATCGACCGGCGCGTGATCCCGATGCCGACGCAGGTCACTTCGGAAAGCGTGTACAGCAGCGGCTCGCCGATGCAGCACAGCATCAGGTACTTCACCTGGACGTAGTGCGCGGGCAGCACGAAGTCGATCAGCCACGACAGGGCGCCGCTCACGACCCAGATCGCGCAGACCACGGCCAGCGCCTGCTGGGCGACGTGGTCGACCCGCCGCATGTCCGCGCCGTGGGCCACCCACTTGTAGACCATCGGCGCCCACAGCACGGAGAAGATCGTCTGGAACACCACGCCCACGCCGGCGAAACTCATGGAGACCGAGTAGATCGCCAGCTCCGGCAGGGTCGACAGCGAACGCAGGGCCAGCGTGCTGGTGGCATCCAGCCCCCAGTAGGCCACGCCGGCGAAGATCAGCGGCACGCCGTAGTCGAGCAGGCCGCGGATCTGCGGGCGGGAAACCGGGGCGCGCAGGGCCGGGACCCATTCGCGCCAGGTGTTCCAGCTGTAGATGAGCAGCACGGACAGCAGGGAAGCCAGATAGGCCACTTCCAGCTCCCCGAACGTCCGCGAGAAGGCCGGCAACGCCAGCATCGCGACGGCCAGCAGCAGGATCACCTTGGGCAGGATCTGGCTGGCGGAGAACGCCAGGCCGCGGTCCTGCATGCGCAGGATGAGCGAGAGGAAGCGGGAGATGAAACTCGCGACCACGCAGGCCACCAGCATCCAGTAGTACGCGACGTGCCCGAGGCCGAACAGCCAGTCGGCAAGGTGCCGGTCGATCGGCAGCGTGAGCAGCATCGCCAGCAGCAGCAGCGCGAACCCCGGCGTGAAGCAGGCTTTCAGCAGCGCGCCGCGATCGCTCCACTCGTGGTACTCCCGCACGTAGGCGCGGTCGAGTCCCAGGTTGAACAGCAGCACGCCGAACGACACCGCGATCTGCACGATGTTCAACCGACCCACGTCGGCAGGCGGGAAGACCCAGGCGATCACCGGCACCGTCACCAGTCCGAGCCCGGCGGTGACGATGGGGCCAAGGGCAAATGCGAGCACGGTTCGTATGTTCACCCGTCGACCTGTCTGGTTGGATTCTTGCCATGTTCACCGTCGTGTTGCCTGCCGGAGCGGGTAGGTCGCCCGGGATGGAGGTCGCGCCGGCTCCCGGTCGCCGGCTGCGCCGATGGCGACGACGCTGGCGACGAAGTCGCGGTAATTCCGGGCGGCGTCGAAGCCGGATTCGATCGCCTGCCGCGCGTGCACACGCAGGCTGTCCCGTCCGTCCGCGAAGGCGACCCGCTCCACCGCGTCGGCGATGTCCCGGGCATCGGGGTGCGCGCCCAGCAGGGCGCCGCAGCGGTCGGAGACCAGGCTGGCGATGCCGCCCACGTCGGGGGCGACGGCCGGCACGCCCGCGCTCATGGCTTCCATGATGGACACCGGCACGCCCTCGGATTCGCTGGCATTGACCAGCACATCCACCGGTACGCTGCGGTAGTACGCCTTGACGGCATGGTTGGGCAGCTCGCCGGCGAAGGTGCACGTGACGTTCGCCAGGCCCGACAGCTTCAGCCGCGCCAGCGCCCGGATCTCCTCCAGCAACGGGCCGGTGCCGATGTGCGTCCAGCCCACGCAGACGTCCGGATGGCGACGGGCCAGCAGTTCCAGGGCGTCGACGATCCGGTCCAGCCGCTTCACCGGAAGGCAGAAGGAAACCGACACCACGTGCAGGCATCCGGCCGGGCTCGGGCGCGCGAGCGTGGCGGCCAGCGGCACGCCCAGCGGACAGATGCGGATGTTTTCCGGCGGCGCGTCGTAGGTCTGCCGCAGATAGTCCCGCGCCTCGCGCGAGAGCGCGAAGATCGCGTCCCAGTCGGCGACGAACTGCCGCTTGAGCGGCATGTAGCCATGCCGGCGGCGCGCCTCGTACAGGTCGTAGCCATGCACGCGCGAGACGACCTTGCGCACCGCGCCGGCCTTCCGGGCGAGCAGGGCGGCGCAGGCCTGGGTCTCGTTCCAGTAGCTATAGGCCACGTCGATGCGGCCGTGGATGCCGGCGTATCGCTGCAGTTGCGCGGCCTGTTCGAGCACCTTGGACACGTGCAGCAGGGCGCGCGTGACGGTGCGCGGTTTCAGTTTCCGCGCGCGCCGCAGATAACCCAGCTCGCGCCGGAAGATCGCGGAGCCCAGCGCCCGCAGCACGAACCACAGCCGCCAGGCTCTCGCGGAGCGCGCCATGTCGAGGCCGACCGCGATGCTCGCGGGCACCGGGCGCGGCGTGCCCGCGGCCAGCGCCGGCAACACGGTGACGTCGACGCCGGCGTGCGCGGCCCAGTAGCCGATCTCGTCCTCGATGAACTGCTCGCCGGGGAGGTAGGGATAGGCGTTGGTCAGGATCGCGATCTTCATGGTTGCGCCGTCATGTCCGCGACGACGAGGTCGCTCACGCTGTCCTGGTAGACGGCATGCTCCACCTCGAACGGCACGCTGATCTTGAAGCAGCCCACCGTGGCGAAGCTCGCCGTGAGCACTCGCCGCCAGTTCGCGGTCACCTCCGCCATGGTCAGCATCGGCGCGCGCGCGGTGGCCAGCGCGTTGTACTCCTCCCAGTAGAGGTGGTCGTGGAAAACGCTGTATTCGGCGCTGATGACGGCGATCGTCATGTCGACGGCGTCGCTCAGCCCCAGCGCGGACACGCGGATCTCGGGCACGTCCTCGCGCACCACGTAGTACACGCGGGTCAGCGGCACCGACGCCGGCTCCACGCGGCGGTACAGCCGGTCGGGCGACATCTTGCGCCGCACGTTGGCGGAATTCAGGTGGTTCTTGATGTTGAAATGGGCGCGGTCGATCCATCCGCGCCCGGCGAGGATCTCGCTTTTCATCGCGTTGCCGATGCAGTTGTAGCCGTAGATCTTCGGCCACGCCATGTTGCCGTTGACGCGCGCGGTGTCGGACATGATGACGATGTCGTCGCTGACGAAGCCGACGTCCTCGTTGCGCCGCAGGGCGAGCATGGCCGACGATTTGCCGGCGCCGCCGGTGCCGGCGAGCAGGCAGGCGCTGCCGGCTATCGTCACGGACGCGGCATGGATCGGCACCACGTCCTTGAAGAAGTAGACCGACGGCACCAGCACGAACTCGTGCAGCATCTGCTCGAACGTCTCGGCCCCGCGCGGGTACTCCATCGACATCAGCTTGTGCACGGTGCGCCGGATGCCGCGCCGCGGCTTGATGACGGCCTCCACTTCCAGGCGGCCGTCGCCGGCGCGCTCCCAGCAGACGTCGATCCGCGGGAACGAGGTCTGCATGCCGTGCGCGAAGGTCTTGTGCGCCGTGGGGTTGATCGAGGACGGCATGTGCGCGCTGACGGCGTGGCCGATGCGGATGTTCACCTCGGGCTCGCGGTCGCCGGCATCTGTGTACAGCTCCAGGCTTTTCGCGAGCATCGGCTCCAGGCTCGCGTCGCCGGAAAACGCGTAGCACTTGCCGAAGATGATCTTCTTCACGCGCGCAGTCCCCGCATTGGCCGCGGCCGCGGGCGGATCACGTCGACCTTGTCGCCATGCCGACGCATGTCATCGCTCCTTGATGACACGCGCGGGGACGCCGGCGATCACCTGGTTGTCCGGCACCGAGCGCGTGACCACGGAATTCGCGCCGACGATCACGTTGTTGCCCAGCGTGACGCCCTCCCGGATGTAGACGTTGTCGCCGATCCAGCAGTCGTCGCCGATGACGATGTCGCGCTCCAGATGGATGATCGGGCCCGCCTCGTTGTTGGTCGGCTTGTCCAGCGAGTGCGTGATCGCCTTGATCGACACGTTGTAGCCGATGGCGCAGCTGCGGCCGATGACGACCTTGGAATGCGGGCCGCAGGACAGATGCGCCCGATTGAGATAGCTCTGCTCGCCGATCAGGAAGTGCTGCTTGGGGCCGATCAGCTTCGACTCCAGGCCGACCGTGGCACGCGGCGAGATGCCGCTGTACTCGCGCAACCGGCGGGCGTGGCTCCTGCGCTGCGCCCAGTTGACGGAACCGCTTATCAGCCTGGCGAGGAGATCGAGCATGTTTGGACCTGTTGCATGGATGCCGCGACGAGTTCTTCCACGATCAGGCGGGTCTGCGACTCCGTCAGATACGGGTGCATGGGCAGGCTGAGTACCTGCCTGGCCGCCTCGTCGCCTACCGGCAGGCGTGCGCCCGCATCCGCCACCGCCGGTTGCCGGTTGATCGGGATCGGGTAGTGCACCACGGTGGGGATGCCCGCTTCCTTCAGTCGCGCCTGCAGCGCTTCGCGACCGTCGACGCGGATGGTGTATTGGGCATGGACGCTGGTGTTGTGCGGCTCGACGTGGGGCGGGGCGGCGATGCCGGCCTGTGCGAGCAGCGTGGCGTAGCGGCTTGCGACCCGCTGCCGCAGCTGGATCTCGTCCTCGAATATCTCCAGCTTGGCCAGCAGGATCGCTGCCTGCAGCGTGTCCAGCCGGCTGTTCACGCCGACGCGGACGTGGTGATAGCGGCGATCCTGGCCGTGGCGCGCGATCTGCCGCATCACCACGGCAAGCCGGTCGTCGTCGGTGAAGATCGCGCCGCCATCGCCGTAGCAGCCCAGCGGCTTGCTGGGGAAGAAACTGGTGCAGGCGACCGTGCTCAGGCTGCATGAACGCCGCCCCTTGTAGCGCGCGCCGAAACTCTGCGCGGCATCCTCGATCACCGGGATGCCGTGCCGGTCGGCGATCGCGTTGATGGCGTCGAAATCCGCGCACTGCCCGTACAGCGAAACCGGAATGATCGCGCGCGTCCGCGGGGTGATCGCCGCTTCGAGTCCGGCCGGGTCGAGGTTGTAGGTGCGCGGATCGATGTCCACGTACACCGGCCTGGCGCCCAGCAGCGCCACCGTCTCCGCGGTGGCGATGTAGGTGAAGCCGGGCATGATGACTTCATCGCCGGCGCCGATGCCCAGCGCCATCTGCGCGATCTGCAGCGCGTCCGTGCCGTTCGCGCAGCCGATGCAATGCCTGGCGCCGACGAAGGCGGCGAGCTTCGCTTCCAGTTCGGCCACTTCCGGCCCGAGGATGTACTGGCCGTGCGCCAGCACGCGCGCGATCCCCGCGTCGAGGCGATCCCTGATGCGCGCCTGCTGCGCCTTGAGATCGACGAAAGCTATCATCCCCTGGCCTGTCATCCCTTGGCCTCCTGCCGGCACAGCACGCGGCCATCCAGCACGTAACGGGTGCCGGTGTGCGCGCAGACGGCCTCGCCGTGGCCCTCCGGAGGCAGGTTCAGCCGTTCGCCGAATTCGCTCATCCAGCCGATCTGCCGCGCCGGCACGCCCACCACCAGGGCATGGGCCGGCACGTCGCGGTTCACCACGGCGCCGGCGCCGACGAAGGCGAACTCGCCGATGGTGACGCCGCAGACGATGGTGCAGTTCGCGCCCAGCGTGGCGCCCCGCCTGACCACGGTGTCGCGGTATTCGTCCTTGCGCTCGATCAGCGAGCGCGGGTTGTAGACATTGGTGAACACCATGCTGGGGCCGCAGAAGACGCCTTCCTCCAGCGTCACGTTGTCGTACACCGACACGTTGTTCTGGATCTTGCAGCGGTCCCCGATGACGACCCGGTTGCCGACGTACACGTTCTGGCCGAGCGAGACTTCCTTGCCGATGCGGGCGCCGCCGCAGACGTGCACGAAATGCCAGATGCGGGAGCCGGCGCCGATGCGGGCGCCCTCGTCGACGATGGCGGAAGGGTGCTGGTAGTGGTCCGTGTCCATGCTGTTCGCTCTTCAGGCCGTTCGTTGCAGGAAAGGGTGGCTGTCGCTTGCAAGGGGTGCGACGCTGCCGGTGCGGATCGCGGCCACGGTCTCGATCGCGATGCGGTTTTCCTCCAGGCCGAAACCCCGGCCCGCGAGGATTTCCTCGTAGCTGCGGTTGTGCAGGTCGGCGAAGCCACCGGAGAACTCGATCTCCTCGCCGTCCACGGTGATCGAGCGGTAGGTGCGCTGCCCGCTTTCGCGCAGCGGGATGGGCACGTCCTCGATATCCACCGACAGGAACCAGCGCACGCGGGCGTTCTCGTACTCCAGGTAGCCCGCCGCCTTGGTCTCGCTGTGCAGGTGCACCTGGTTGGTCTGCAGCGCGCCGAAGATGTAATGCAGCATGTCGAAGAAGTGCACGCCGATGTTGGTGGCGATGCCGCCGGACTTCTTCGGATCGCCCTTCCAGCTCTGCAGGTACCAGTGGCCGCGCGAGGTGACGTAGGCCAGGTCCACTTCGTGCTTGGTGCGGTGCTGCCCGCGCCGGACCCGTTCGCGCAGCGCGACGATCGCCGGATGCAGGCGCAGTTGCAGGATGGTGTTCACGCGCTTGCCGGTCTCGCGCTCGATTTCCCGCAGGCCGTCGATGTTCCAGGGGTTGAGCACCAGCGGCTTCTCGCAGATCGCGTGTGCGCCGGAGCGCAGGGCGAAGCGCATGTGCGAGTCGTGCAGGTAGTTCGGCGAGCAGATGGAGACGTAGTCGATCTGGCCGCCATGGCCGGCGCGCCGGCGCAGGTCGACATGCCGGTCGAAGCGCTCGAACTCGGTGAAGAAGTCGGCGTCGGGAAAGTGGCTGTCGATGACGCCGACCGAATCGTTCGGATCGAAGGCGGCCAGCAGCCGGTTGCCCCCGGCCTTGATGGCCTGCATGTGACGGGGCGCGATGTAGCCGGCGGCGCCGATGAGGGCGAAGTTCTTCGGCAAGATGGTCATGGAAACTGATCCTGCTCCTGTGCGGCCTTTGTCGGTTGTCATGTGATTGCGGGTCCCATCGGCGCGTGCCGCCTGGCGGCCGGCACTGTTCGTGCGATGGCGTTCCGGTCAGGTTCCGTGGTGCGTGCGGCAAGCCGTGGCCGGAGCCTTCCAGTTGCTGCCGCGGGCCGTTCGCTCACCCGGTGTCCTTGCCGACGCCGTAGTAGGCGTAGGAGTAGTAGCCGCTGCTGCGCTTCTCCACGGCGTTGAAGATCGCTCCCCTGAGGGGGATGTTGTTCTGCTCGAAGCGTTGCCTGGCCAGCGCGATCTCGCGTGCCTGGTTGAGGCCGAAGCGCACCACCATCAAGGCGGTGCCGACGTGGTGGCCGATGATGGCGGCATCGGTCACCGCCAGGATGGGCGGAGTGTCGATGATCACCAGGTCGAACGCCTTCCGCACGTGGTCGATCAGCGTGGAGAAGCGCGAATTCATCAGCAGTTCGGAGGGATTCGGCGGAATCTTGCCGCGGCTGATGAAGTGAAGGTTCCCGGACGAGGCGATCGGGCGCACCACCGCATCAAGGTCGGCCTGGCCCGCGATCAGCTCGGAAAGGCCGGTCTCGGCCGGACAACCCATGATCTTGTGCAGCGTGCCCATGCGCATGTCGCCGTCGATCAGCAGCACGCGCTGGCTGCCTTGCGCGACGAGCGTGGCGAGGTTGGCGGAGACGAAGGTCTTGCCGACATCCGGACTGGAGCCGGTGATCATCAACACGTTGTTCTTCGCCTCCAGGCGGGCGAAGTGCAGGCTGGTGCGCAGGCTCCGCAAGGCTTCGGTGGCCATGTCCGCCGGCGCATCCATGACCAGCAGTCGCTGCTTGCCGTAGCCGCGGATGCGCTTGTCGTGCAAGGCCTGCTCGCGCAGGCTGACCGGGATGGAGGCGTACACGGGCAGGCCCAGGTTCTCGATGACGGCGGGGTCCTCGATGCCGCGGTTGAGCGCCTGGCGGATGAAGACGCAGAGCAGGGCCACGAAGCCGCCGAGGAACGCGCTGCCGAGCACCACGATGGTCTTCTTCGGCCAGATCGGCTGCGTGATGTCCACCGCCGCCTTGTCGATGATCCGCACGTTGCCCACCGTGCCCGCGCGGGCGATGTCCAGTTGTTGGGCCTGGTTGAGCAGGCCGGTGTAGGTGTCGTTGCTCACCTGCACGTCGCGGGTCAGTTTCAGCAGTTCCTGCTGGGTGTTCGGCAGGTTGCCGACCTGCTTGTCGATCGCACCCTTCTTCGCTTCCAACTGGCCGATCTGCTGCATCAGGGCCTTGTAGGCTGGGTGCGCCGGCGTGTACTGGCGCTGCATGTCGGCCTGCTGCAGGCGCAACTGCTGGATGTTGGTCTGGATGGCGACTTCCTGGTTCAGCAGCGCCTGGGTCTGCATGCTGATGTCGACCGAATGCGCCTTGAGCTGGTACGCATTGAGCGCCGCCGTGGCCTGTTCCAGCTGGCTGCGCACCTTGGGCAACTGCTCGCGGACGAACTGCAGGCTGTTCGCCGCTTCCGCGGAATTGCGCTCCACGTCCTGGCGCACGTAGAGCTCACCGACGTCTCCCAGCACCGCCGCCGCCAGCACCGGGTTGGTGTTGTCGTAGGTCATGTCGAGGATGCCGGAATCCTTGGCCTGCTCGTTGACCTTGATCGCCTTGCGCAACTGGTTGGTCACGGTCAGCCGGCGGTGGCGGACGACGCGGAAGCGGGTACCCGGATTGGCCGTCAGCGCCTGGACCTGCATGGTCACGCCATGGCCGCTGGCCGATTCCCCGGCCTTGCCGGTGACCAGGATGTTGTCGTCGTCGTCCACCAGCACATAGCCGCCGTGCTCGCCCGCGATCAGGGTCAGCGGCTTGTCCAGCAGGCCGTCGGGCACGTCCAGCTGGAAGATGTCCAGCTTCGCGCCGCCCCAGTCGTAGCCGATCATCCCGAACCAGGGGGCGGCCAACTGGCCGCGGTTATGCGAGGCGTAGAGGTGGGCGATGAAGTTGCCGAACACCGGAAAGCGTTCCGGGCTGCTTTCGATCGTGAGCTTGAGCTTGTCGACCACCGCGCCGACCACCATGCGCGAAGTGATCAACGCGGACTGGGTGGATGCCTCGGGGTCCGACGCCCCCAGTGTCTGGCTGAGCGCGCTCAAGCCGGGCAGGTCCGGGACTTTCTGTTCCACCTGTGCCGTCGAAGTGGCCTGATAGACGGGTGTGGCCGTTATGGCATAGATGATGCCAAGCACGATAAAAAGCGCGGTAATGCGGACGATAAACCATTTGTGATCGCGAAGCGTGCCCAGCAGTTCGCCGAGGTCTATCTCGTTGTCGCGTTGCAATGGGGCCAGGGTGCCGGTCATATGGATTACCGTCTCATGACGTGAAAACATGAATCACAGATAAAGTTGCCAACTGTCGACCCCTTTCGTGATCATCTCGTGTACATATTCGAAGGCGGTGCGTTGTTGGCGGTAAGGGTCGGGAATGTCATCTCCATTCAGCCATTTGTCGAGCAGATAGACCTTGCCGCGGGTTTCGGGTGCAAGCTGCATCATCGCTTCGACCTGGCTCTTCTCCATGCCAAGCACCAGGTCGGCTTCGCGCAGCATCAAGGGCGTCAGTTGGCGGGCACGGTGCATCGTGCCGTCAATGCCGCTTTCAGCAAGCAGCTGCAGGGCGGTCGAATCCATGGGCCGTCCAGCCGGCGCGCACAATCCCGCACTGCTGAATGAAACGCGACGCGATGTCGAGTGCTGTCGAAACAGGTACTCGGCCGTGGGACTGCGGCAGACATTGCCCATGCAGACGATCAGTATCCGCTCGAACACAGCGACGTCATACTCCCGAATCCCGAATCGGCGTCGATCCCGGGATGCTAGAAATGGCGGTCATGGCCTCCT
Organism: Rhodanobacter humi; assembly: GCF_041107455.1. Lineage (NCBI taxonomy): Bacteria > Pseudomonadati > Pseudomonadota > Gammaproteobacteria > Lysobacterales > Rhodanobacteraceae > Rhodanobacter > Rhodanobacter sp. FW106-PBR-R2A-3-15. The sequence goes on from NZ_JBGBPY010000001.1 coordinate 3,819,269, forward strand.
GTCACGATCAGGAAAACCCGCGGTTGGCGAGTTTCGTGGCCCTGTTTTGAGATATGAAACGCGTGCCTCACAAAGAGGCTCAATGGTGATCGGCCAGCAGGCGTTATACCTGCCGATTATTTCATTTCCAGCATTGCACGAAGATGCCGATGTTTCGAATGCAAGCCGTGGATGGTTTGTCGATCAAGTGATCGAAATGAGCCCCGATGATTGCACGTCCGGATTGCCTGTCAGTGAACAACAGCCAAATGCTTCCCCGGTCGCCGCAAGTCGCTCATGGGCAGTGGATGCAACGTGAAATTTCACGGCGTCTTGTCCCGATCGGGTGGATATTGCCCGGTTCCCGTTTGCGCGGATGGTGCGAACTGTCGATTGCGCGTGCACCTGATCGCCTGCGCGACCAACGCGTGCCCGATGCCTGCGCCGGATGCGCCTCGTCGAAGCGTGGCAAGGCCCGACGCCGCCGCTCCGTCGCATCGCCTGCTTCGGTCCGCGTGCCGGACGAAGCCGGTCGCGAGGCATCGGTGGCGCCCGCGCGCGCATCGCTGATGCCGGTTCGGTGAACAGGCACCGGCGCTCGCTGCAGACCGTGCGGCGAGCGTCGACCGCGCTTGCGGCATGCCTGCTTGCGCCGCTTTCGACGGAGCTTCCTCAGTTCGCCCGCAGCAAGGTCCACTGCTGGTTGGCGCCCCCGTGGCACGGGTACTGGATGAGCGGGGTGCGCCGCGCGGTCGACGCGTTGGCGACATCGAGGCACAGGCCGCTGTTCCGGTTGACCAGCTCGCTGCCGCTGCCCGCGGGCTGCGGCTGCCATTGCTGTTCGGCTCCCCCCGTGCAGCTTGCCTGGACCACGGCCGCGCGAGCCGAGGTCGAGGCGTTCACGGCGGCCATGCATAGTCCGCTCAGCACGTTCGTCATCGTCCACGAGCCGTCGGCATTCGGCGCGAGCCGCCATTTCTGGTTGTCGTGGCCGGTCCTCGGATACTGGATCAGCTGCGTGTCGCTGGTGGTGGAGCTTTCGGGATCGTCCACGACCAGGCCGGAATTGACGCTACTGGCCCAGTACGCCACGCCGACGGGCGGATTGATGGTGAGATGGATGGGGCTGTTGTGGCTGAGTGCGCCGGCGACGCCGGTCACGGTGACTGTTGCGCTGCCGATGGCGGCCGTCGGCGTTGCCGACAGCGTGAGCACGGAGCTGGCGCTGCCGTCGTTCGCGGGCACCAGCGATGCGGGGGAGAACGTCGCGGTCACGCCGTTGGGGAGCCCGCTGATGGAGAGATCGACCGTCGCGTCGAAGCCGTTGAAGCCGGTGGCGGTGACCGCGACGCCGGCTTGCGAGCCCTGGCTCATGCCGAGCGATGCCGGCGACGTGCTGATGCCGAAATCGAGCGCGGCCGGGCTCCAGACGTCGGTGATCGGCGTGGCGGCCGAGGCATTGCCCAGTGCGGCGAGGCCGTACATGTCTTCCAGCGTCCGCAGCACGCTGTAGTGATCGATCGGCTCCGCATAGGTCCCCGGCTCGATGTTCGCGCCGGCAAACAGCGTGATGATGCGGTTGCCCAGGCTCAGGTCGTCGTCTTCGTCCCAGGTCAGGATCAGCAGGCTGTTGTGGGTCTTTGCCCAGGCGATGTAGCTGCCGATGTGCGAACTCAGCCAGCTGTCGCCGGTCGCGACGGGGCAGTCGTGCATGTCGTCGCACAGGTTGGGGATCACGAACGACACGGTCGGCAACTGGGCGAAGTCGCCCGGGAACGCGGTGTAGGGCAGGTTCGTCGACGGCGGAATGTTGCTGAAGTTCGCCCACGGGTCGTGTCGCCTTGCGTAGCCGGAAGCCCCGTACGCACAGCCGGTGTACCCGACTGACGGCATGGTCTCCGAATAGCTGGCAAAGCTGTAGCCGGCGCCCATCAGCTGATGGCCGAGATTGTCCGTGTCGAACGTGTGCGGACAGCTGTCGTCGGTGATGCCCTGGGTGGAGCCGGAAAATAGGGCCAGGTAGTTCGGCTGGCTCGGGTGTGTCACCGCATGGGACTGCGCGAAGTATGCACTGTCGGCGAGCAGCGAGTTGATGTAGGGCGCGTCCTTGGTGTTGCCCACGATGCTGTCGATGCTGGCGTTCTCCATGACGACGATCACCACGTGGTCATAGCGGGGGATCACGCCGCTGCCCGCGGCCGCGGCTGACAGCGAACGGAATTTCCCCTTGTCGTTCGGTGTCGTGGCCGAGGCTTGTCGGGATGTGCCGGCCATCCCGTGCACCGTTGCCGCGTCCTGCTGCCCGATCGGACTTGCTGCGGATGCGCGGACATTGCCGATGGCGCTGGAGGCGATGAGGGCGAACAACGCGCTGAACAGGAATCGTGTCAGGCGACATGCTTTCATGGCTATGGCCTTCTCGTGACTGGGCGGATTCGGAGCGCCAGCTTGTCCGTCAATTCGAGAACTGCCATGTCGTGCGACCAGGCCTGGAATCGCGGCTCATGGCGCATCGGAAGCTGGGCTGGCGTGCATGCGCCGGGCGCATCCTGGAGCGATGTCCGAACCGGATCACCGTCCTGTTTCAGTATGGCGCCGTCGGCTGCGATGGCAGGAATCGGATGCGGCAAAATGTGATGCAAACCGGAAGGAACGATGAAGATCGGCCCGCGCCCTTCACGGCGGATTGCGGTGCTCGGCAGGCGATGGATGCATCGGGGTTGTGTCGCGCTCTCGCACGGCTCGCCACGTTTTCGCAAGTTTTCAGCGACTGAACTTGCGTCGGGATTCATTCGGCCGTAACACGTCCGATCACATGCTCAGCACTCCAACCAACGCGGGAGGTCGTCATGGGAATTCTCGATACTCTGGGTGAAGTCGCCGGTGCCGTGGCTGCGGTCGAAGGCGCCGAGAAGCTCGATCCGAATGCAGGGCTGCTGACCAAGGGGCTCGCGGCCGTGGCCGGCTTCAAGGGCGCGGGCGCGCTGGAGTCGGCGCTGGGCAAGAAGAAGGAGGGCGAGGCCGAATCGAACGACGCGGATGCCGCGCCGGCCGACGACAGCCAGTCCTGAGTTTCATCGTCGCCAAGCAAGAGGGCCACCCATCGGGTGGCCCTCTTGCTTGTGGCATGTCGCGGTGCGGATGCGCTACGGCATGTCGTCGTCGCCGTCGGGTTGCGTCGGCGTGGCCGCCGCCAGCGTCACCGCGGGCAAATGCGCCGCCTGCAACTGGCGGTCGAGCTGCGGCAGGTCGGTGCCGCGGATCGATTGCCACTGCGCCAGCGCCTTGCCGAGGTTGGCGTCGTATTCGGCCAGCGCCTGCTGTTGGCCGTCGGTGGGTGCGCTGTCGGCGCCTTCGACGTCGGTGGCGATGGCGGTGAGCGCGTCGCTCATCGCGTGCAGGTTAGCGGCGTACTCGCCGCTGCCGCTGACCAGCGGCTTGGTCTTCGCATCCAGCGCGTCGACCGCGGCCAGCAGGGGCTTGTGCGCGTCGTCGCCGGCCAGCTTCGCGTGCAGTGCATCCAGCTGCTTGCGTAGCGACTGCACCTCGCCGTAATTACTCCAGACCTGCTGCAGGGTGTCGCCGATGCGGCGCGAGAAGGCGAGGCCGGCGGCGAGGTCGGCGGTGGCCACGTGCTCGCGCGGATCCATCGTCACGGTGAGCGGGGCGCGGTAATCCTTGCCGTCCGCGTGCAGCACCACCTGGTAGTTGCCGGGCAGCACCAGCGGGCCTTCCGGCGTGAGCGGGGTGTCGCTGTCCCAGGTGGCGGCGATGCTGTAGCCGTATTCGATCGCATGCGGGCGCGGGTAGCGCAGGTTCCACACGAAGCGGTGCATGCCGGCGTCGGTGGAGAGCTGTTGCGGCGAGCCCAGCCAGCCCTTCTCGAAGTAACGGTCGGCGGCTAGCGGTTCGGGTTTCTCGTCGCTGGCATAGCGGCGCACCAGCTGGCCCTTGCTGTCGTAGATGCTGAGCGTCACCGGGCCGTGCGCGGCGTGCGCGAGGCGGTAGTCGATGATGGCGCCGGTGGGCGGGTTGGTGCCCAGCGGCGTGCCGGGCGGCAGCGGGGTGTCCTTGTTCTCGTTCGCGCGCACGCGGATCGCCGGCGCCGGCGCGTACAGCTGCACGGCGGCCGTGGTGCCGGCCTGGCGCAGCGGGCTCACGTCGTCGAGGATCCAGATCGCGCGCCCCTGGGTGGCGGCGACGAGGTCGTCGCCGTGCACCAGCAGGTCGCGCACCCAGGCGGTGGGCAGGTTGCGCTGCAGCGACGCCCAGTGCGCGCCGTCATCGGTCGACACGTACACACCGCGGTCGGTGCCGGCGTAGAGCAGCCCGGCCTGCTGCGGGTCGGCACGCAGCACGTCGACGAAATCGTGGGCGGGCAGGCCGGCGGCGATGTCGGTCCAGTGCGCGCCGTAGTCACGGGTGCGCCACGCATGCGGCGTGAAGTCGGCCTGGCGATGGTTGTCCACCGTGACGTAGGCGGTGCCGGGCTGCAGCGCCGAGACATCGATGGAGCTGACCTTGCCCCAGGACGGCAGGCCCTTGGGCGTGACGTCGTGCCAGCTCTTGCCGCCGTCGCGGGTGAGCTGGACCAGGCCGTCGTCGGTGCCGATCCAGATCTCGTCGTTGTCGCGCGGCGAGGGCGCGATGGTGAAGATCACGCCATAGCCGCAGTCGCGCGCCTCTTGCGGCGTGGGCTTGCCCTTGCAGTTCTGCGCGCCGTCCCGCTTGCCGTTCAACTCGGGGCTGATCACGCTCCAGTGCTGGCCCTGGTCGGTGCTGCGGAACAGTACCTGCGCACCCATGTACAGCGCATACGGCGGCTTGGCCGAGAACGCGATCGGGGTGATCCAGGTGTAGTGGTACTTGAAGTCGGTGGCGCGCTGGCCGTAGCTGTTCACCGGCCACGGCGTGACGTTCTGCACCACGCCGGTGCTGCGGTTCCAGCGCGACACGCGACCGCCGAGGCCGGAGCCGAACACGATACCGGGGTCGCCCGGGTAGGGCAGGTCGTAGTCACGCTCGTCGCCGCCCACCGGGTTCCAGTCGCGGAACGAGATCGAGCCGTAGTCGCTGCGGCTGGCGATGCCCACGGTGCCGGAGTCCTGCTGGCCGGCGTAGATCCAGTACGGGAACTGGTTGTCGGCGCCCAGATGGTAGAGCTGGGCGGTGGGCTGGTTGTACCAACTGCTCCAGCTCCGGCCGCCGTTGACGGTGACCACCGCGCCCTGGTCGCTGGCGGTGATCATGTGCTGCGTGTTGGTCGGGTCGATCCACAGGTAGTGGTAGTCGTCGCCGCCGGGCGCGCCCTTGAAGACGCGCCAGCTCTTGCCGCCGTCGTCGGAACGGCGGATCGACTGGCCCGCCGAGTACACGCGGTCGGGATCGGTGGGGTCGACGGTGATGCGGCTGAAGTAATCGTTCGGCAGCCAGTCGGCGTGGCTCTGCGCCTGCCATGTGGCGCCGCCGTCGTCGGAGCGGTAGAGGCCGCTCTGCTCCGGATGCGCGGCGTCGTTCACCACGGCATAGACGCGGTTGCCGCGCGCGGTGGCGAGGCCGATACGCGCGAGCTCGCCGCTGGGCCAGCCCTGGCCGGCCAGGCGCTGCCAGGTGACGCCGCCGTCGCTGGATTTGTACAGGCCGCTGCCCGGCCCCGCGTTGGGTTGGTAGTAGGACAGCCACGGCCAGTTGCGCACCTGCCACGCCGCCGCATAGACCACGTTCGGGTGCGCCGGATCGGCGGCCATGTCCACGATGCCGGTGTTGTCGTCGACGAACAGCGTCTGCTTCCAGGTCTTGCCACCGTCGGTGGAACGGAACACGCCGCGCTCGTGGTTCGGCCCGAAGTAGTGGCCGAGCGCGCCGACCAGCACGGTGTCCGGATGCTGCGGGTCGACCAGGATCTTGCCGATGTGCTTGCTGTCGTCCAGCCCCAGGTGCTTCCACGTCTTGCCGGCGTCGTCGGAGCGGTACACGCCGTTGCCTGCGGCGACGTCGTAGCGCGCGGCCACTTGGCCGCTGCCGGCGTAGATCACGTCCGGGTTCGACGGCGCCACGGCGAGCGCGCCGATCGCGGCAGTCGGCACCCGATCCATCAGCGCATGCCAGGTACGGCCCGCGTCGGTGGTCTTCCACACGCCGCCGCCCGCGGTGCCGATGTAGAACGTGTCGGGCTGCGAGGGCACGCCCTCGGCCATTGTTGCCCAGCCACCGCGGAACGGGCCCACCAATCGCCATTCCAGCGCGCCGGCGGCAGGGGCCGGCGGCGGTGTGTCGGCTGCCGCGAACGAGGGGACTGCAGGCGACAGCAGGCAGGCGAACACGAGCAGCGGACCCACGGCACGACGCAGCGACATGGCAAGACCTCGAAGCGGGACAGGCGCCGAAGATACTGCCGGCGCCACGCGATTGCAGGTGCCGGGAGGCATGCGCTGCGCGCGCGAAATCTTGCGTTGCGCGATGCGGCTCGCTCAGCCGGTCGCCGCGTGCTGCGCGCATGCCGCCGCACGCGTCTGCAGAAGCTCGCGTTCGCGCGCGTTGCGGGTGAGCGCGGCGGCGCGCTCGAACTCCGCGCGGGCTTCGTCGTGGCGTTCGAGTTTTTCCAGCAGGTCGCCGCGCACGGCGGGCAGCAGGTGATAGTTCGCCAGCAGGGGCTCGTCGCGCAGCGCGTCGACGAGCACGAGGCCAGCCGCCGGGCCGTTGGCCATCGCCACCGCCACCGCGCGGTTGAGTTCCACCACCGGCGAGGGTGCGACGGCAGCGAGCGTGGCGTACAGCGCGGCAATGCGGTTCCAGTCGGTCTGTTCCGCGACGGCTGCGCGGGCGTGGCAGGCGGCGATCGCGGCCTGCAAGGTGTAGGGCTCCGTCCCGCCGCCCAGCTGCTGTGCGCGTTCCAGCGCCGCGAGGCCGCGCTGGATCAGCAAGCGATCCCAGCGCGCGCGGTTCTGTTCCAGCAACCGGATCGGCTCGCCGCCTGGCCCGCTGCGCGCGTGCGTGCGTGAGGCCTGCAGCTCCATCAGCGCGAGCAGGCCGAACACCGGCGCCTGCCGCGGCATCAGCCCGGCGAGGATGCGGCCCAGCCGCAGCGCTTCCTCGCACAGCGCGGGGCGCATCCAGTCGTCGCCGGCGGTGGCGGTGTAGCCTTCGTTGAACACCAGGTAGATCACGCCGAGCACGGCGTCCAGTCGCTCGGCCAGCTCCTCGCCGCGCGGCACCTCGAACGGCACCTGCTTCTCGGCAAGCGTGCGCTTGGCGCGCACGATGCGCTGCGCGATGGTGGGTTCCGGCTGCAGGAAGGCGCGGGCGATCTCGACGGTACTGAGGCCGCCGAGCAGGCGCAGGGTGAGCGCCACCCGCGATTCGGCGGGCAGTGCGGGATGGCAGGCGGTGAAGATCAGCCGCAGCAGGTCGTCGCCGATGTCGTCGTCAAGCATGGCGTCGAAACGGGGCATGGCATCGGCTTGTTCGGCCTCCAGCTCGCGGGCGATTTCCTCGTGCTTGCGCTCCATCAGCTGGTGGCGACGCAGGCGGTCGATCGCGCGGTGTTTCGCGGTGGTCATCAGCCAGGCGCCGGGATTGTCCGGCACGCCGGTCTGCGGCCACTGTTCCAGCGCGGTCACCAGCGCGTCCTGCGCCAGTTCCTCGGCCAGGCCCACGTCGCGCAACATGCGCGCGAGCCCGGCGATGATCCGTGCCGATTCGATCCGCCAGATGGCTTCGATGCTGCGATGGGTGTCGGTCGCCGTCATGGCGACCGATCAGACCATCATCATTCCGTGGCGGCAAGGGGAGCAGCCAGGGGCAGGTATTCACGGGCGATGTCGCGTCGTCGGCCTAGCCGGTCTTCAAGGATCCGGTGGCCTTGTAGGTCGTGAGAATGACGCCGGACGGCAGGGCTTTCGAGCCGACGAGCTCGAACGAGCGTGGCGGGGTGCCCTCCGCAAAGAAGCGCTTGCCGGTGCCCAGCAACACCGGATAGACGACCAGCAGGACTTCGTCCACCAGCCCGTGTTCGAGCAGCACCGAGGTCAGCGTGGAACTGCCCCAGAGGATCAGGTCCGGGCCGTCCTGCGACTTGATGCGGCGCACGTCCGCGACAAGGTCCGGCCCCAGGCCTGCGAACGGCCCCCAGGCGAGACCTTCCGGCCGGTGGGTGGCGACATGTTTGGTCGCCGCATTGAGGGCGTCCGCCATCGGACTGCTCGGCGCCTTGGGCCAGAAGCCCGACCACAGGTCGTAGGTGCGGCGGCCGAGCAGCAGATCGAAGTTTCCGCCGTGTGCGGCGAAGAGTTCATCGCGGCCCGCGGGTGTGCGGTAGGGCGCGGTCCAGTCGACGTAGGGGAAACCGTCTTCGCCGGAGGCCTGGATCACGCCGTCCAGCGAGATGTGTTCCATGATCCTGAGCTTTCGCATTGCAGTCTCCATGCTTCGGGAAAGGCGGCGTCACTGCGCGGGCGGGCAGTTGACCATCCACGGCACGCCATAACGATCCACCAGCATGCCGAAGCGCGCGGACCAGAAGGTCTCGCCGATCGGCATCTGCACCGAGCCGCCTTCCGCCAGCGCGTGGAAGATGCGCTCCGCTTCCGCCGGCGCATCGAGCTGGATCGCGACCGAGCAGCTCTTGATCGGCTCGTAGGGGCCCATCGACGACATCGCGTCCGAGGCCATCAACACCGCGTCGCCGACCTCCAGCCGGATGTGCATGACCTTGTCGCGCATCTCGGGCGGCATCGGCATCTCCGGCGGTGCCTCGCCGAAGCGCGAGAGCCGGGTGACCTTGCCGCCGAGGCAGCGGGCGTAGAAATCGAAGGCTTCTTCGGCATTGCCGTCGAAGAGGAGGTAGGCGACGAGTTGCATGGCGGCTCTCCGCTGGATGGTGGAAGGTATCAGTGGTTGTTGCCGAGCTGCGCGCGCAGTCGTTCTCCGCGCTCGCGCAGTTCGGGGGTGAGCGTGTCACCGAAATCCTCGGCCTCGTACAGCGGGCGGATCTCCACCTCGGTGCCACCGTCGAACGGCGCGCGCTTCAACCATTCGATCGCCTCGGCCAGCGACTTCACCTGCCACAGCCAGAAGCCGGCGACCAGTTCCTTGCTCTCGGCGAACGGGCCGTCGATCACCGTGCGCTGCTTGCCGTCGAAGCGCACGCGCGCACCGCTGGCGCTGGGCTTCAGCCCGTCGCCGGCCAGCATCACGCCCGCCTTCACCAGTTCCTCGTTGTACTTGCCCATTGCCTCGAACAGCCCGGTGTCCGGCAGCACGCCGGCTTCGCTGTCCTTGTCCGCTTTCACGATCACCATGCATCGCATCGTCGTTTCTCCGGTGGGTCGAGCTTGCCCCGTTGGCGCTCTCACAGGCACGACGAACGGCGGTCCGCGGAATCGACACCCGTCGCACGGATTTTTTTCGCGATCAGGGTTCCCGATTGGCGACGATGCTCAGCCAGAAATTCCGTTCGCGCCGAGCGTAGCTTGCGATAGCAAGCGCGCGCGGGGAGCGGCCATGGATGGCCGCGTTCTGGGGAGCGAGGAAGTCGAAGCGCCCGGCAGTACCCCTTCGACTTCGGCCCTACGGGCCTACGCTCAGGGTGAACGGCGCAGGTGGCGGTTGGGCCATGTCATTGATCGGGTCAGAGCTTGAGCTGGACGCCGGTGTACCAGGAGCGCCCGTAGGCGGGTTCCAGGCCGGTCTGCCACACGCGGTCGTAGTAGCGGCGGTCGGCGAGGTTGCTGATGCCGGCCAGCAGTTTCACGTGAGGATTGAGCTGCCAGTCGCCGGCCACGTCGACCACCGTGTAAGCCGAGATGCGCGCGGGAAGATACGTCGCGCCGCTGCCGAAGGATTGATCGGAGTCCTGCCAGTACTGCGCCGCCGCGGAGACCGCGGTGAGGCTGAGCTTCACGCGCTGCTCCACGCGCCAGGTGAGGCCGGCCTTGGCGAGGTAGCGCGGCGCGTAGGCCGGCACCTTGCCGACCTGGCCGGGAATCGTGCTGGCGGTGAACCTCGCGGCTAGCAGGCTCACGCTGGCGAAGGCTTCCAGGTGTTCGCCGCGCGCGGCCAGCGCGGTGGGCGCGAGGAAGTCGTAGTCGAGCTCGCCCTCGAAACCGCGGCTGCGAGTGTCGCCGGTGTTCACCTCGATCACGTCGGTGGCGTTGATGTGCTGCGCCTCGATGCGATTCTTGAAGTCGATCCAGAACACGCTGGCGTCGTAGTACAGGCCGGTGAGCGGCACGCCGTGCACGCCGGCTTCCCACGACAGCGATTTCGACGGGTCGGGCGCGTGGCCGGGCACGATGTTGGCGAACGGCGAAGCCATGTCGAAATAGCGCAGCGGCCGCCAGCCCTGCGACACGTTGAAATAGGTCTCGTTGCCGTGGCCGAAATCGTTGCCGATGCCCAGTCCGAACAGCGGCACGGTGCGCGCGTCGGCCTCGTGGATCAGCGGGCGGCTGAGGAAGGGCGGGCGCACCGTCTCGTCCACCGCCACGCGTTCGCGCTCCAGCCGCACCGAGGGCACGATGTGGATTTCGTGCGGCAGGCGGAACACGTTCTCGGCGAATACCGAAGCGTAGTCCGAGCTGCGCGCCTGGCGCAGGCGCGGCGTGCCGCTGCGGTCGAAACGGTCGACGTAGAGATCGGGGCTGCTCCATTGCCGGAACGGATCGTTGCCGTGGAACAGCACCGTGCCCGCGGTGAACGCGTTGCCGTGGCCCCAGGCCTTGCGCACGCGCAGGTCCAGGCCCTGGGTGCGGAACTGCTCGTCCTGCAGCGTGGTGCTGGCCGGCGGCAGCTGCGGCGCCAACGCGCCGTTCGCGGCGCGGCTGGCGAGGTCCTGGTACGCGAACCACAGCTTGCCGGTGAGCCGCCAGCCGTCGCCGAACTCGCTCGTGTGGCCCAGCACCAGCTGGTCGCGGTCCACCCAGTCGCGGTTCCACGGCGTGGGCGTGGCGCGCGGATCGGACTGCCACTGCGGATAGCTCAAACGGCCGGCGTCGCCGGAATCGGCGGCGATCGCATGCAGGTCCAGCCACCAGACGTTCTTGTCGCCGGGGCGGTATTCCAGATAGAGGTCGCCCTGGCGCATCTGCGACTGCGCGTTCGGCCGCGTGCCGTCGCTGCGCACGTAGGCGGCGTCGGCACGGAAGGTCCACGCACCGTGGCTGCCTTCGAGCACGTTGTAGGTGGAATACAGACCGTGATTGCCCACTACCTGCTCGGTGCTGGCCGAGAACGGCGTGCCGGGTTGCGGCCGCTGCGTGACCAGGTTGATGACGGGTGCCGGTTCCGGCCCGTACAGCAGGCTGGAGCCGCCGCGGATCAGCTGCACTTCCGACAGGCTTTGCGCCAGCGGCATCGCGTACAGCGTGGGGAAGCCGATCCAGTCGCTTTCCAGCGGAATGCCGTCCTGCATCACCAGCACGTATTCCGATTCCTGCGGATTGCCGAGGCCGCGATAGCTGAGGTTGAACTGGGTGGGCGTGGGCTGCTGCGAGACCAGCACACCGGGCGCACGCGCCAGCAATTGCTGCAGGTTGTTGCCGATCACCGCGGGCTGCAGGTCGAGGTGGATGACCGTGGTCTTCTTCGTCACGGTGATCTTCGTGCCGGCCACTTCCGCCATCTGGTGCTTGAGCTTGGCCGCCACGTACCGGCGCCAGTCGTAGGCGCGCACGTCGATGCGCGGCAGGTTGGTGATCGACTGCGGCGCGGGCGCGGCAGTGCCCGTCGGCACGGCGACTTGCCGGGCGGCCGCCGTGAAGGCGGCCAGCGCGAGGGCGGCGGCAAGGGCGAGGGGCAGGGCGGCGCGACGTGGCATCGTGGGCGGGGCGCAGTGGGGGAGTGCGTGCTTATCGCGCATTCCCGGTCGCATCGCCATAGGCCAGACGCTTGGCCATGACGCGATCTCGACACGGCGGCGCGTGTGCGGGAGTAGGCTGGGCGTTCCGCATCGGGAGGGCCGCGTCATGTCGCGTCGAATCCGCATGTTGCTGATCGTGCTGGCTGCAGCGCTGCTGCCCGGCCTGGTCCAGGCATCGCCCGCCACTGCGCCCTCGGGCGACACGGCTGCCTTGCAGAAGGCCGTGGACGGCAGTTGGCGCTCCGCCGCGAACAAGGCGCGCGACCGCTACCGCCATCCGGTCGAGACGCTGCAGTTCTTCGGCATCCGGCCGGACATGACCGTGGTCGAGCTGGCGCCTGGCGGCGGCTGGTACACCGAGATCCTCGCGCCGTTCCTGCGCGAGCACGGCCATCTGGTCGAGGCACCGTCGCCGTCGCCTGCCTTCATGCAGCGCATGCAGGCGGATCCGGCGGTGTTCGGCCACTTCGCGCAGGTGCTGCCGTTCAAGCCGCCGGCGCCGGTCGCGCTCGGCGCGCCGGGTTCGGCCGACATGGTGCTCAGCTTCCGCAACACCCACGATTGGCTCAACCGCAGTCCCGAGGCCTTGGCCGCGGTGTTCAAGGCCGCCTATGACGTGTTGAGGCCCGGCGGCGTGTTCGGCATCACCGAGCACCGCGCCAAGCCGTTCGCCGATGCGCAGGAAAGCAGCAAGGCCTTGCATCGCCTGCCCGAGGACTACCTGATCGCGCTGGGTCTCAAGAGCGGCTTCCGCCTCGGCGGCGTATCGGAGGTCAACGCGAACCCGAAGGACGCCGAGGACGTCAACGTGCATCGCCTGCCGCCCGATCTCGCCGGCCCGGCCAGCGAACACGCGGCGATGCAGGCGATCGGTGAGTCGGACCGCATGACGCTGCGCTTCGTGAAGCCATGAAGAGGATGGCGCCCACCGTCGTGGTTTCCCTGCTGCTTGGCTTGGGCATGAGCACGGCAGCGGTCGCGCAGAGCCTGCCGGCGCAGGACTGGCCCATGTTCGGCGGCAACGTGCAAAGCACCAGCGCCAACGACCAGCCCACCGGCATCACGGCCGCCAACGTCGCCACCCTGGTGCGCAAGCAGGTCGAGCTGGACGGCACCGTGGACGCCAGCCCGATCTACTTGCATGGCGTCGCCATCCGCGGCGCCCGCCACGATGCGATCTTCGTCACCACCACCTACGGCAAGACGCTGGCGCTCGACGCGCACGGCGGCGCGCTGCTGTGGGAATACACGCCGACCGGTTACCCGCAATGGGCGGGGACGCGGCAGATCACCAATGTCACGCCGGTGGCCGATCCCGATCGGCAATTCATCTACGCCGCGTCGCCCGACGGCACTATCCAGAAGCTGGCCGTCGACGATGGTCACGTCGTCTGGCGCACCGCCATCACCCGGCTGCCGCTGCGCGAGAAGATGGATTCGCCGCTGAAGTTCTTCCATGGCCGCGTGATCGCCGTGACGGCGGGCTATATCGGCGACCGGCCGCCCTACCAGGGCCATGTCGCCATGCTGGACGGCCATTCCGGCAAGCTGCTCGACGTGTGGAACTCGCTGTGCAGCGATCGCACCGGATTGCTGGAGCCGAGTTCGTGCCCGCAAAGCGATTCCGCGATCTGGGGACGCGCGGGCGCGGTGATCGATCCCGCCGACGGCGACATCTTCGTCGCCACCGGCAACGCCGACTGGAACGGCAAGACCGACTGGGGTGACTCGCTGATCGAACTCGATGCCGGCGCCACGCGCATGCTGGGCAATTACGCGCCGGCCAACGCCGATGAACTGAACGACAAGGATCTCGACCTGGGCTCGACTTCGCCCGTGTTGCTGGGCGGCGACCTGGTCGCCCAGGGCGGCAAGGATGGCAAGATCCGCCTGCTCAGTCGCAAGGCCATCGCCGGCCTCACTCCCCATCAAGGTCACGAGTTGCAGATCGTTGCCACGCCCAGCGGCACCGACCTGTTCACGCAGCCGGCGGTGTGGCAGCACGACGGCCAGACCTGGATGTTCGCCGCCGACAATGGCGGCACCGCGGCCTGGCAAGTGGAAAACGGCCAGCTCCGGGACCAATGGAAAAACCACAGCAGCGGCACCAGCCCGTTCGAGGCGGACGGCCTGCTGTTCGTCTACGCGCGCGAGGGCGGGCTGAACGTGTACGACGCGGTTTCGGGCAAGCGGGTCGCCACGTTGCCGTGCGGCCCGGGGCATTGGAACAGCCCCATCGTGCTGCAGGGCGAGATCATCCTCCCCGAGGGCAACGCCAACGAGCATGCCACCCGCGGCGTGCTGGACATCTGGAGCCTGCCCACCCGGGCTCCATGACTTCCGGCCCTTGAGCCTCCCGCAACACCGTGCACAAAGTGCCGCCTTGCCTCGCCCATCCCCAGGGGAAACCGATCATGCGTCTGTCACGCCGCCTTGCCGTGCTTGCCCTCGGAGTTCTCGCCGCGTGGGCGGCCCAGGCGGCCGTGGCGCCTTCGTCCTACCAGGCGCTGCAGTGGCGGCTGATCGGCCCGTTCCGCGGCGGCCGCGTGCTGGCGGTGGCCGGCATCCCGGGCGACGCGCGGCATTTCTATTTCGGCGCGGTGGACGGCGGCGTGTGGGCCACGCAGGATGCGGGGCGCACCTGGCAACCGATCTTCGACGGCGAACCGGTGGGCTCGATCGGCGCGCTGGCGCTGGCGCCCTCGAACCCGCAGGTGATCTACGTGGGCAGCGGCGAGGCCGACATGCGCTCGGACATCGCCCACGGCAACGGCATGTACAAGAGTGCGGACGGCGGCCGGCACTGGGCGCACGTAGGGCTGGCGGACAGCTACCAGATCGGCAGGATCCTGGTCGATCCGCACAACCCGGACGTGGTCTACGTGGCGGCGCTCGGCCATGCCTACGGACCGAACGCCGAGCGCGGCGTGTTCCGCAGCCGCGATGGCGGCAAGAGCTGGGACAAAGTGCTGTCCCGGAACGACGACACGGGCGCGATCGATCTCGCGTTCAAGCCCGGCGATCCGGACACGATCTACGCCGCGCTGTGGCAGACCCGCCGGCCGCCGTGGAGCGTGTACCCGCCCTCGAGCGGGCCGGGCAGCGGCCTGTTCGTGTCGCACGACGGCGGCACACACTGGAGCCAGGTGCAGGGCAACGGGTTTCCCGCGCATCCGGGCCGCATCGGCCTGGCGACTTCGCCGGCGAAACCGGATCGCGTCTACGCGCTGGTCGACGCCGCGGGCGGCGAGGGCGGCCTGTATCGCTCCGACGATGGCGGTGTGCACTGGAACCACGTCACCGGCGACCAGCGGCTGTGGCAGCGCGGCTGGTACTTCGGCGGCATCACGGCCGATCCGAAGGACGCCGACCGCGTTTACGTGATGAACACCATCGTGTTGCGCTCGGACGATGGCGGCAAGCAATTCATCGCGCTGAAGGGCGATCCCACCGGCGATGATTTCCACAGCCTGTGGATCGACCCCACCGACTCCGACCGGCAGATCCTCGGCGTGGACCAGGGCACCCTGGTCACGCAGAACGGCGGCAAGACCTGGAGCAGTTGGTACAACCAGCCCACCGCGCAGATCTACCACGTCAGCACCGACAACCGCTTCCCGTACTGGGTGTACGGCGCGCAGCAGGATTCCGGCGCGGTGGCGTTGCCCAGCCGCGGCGGCGGCGACGGCATCACCATGGAGCAGTTCCACGAGATCACCCCCGGCGGCGAGAGCGGCATGATCGCGCCGGATCCGGACGATCCCGACATCGTCTACGGTGGCACGGTGGACAAGCTCGACACGCGCACCGAGCAAGTGCGCAGCGTCGATCCCACGCTGGCCTATCCGCTGGCGCATTACCGCGGCGCGTGGACGCTGCCGCTGACCTTCTCCAAGCGCGGCACCAGGACGCTGTACTTCGCCAACCAGCGCCTGTTCCGCACCACCGACGGTGGCGACCACTGGGCGCCGATCAGCCCCGATCTCACCCGTGCGGACGCCGGCATTCCGTCCAGTCTCGACGCGCCCACCGCGGCCGACGACGACCACGTGAGCAAGCGCCGCGGCGTGATCTACAGCATCGCGCCGTCGCCGCTGGAGGCGAAGACGCTTTGGGTGGGCACCGACGACGGCCTGGTCTGGCGCAGCACGGACGACGGCGCGCACTGGCAGGACATCACGCCGAAGGTGCTCACGCCGTGGTCCAAGGTAGTCGGCATCGAACCCTCGCACTTCGACCCGAACGTGGCCTACCTCGCGATCGACCGCCATCGCCTCGACGACGACACGCCCTACATCTATCGCACCGCTGATGGCGGCAAGAGCTGGGCGCGCATCGATGGCGGCATCCCGCGCGACAGCTTCGTCAACGTGGTGCGCGAGGATCCGCAGCATCGCGGTCTGCTGTATGCGGGCACCGAGCGCGGCATGTATGTCTCCTTTGACGACGGTGCGCAGTGGCAATCGTTGCAGCAGAACCTTCCGATGACTTCCGTGCGCGACATCGACGTGCACGGCGACGACCTGGTGATCGCCACCCATGGCCGCGGCTTCTGGATCATGGACGACGTCACCGCACTGCGGCAGCTGGCCGACGTGCGTGCCGACGCCGCCACCCTGTTCAAGCCCGCGGTGGCGATCCGTGTGCGCCCGGCCGGCTTCACCGGCACGCCGTTCCCCAAGGACGAGCCGATGGCGGCGAACCCGCCCGACGGCGCGATCCTCGATTACCTGCTGCCGACAGGCGTGCGTGGCCCGGTGACGCTGACCGTGCGTAATGCGCAAGGGCAGTTGGTGCGCAGCTTCAGCAGTGCGGAAAAGTTCGCTAGGCCCGATCCGGCCAAGCTGCCCATCGCGCCGGAATGGGTGCCGGTGCCGATGCAACTGTCCACCGCCCCCGGCATGCACCGCTTCGTGTGGAACCTGCGCTATCCGCGGCCCGGTACCCGCAAGGCAGACCAGCAGAGGAGAGAAGAGGGCGTGTGGGCGCCGCCTGGGCAGTACAGCGTGGAGCTCGACGTCGACGGCCACAGCCTGCGGCAGCCGCTGAGCGTGCAGCCCGATCCGCGCGTGCATCTGCCGCCGTCCGCCTACCAGCGTCAGTTCGCGCTGGCCCGCCAGGTCGAGGATGCCGGTATGCAGGCGATGGAGGCCATCCAGGCCGCCACGGCCTCGCTGAAGTCATTGGAGGCACGGGAGGCGCATGCCGATGCGGCCACCCGCGCCCGCATCGAGACGTTGGTCGGCAAGATTGCCGACGTCTCCGGCGTGGTCGTCCATCCCGATCCGCGCAACTCGATGGGTGCGCCGCCGAAGCGCGTCGACAGCCTGCGCGCGCTGTCGATGAACCTGATGAAGCTGGAGCAGGCGGTGGATGGCGCGGACGCCGATCCCGGCGCGGATGCGCAGGCCTCCTGGGCGCTGCTGTCGAAGACGCTGGATGCCACGCTGGCCGAATGGCGGAGCTTGCAGACGGGCGAGCTGGCGGCGTTGAACGCCAGCCTGCCGAAGACGGGGCAGAAACCCGTCGACGCGCATTGACGAAACGCACCGGCGGGGCTTGCGCCTCGCTGGTGCATCGGGGGACGGAACGCCTGCTACCGGAAGTGCGGACGGCGTTTTCAGGCTTGGCTCAAGCCTGGCGATTGTGCGAGCGCATGGTGCGCTGCTTCTCGATCTGCCAGTCGCGCTGCTTCTCGGTGTCGCGCTTGTCGTGCTCCTGCTTGCCGCGCGCCAGGCCGACCTCCACCTTGACCTTGCCGTTCTTCCAGTACATCGCGGTGGGTACCAGGGTGTAGCCCTTGCGCTCCACCGCGCCGATCAGCGCGTCGATTTCCTTCCTGTGCAGCAGCAGCTTGCGCGTGCGCCGGTCCTCGGCGATCACGTGGGTGGAGGCGCTGATCAGCGGTGGGATCGAGGCGCCGACCAGGAAGATCTCGCCCTTGATCACGATCGCGTAGCCGTCGCCGAAGTTGATCCGCCCCGCGCGCAGCGCCTTCAGCTCCCAGCCCTGCAGCGCCACGCCGGCCTCGTAGCGCTGGTCGATGTGGTACTCGAAGCGCGCGCGCTTGTTCAGCGCGATCGTGCCGGTGCCCTTGGTGGTGTCCTTGTCCTTGCTCTTGGCCATGTCCGCTAAACTTCGGGCGCTGGGCGGCCACGTTGCCTGCGCGCCCAAGTTGAGGGCAGCGCGCGCTTGATTTGAAAGTGCGCCCACGGATGGGCGCTTGTTGATTCTCGCATTCAAGGATGAATGCAAAAACTCCGAAGTGCGCCATGGATGGGCGCCCGTTTGATCTTCGCATTCATGGACGGATGCACAAGCCACCGAGTGCGTCCATGGATGGGCGCTTCTTGATCTTTGCATTCATGGACGAATGCACAAGTACAGGACCGACCGTGATCGAAATACGCCGCAGCGCGCTGGTGCGCCATTCGCCGGAGCAGATGTTCGCTCTGGTTGACGGAGTGGAAGCATACCCAAAGCGCTTTCCCTGGTGCTCGTCGGCCACCGTGATCGAGCGCGCGGACAGCGTGCTGGTGGCGCGGCTCGACCTGCATTTCGCGGGCCTGCGGCACAGCTTCACCACGCGCAACACCGCCGAGCGGCCGCAGCGCATCGATATCCGCCTGGTCGACGGTCCGTTCCGTTCGCTGGACGGCCTGTGGAGCTTCACCGCGCTGGGCGAGGACGGCTGCAAGGTGGCGCTGGCGCTGGATTTCGACTACGCCGGCATCGGCGGCAGCGTGCTCAAGCTGGGTTTCCAGAGCCTGGCCAACCGCATGGTGGACGATTTCTGCCGCGCCGCGGACCAGGTGTATGGCTGAACCGACGATCGAGGTGGACGTGGTGCATGCCGGTGCGCGTCGCCTGTGGCGCCGTAGCGTCTCGCTGCCGGCCGGCAGCACGGCGATGCAGGCGGTCGAAGCCACCGGGTGGCTGGCGGGACTGTCGGCGGAGGTGTCGGAACCGCTGCGGCTGGGCATCCATTCACGCCGGGTCGAGGCGGACCATGTGCTCCGCGATGGCGACCGGGTGGAAATCTACCGGCCGCTCGCGCTGGACCCGATGGCCGCGCGCCGGCGCCGGGCCGGCAAGGGCTGACTTCCGCCGCGATTGGCGATCAACGGCTGGCGATCAGTGGCTGTCGCTGCCGCCGGAATCGCCGCCGGAATCCTTGTCGTCCTTGCCCTTGATGTCCTTGTCGCCCTTCCCCTCGTCGACCGGGTAGTCGACGTGGTACTTCTTGCTCTCCTTGAGCAGGTTCTTGTTGTTTTCCAGGAACGGGCTGCCCTCGACGCGCGCCAGCGTGTCGTTGTCGAAATACAGGCTCATCGTGCCGACCTGCATCGGGCCGCCGCGGTGCGAATAGGTGGAGACGTAGTCCCAGCGGCTCTGGTCGAACGGCGTGGCCACCGACGGCGTGCCCACCAGCAGCAGTACCTGGCGCTTGGTCAGGCCGGGCTTGAGCTGATCCACCGCCTTCTGGTCGATGGTCTTGTCGAGCAGGTTGCCCTGGCGCACGTCCGGCGTGTAGACCAGATGGCAGCCGGAAACGGCAAGCGCCAGCAGGGCGACAACCGGCAGGGTGATCAGCTTTTGCATGCGTGTCGCGTCCAGATCGTGAAGGTGTCGGATGATACACTACCGGTTCGGCATCACCGCGCCGGTGTGAGGTAGCTGCGATGGAACAGGAAACCCAGGAACTGCGCCGGGTCGGCCTCAAGGTGACCCACCCGCGCATGCGCATCCTGCAGATCTTCGACGAGGAGGAGGGCAACCACCTCACTGCCGAGGACGTCTACAAGAAGCTGCTCGCCCACCAGGAAGACATCGGCCTGGCGACGGTGTACCGCGTGCTGACCCAGTTCGAGGCCGCGGGCATCGTCATCAAGCACAACTTCGAGGGCGGTCAGGCCGTCTACGAACTCGACCGTGGCCGCCACCACGACCACATGATCGATGTGGACAGCGGAAAGGTGATCGAGTTCGTCAGCGAGGAGATCGAGCGCCTGCAGCACGAGATCGCGGCGCGCCACGGCTACGTGATCGAGGACCACAGCCTGGTGCTGTACGTGCGCCCCAAGCATCGCCCACGCAAGAGCTGAACCCGGAGGCCGGGTCTCATAGGTCGGGTTGCGGGCACAAAAAATCGCCTGGAGCGATTTTTGACATCGCGTCGGCGCTGGCTGGAAGAGCGGTATCGGGAATGCCGGGTACAAAAAAATCGCGAGGAAGGACTCCTGTCCACCTCGCGATTGCCTCGGTACCTGACTGGACATCCGGCGAGGGCGAATTGCTCGCTCGGGCCGTGCGTGTCCAAGGTAACGACCAGATGGCGTCCTGCCATCTCTCCGGAGCCACCGTCCCCACGAGGACTCCGGTACGCCATCTCACGATGGCGGCTCCCCCACATCGATGAACTGATCGTAACGAAGCCTTTACGGTCTGTGTATCGGAAAATTTCCTAGATGCTCCGATTTGTGACCGGCGATTCGATGCTGCTGCGCAGCAATACGCGCAGGTGCACGCCGCGCAGCACCGGGCGCAGCCGGAACAGTCCACCCAGCGAGGTGACCCGGTCGCGCATGCCTTGCAGGCCGCGACCGCCGCGGGGCAGGCGCTCGGGCAGGCCGATGCCGTTGTCGCGCAGGTCGAGCAGGGCCAGGGCCGTGCCGTGGCGCTCGCCGATGCGCAGGCGCACACGGAATTCGCTGGCCCGGGCATGCTTGACGGCATTGGTGGCGCTTTCCTGCGCCAACCGGTAGATCGTGGTACGGGTGTCGTCGTCGAGCAGGCGCGGGTCGCCGCGCAGTTCAGTGTGGTAGCTGATGCCCGCGGCGTTCAGCAGGTCGCGGATCGGGCCCTCGTCCAGTGCGCGCAGCAGGCCGAACTCGTCCAGCACGGCGGGGCGCAGGTCGTCCAGCAGGCGATGCAGGGCGCGTCGCATGTGGGCGAGGATGCCGTTGATCGAAGTGCCGATGTCCTCCAGCCCGGCCTGCTGCAGGCGCGCCTGCGCCAGCTTCACGTGGGTCTGGATCGCGGTGATGTTCTGGCCCAGCTCGTCGTGCAGCTCGGCGGCGAGGTGCCGGCGCTGGTTCTCGTCGGCCTGCAGGTTGCCGCGGGCGGCAGCGCGCAGCTGTCGCGCCAACTGGTCCAGCCGGCGGT
Source organism: Rhodanobacter humi (assembly GCF_041107455.1). NCBI lineage: Bacteria > Pseudomonadati > Pseudomonadota > Gammaproteobacteria > Lysobacterales > Rhodanobacteraceae > Rhodanobacter > Rhodanobacter sp. FW106-PBR-R2A-3-15. The sequence goes on from NZ_JBGBPY010000001.1 coordinate 3,840,270, forward strand.
TGACCGCGGCCAGGTGGGTGTTCTGCTCGGCCACCCGCAGCTTGCTGCGGCGCAGGGCGTCGGTGGCCGAGCCCAGCATCAGCGTGCCGGTGCCGGCCACGGCCAGGAACAGGTAGCCGGCCGCCGAGGGCACGTGGCCGAGCCGCTGGTCCAGCACGGTCATGCCGAAGCTGGAGACGATCATCGCCAGGCTCGCGCCACGCCAGCCATGGCGGAAGGCGAAGAACAGCACCGGTGCCAGCGACAGCGCGCGGGCGAATTGCGGTTCGGAGGTGGCCTGCTCGGACAGCAGCAGCAGGATGGCCATCGCCGGCAGCATCACCTGCAGGCCGTCCAGCAGCAGGCCTGCCGTCGCGCGGCGGTCGGGCGGGGTGCGCAACAGCAGGACCATCACCGGCACCACCAGCAGCACGCCCAGGTAGCCACCCAGCAGCTCGTTGCCGAGCACGTGGATCAATGCGTCCTCGGCCGCGGCGGTGTGGATCACGGTGAGCAGACCCACGTCCACGGCGGTGGTGGAGAGCACCACCAGGATCGCGGCCAGCAGCAGGCGGGCCGTCTCCTGCGGGTTGTGCAGGCTCGCGCCTGCATGCGGGTTGAGCCGGCGCAGCAGCCACAGGCCTGCCGCGGTCACCAGCGGCTCGGGCAGTTCGCCGAGGAAGTAGCCGCCCCAGCCCATCGGCAGGCCTTCATGGAAGCTCATGCCGGCGGAGGCGACCAGTTCCGCTCCGATCAGCCAGCCCCAACTGCGCATGGGCAACAGCAGCAGCGCGCCGAAACGCAGGCCGTAGGGCAACATCCAGTACGGCTGCGCGGTGGGCCACAGCAGCAGCCACAGCAACAGGTAGAGCACGCCAAGCAACGGGCCGGAGTGCAGCGGACGGAACGGTTTCGGGCGCATCCGCGGATGGTACATGGGCATCCGGCAGCGCTGGCGCGGACCAGCCCTGCTCCGTATACAGTAGGCCCATGTACAGCATTGTCCTGGTCGACGACCACGCCATCGTGCGCGAAGGCTTCAAGCGGCTGATCGGGCTGGAACCCGATTTCAGGGTGGTGGCCGAGTGCCGCAGCGCCGACGATGCGGTGGAGGCGGTGGCCCAGCAGCGGCCCGACCTGGTGGCGCTGGACTTGTCGCTGCCCGACGGCAGCGGCCTGCCGCTGATCGAACACCTGCGCAGCGTGGCGCCGGACACGCACATCGTGGTGTTGAGCATGCACGACGGCGAACCCTACGTGTCCGAGGCGCTGCGTCGCGGCGCCAGCGGCTACGTGACCAAGGGCGTGGCGCCGGAGGAACTGGTGGCGGGCCTGCGCGCGGTAATGCAGGGCGAGCAGTTCCTGAGTTCCGACCTGCGCCAGCGCCGCGCCGAGCAACCGGAGTCCGCGCTCGATCCGCTGCATCGGCTGACCGCGCGTGAGCATGAGGTCTTCCTGCTGCTGGCCTGCGGCCGCACGCCGAAGCAGGTGGCGGCCGAACTCGGCATCGGCCAGAAGACCGTCTACATCCACCGTGCCAGCGTGATGGGCAAGCTCAACGCCGGTTCGGAACTGGAGCTGTACCGCATGGCCAGCGAGCGGGGATTGCTGCCGGCCAGCAGTTAGGCCTGAGCCCGTTCCAGCATCTGTTTCGCGTGGGCGCGGGTCTCGCGGGTGATCTCCACGCCGCCCAGCATGCGCGCCAACTCGTCGCGCCGACCCTCGGCATTCAATGCTTGGATTTGCGTGCGGGTGTGGCCGTCGTCACTGTGCTTGCTCACATGAAGATGCGCGTGGCCCTGCGCAGCCACCTGCGGCAGGTGGGTGACGCACAGCACCTGGCGCTGGCCGCCCAGCGCGCGCAGCTTCTGGCCCACCACCTCGGCCACCGCGCCGCCGATGCCGCTGTCCACTTCGTCGAACACCATGGTGCCCACGCTGTCCTTGCCCAGGGTGGCGACCTCGATGGCGAGGCTGATGCGCGCCAGTTCGCCGCCGGAGGCCACCTTGCGCAGTGCGCGCGGCGGCTGGCCGGGGTTGGCGCTGACCAGCAGCTCGCAGCGTTCGCGGCCTTGCGGATCGGGTTCGTCGCCTGCGGCTGCTTCCAGCTCCACCTGCAGCACGCCGCCGGCCATGCCCAGCTCGGCCATCAGCGCGCTGACTTCCTTGCCGAGCTTGTCCGCGGCCTTGCGGCGCGACTTGCCCAGCATGGCGGCGGCCTTGTCGTAGTCGGTCCGTGCGCGCTCGCGCTGGGTGGCGAGCTTCTCCAGCGCTTCACCGGCGCCTTCCAGTTCGGCCAGTTCGTCACGCAGCGCGGTGAGCTTGTCGTGCAGCTCGGCGACCGGCAGGCGGTGGCGGCGACCGAGTTCGTGCAGGCGGGCCAGATGGGTGTCGACCTCGGCGAAACGCGCGGGGTCGAGGTCGACGTCCTGCGCGTAGCGGCCCAGCGTGTCGGCGGCTTCGCCGAGCTGGATCGCGGCGTTGTCCAGCAGTTCCAGCGCGGGATTCAGCGTTTCGTCCAGCGCGGCCAGCTTGCCCAGTTCGGCATGGGCACGCCCCAGCGCGCGGCGCAGCGCGAATTCGCTGTCGCCGTCGAGCAGTTCGGCCACGCCGGCGGCGCCCTCAGCGAGCCGGCCGGCGTTGGCGAGCCGCTTGTGGCTGGCTTCCAGTTCGGCCAGTTCGGCCGGCGGCAGCGCCCATTGTTCGAGTTCTTCCAGTTCGTGGCGCAACAGTTCCAGTCGCTGCTCGCGATCCTCGCCGCCGCTGAGGCGGCGGATGCGCGCGCCGAGTTCGCGCCATTGCACGGCCAGTTCGCGGACTTGTGCCGCCAGCGCTTCGTGGCTGGCGTAGGCGTCGAGCAGGGCGAGCTGGTGGGTGCGGGAGAGCAGGGCCTGGTGCTCGTGCTGGCCGTGGATTTCCACCAGCAGGGTGGCCAGTTCGGCGAGCTGGCCGGCGCTGGCGGGGCGGCCGTTGATCCAGGCGCGTGAGCTGCCCTCGGCGCGGATCACCCGGCGCAACTGGCAGGCTTCGCCATCGTCCAGTTCTTCCTGCGCCAGCCAGGCGCGGGCCTCGGGCAGGGCGGCGAGGTCGAACTCGGCGGACAGCTCCGCGCGGTCGCTGCCGGCGCGCACCATGCCGCTGTCGGCGCGCTCGCCGGTGAGCAACAGCAGGGCGTCCACCAGCAGCGACTTGCCGGCGCCGGTCTCGCCGCTGACCACGGTGAGGCCGGCGCCAAGATCGACTTCGGCTTGTTCGACGACGGCGAATTGGCGGACGTGGAGCGAAGTGAGCATGGCGGGCTGGCGGCAGTCCGTGGGTAGGCGGGTGATTGTAGCGGCAGGCCTGCCGCTACAATGAGGAGTCGGCTTGCATCGACGGCCGTTCGACCTTATCTCTCAAGCGTCTCATCCACTGCTACAGCCATGTCCCTTCGCCATGACCACGAACTCGACGCGCGCACGCGGCGTCTGCTGCGCAGCCTGATCGCGCAGTACCTGATCGATGGCGAACCGGTGGGCTCGCGCACGCTGTCGCGCTCCTCGGGGCTGGACGTGAGCCCGGCCACGATCCGCAACATCATGGCCGACCTGGAGGAGGCCGGCCTGGTGGCTTCGCCGCACACCTCGGCGGGGCGCATCCCCACGCCGCGCGGCCTGCGCCTGTTCGTGGACAGCCTGATCGAACTGCAGCCGCTGCCGCACGAGGAACTGGCCCGCCTGCAGCGCGAGCTGCCGCCGGGACAGGCCACCACGCGCGACCTGCTGGGCAACGCCTCAACCCTGCTGTCGGCGATGACGCACTTCGCGGGCGTGGTCACGGTGCCGCGGCAGGTGGACTTCCCCTTGCGCCACATCGACTTCGTGCCGCTGCCCGATGCGCAGGTGCTGGTGATCCTGGTGTTCTCCGACAACCAGGTGCAGAACCGCGTGGTGCGGCTGGCCAAGCCGCTGGACGGCCGCGAGCTGGAGCAGGCGGCGAATTACATCAACACGCATTTCGTGGGGCTGCGCGTGGATGACATCCGTGCGCACCTGCTCGCCGAGCTGCGCGCGGCGGGCAGCGAGCTGAACCGGCTGGTGGCCAGCGCCACCGAACTGGCCACGGCCTCGTTCGCGCCGCAGGCCGGCGGCGAGGACGTGCTGGTCAGCGGCCAGACCAACCTGATGGGTTATGCCGAGCTGGCCGACCTGCAGCGCCTGCGCGAACTGTTCGAGGCGTTCCAGCAGAAGAACGAACTGCTGCAGCTGATGGAGGTGTGCGCACGCGCACCCGGCGTGCGGCTGTTCATCGGCGAGGAATCGGGCTTCGCGGCACTGGACGGCTGCAGCGTGGTCACCGCCAGCTACGGTGCACAGGGGCGCGTGCTGGGCGCGGTGGGCGTGATCGGCCCCACGCGCATGGCCTACGAGCGGGTGATCCCGGTGGTGCAGGCCACCGCCGGCCTGCTCAGCGATGCCTTGAATCGCGCCGCGACGGCCTCATAACCGCCGCGGGGGGCGGGGATCGCCCGCAATTATTGAATCGGTCGGCCACGGCGCCGGCCATGGACGAGGCTTGGAGTCATTCATGCAGAACAACGATCCGCACGCGCCGCAGCAGGCACCTGACGTCGACGCCGCCGACGCGGCGGCCAACGCCGACCTGGAGGCGCTCAAGACCCGCGTGGCCGAGCTGGAGGTCAGCAACACCGAACTGCGCGAGACCGTGCTGCGCGAGAAGGCCGAGATCGAGAACCAGCGCCGCCGCTTGCACCGCGACCTGGAGCAGGCCCGTCGCTTCGCCAACGAGAAGCTGCTGAACGAATTGCTGCCGGTGTTCGACGGCCTGGAAAGCGGCTTGGCGGTGGAAACCGCCGACGTGGCGGCGATGCGCGAAGGCCTTGGCCTCACGCTGAAGTCGCTGCTCAAGGTGGGCGAGAACCACGGCCTGGCACAGGTCGATCCGCTGGGCCAGCCGCTGGATCCGGAGCGCCACCACGCGGTGAGCATGGTGGAGGCGCCCGGCGCGGCGGCCGGCACCGTGGTCAGCGTGCTGCAGAAGGGCTACGTGCTGAACGACCGCCTGTTGCGCCCCGCACTGGTCGCCGTGGCGCGCGACTGAACCGCGTCGTTCGGGAATTCGGCGCGCCACCGGCATTGATACGCCGGGTGCGAGCCCCATCTGACAAGTCATTGTGCGGCCGTGGCGCCGCTTGAAGATTCGGGAGCTAGACACATGGGCAAGATCATCGGCATCGACCTGGGCACCACCAACTCCTGCGTGTCCGTGATGGACGGCAGCACCGCCAAGGTCATCGAAAACTCGGAAGGCGACCGCACCACGCCCTCCATCGTGGCCTTCAGCAAGGACGGCGAGGTGCTGGTGGGCGCGCCGGCCAAGCGCCAGGGCGTGACCAACCCCAAGAACACGTTCTACGCGGTGAAGCGCCTGATCGGCCGCAAGTTCACCGATGCCGAGGTGCAGAAGGACCTCCACATCGTGCCCTACGGCATCGTCGCGAACGACAACGGCGACGCCTGGGTGCAGACCGCCGACGGCAAGAAGATGGCGCCGCCGGAGATCTCCGCGAAGGTGCTGATGAAGATGAAGAAGACCGCCGAGGACTATCTCGGCGAGCCGGTCACCGAGGCCGTCATCACGGTGCCCGCCTACTTCAACGACAGCCAGCGCCAGGCGACCAAGGACGCCGGCCGCATCGCCGGCCTGGAAGTGAAGCGCATCATCAACGAGCCCACCGCGGCCGCGTTGGCCTACGGCCTGGACAAGAAGGGCGGCGACCGCAAGATCGCGGTGTACGACCTGGGCGGCGGCACCTTCGACGTGTCGATCATCGAGATCGCCGAAGTCGACGGCGAGAAGCAGTTCGAGGTGCTGGCCACCAACGGCGACACCTTCCTCGGTGGCGAGGACTTCGACATGCGCGTCATCGACTACCTGGTCGAGGAGTTCCAGAAGGACCAGGGCATCGACCTGCGCAAGGATCCGCTCGCCCTGCAGCGCCTGAAGGACGCCGCCGAGCGCGCCAAGATCGAGCTGTCGTCCGCGCACCAGACCGAAGTGAACCTGCCGTACGTGACGGCCGACGCCAGTGGTCCCAAGCACCTGAACATCAAGCTCACCCGCGCCAAGCTGGAAGCGCTGGTGGAAGACCTGGTCAAGCGCACCATCGAACCCTGCCGCACCGCGCTCAACGACGCCGGCTTGCGCGTGTCCGACATCGACGAGGTGATCCTGGTCGGTGGCCAGACCCGCATGCCCAAGGTGCAGGAATCGGTGAAGGACTTCTTCGGCAAGGAGCCGCGCAAGGACGTCAATCCGGACGAGGCCGTGGCCGTGGGCGCGGCGATCCAGGGCGGCGTGCTGGGCGGCACCGTCAAGGACGTGTTGCTGCTCGACGTGACTCCGCTGTCGCTGGGCATCGAGACCATGGGCGGCGTGATGACCAAGCTGATCGAGAAGAACACCACGGTGCCGACCAAGGCCGCGCAGACCTTCTCCACCGCCGACGACAACCAGACCGCGGTGACCGTGCACGTGCTGCAGGGCGAGCGCGAGCGCGCCAGCGCGAACAAGTCGCTGGGCAAGTTCGACCTGTCCGGCATCGATGCCGCGCCGCGCGGCATACCGCAGATCGAGGTGACCTTCGACATCGATGCGAACGGCATCCTGCACGTGTCGGCCAAGGACAAGAAGACCGGCAAGGAGCAGAAGATCGAGATCAAGGCCGGCTCGGGCCTGTCCGAGGACGAGATCAACCGGATGGTCGCCGACGCCGAGGCGAACAAGGAAGAGGACAAGAAGTTCCACGAGCTGGTCGCCACGCGCAACAAGGCCGATCAGCTGGTGCACGCCACCCGCAGCGCGCTGAAGGAGCACGGTGACAAGGTGGGTGCGCAGATCGGCGGCATCGAGGAAGCGCTGTCGGATCTGGAGAAGGTCAAGGACGGCGACGACAAGGGCGCCATCGAGGCGAAGATCACCAAGCTGGAGCAGGTGGCCCAGGCGCTGTACGCCGCGGCCCAGGGCCAGGGCGCCCCGGCCGATGCCGGCGCGCAGGCCGGCCCGCACGGCTCCGCACAGCCGGACGACGTGGTGGATGCCGAGTTCACCGAAGTGAAGGACGACAAGAAGTAAGGCTGTCTTGACCCGGAACGGGCGCCGCGCAAGCGGCGCTCGTTGTTGAAAAGTGCGGCCAAGGATGGCCGCCCGTTTGACTTTCGCGCTCATGGACGAGCGCACAAGCTTTTCTAGGGGAAGCGATGAACAAGGGGCGGCTGGAAGCCTTCAGCGACGGCGTGCTGGCCATCATCATCACCATCATGGTGCTGGAGCTGAAGGTGCCGCACGGCGCCGGCTGGGACGTGCTGGCCGCGCAGTGGCCGGTGTTCCTCAGCTACGTGCTGAGCTTCGTCTACGTGGGCATCTACTGGAACAACCACCATCACTTCCTGCACGCCGCGCAGAAGGTCAACGGCGCCTCGCTGTGGGCGAACCTGCACCTGCTGTTCTGGCTGTCGCTGATGCCGGTGACCACCGGCTGGATGGGCGAGAACCAGTTCGCCCCGCTGCCGGTGGCGGTGTACGGCGTGGTGCTGCTGATGTGCGCGCTGGCCTGGCAGCCGTTCCAGCGCAGCCTGATCGCCGCCAACGGCGGGAAGGATTCCCTGCTCGCGCAGGCGGTGGGCGCGGACTGGAAAGGCTGGCTCGCCGTCGCCATGTATGTGTCGGGCATTGCGCTGGCGTTCGTGGCGCCGTGGGTGTCCTGTCTTTTCTATGCCACGGTGGCAGCGATCTGGTTCATTCCTGATCGGCGCATCGAATCGCGGATCAAGCAATGAGCAAGCGTGATTACTACGAAGTCCTGGGTGTCGAGCGCACGGTCACCGAGGTCGAACTGAAGAAGTCCTTCCGCCGGCTGGCGATGAAGTACCACCCGGACCGCTGTCCGGACGATCCTCACGCGCAGGAGAAGTTCAAGGAGGCCAAGGAGGCCTACGAGGTGCTCGCCGACGCGCAGAAGCGCGGCATGTACGACCAGTACGGCCACGCCGCCTTCGAGGGCGGCATGGGCGGCCGCGGTGGTGGTGGCGGCTTCGGCGACATGGGGGACATCTTCGGTGACATCTTCGGTGACATCTTCGGCGGCGGCCGTGGCCGCCAGCCGCGCCGCGGCGCCGACCTGCGCTACCTGATGGAGCTCGACCTCGAGGAAGCCGTGTTCGGCATCGAGAAGAAGATCGAGATTCCCACCCAGGTCAACTGCCACCACTGCAACGGCAGCGGCTCGGCCGACGGCAAGACCGTGCAGTGCAAGACTTGCCACGGCCACGGCCGCGTGCGCATGCAGAACGGCATCTTCTCGATCCAGCAGGCCTGCCCGCATTGCGGCGGCAGCGGCCAGACCATCGAGAAGCCCTGCAAGCAGTGCCACGGCGAAGGGCGGCTGGAGGAAACCCGCACGCTGTCGGTGAAGATCCCCGCCGGCGTGGACAACGGCGACCGCATCCGCCTCACCGGTCAGGGCGAGGCCGGTCCATCCGGCGCGCCCGCCGGCGACCTCTACGTGGAAGTGCACGTGCGCGAGCATCGCATCTTCCAGCGCGAAGGCAACGACCTGCACTGCGAGGTGCCGATCCGTTTCTCGCAGGCCGCGCTGGGCGCCGAATTGCCGGTGCCCACGCTGGAGGGCGAGGTGCCGATCACGATTCCGCCGGAGACGCAGACCGGGCAGAGCTTCCGCCTGCGCGGGCGCGGCGTGAAGTCGGTGCGCAGCGGTCGCGCCGGCGACCTGATCTGCCACGTGGTGGTGGAAACCCCGGTGCGCCTCACCAGGCAGCAGCGCGAATTGCTGGAGCAGCTCGAGGCCAGCTTCAACGACGGCAAGGGCGACGAGCACACGCCGCGCGCGAAGCACTGGGTCGACGGCGTGAAGCAGTTCTGGTCGCGGGTGACGTCGTAAGCCGCGCCTGTCTCTGCTAGTTTGGACGTCTGTTTGCCGCCGAAGCCGGGATGCCAGCCATGACCTCCGCACCGCTACGCCTCGCCATCAACGGCGCCTCCGGTCGCATGGGGCAGGCCCTGCTGGCGCTGCTGCGCACGGATGCCCGCTTCGAGCTGGCGCATGCGGTGGTGTCGCCGGGTTCGGCACACGACGGCGAACCGGTCTGGCCGGGGCAGGCCTTGTGCCATGCACACGACTGGTCGAAGGCGCCCGCGCTCGACGTGGTGATCGACTTCAGCGGCCCGGCCGGCTTGGCGGCGGCGCTGGACCATTGCCTCGCACACGGTCTCCCGCTGGTGACCGGCACCACCGGCCTCGATGCGGCCTTGCAGGCGCGGCTGGAGGCGGCCGGCACCCGCATCGCGCTGCTGCGCGCGGCGAATTTCAGCCTGGGCGTGGCGTTGCTGACACGACTGCTGCGCGAGGCCGCCGCCGCGCTGCCGGAGTGGGACCTGGAGATCGTCGAGGCCCACCACGGCCGCAAGCAGGACGCGCCCTCGGGCACCGCGCTGGCGCTGGGGAAGGCTGCTGCCACTGCACGCGACACTGCATTGGATTCCGCCGCGGTCTACAGCCGCGAAGGACGCACGGGCGAGCGCGTTCCCGGCAGCATCGGCTTCGCGGTGGTGCGCGGCGGCGACATCGTGGGCGAGCATCAGGCGCTCCTGATCGGGTCGGGCGAACGGCTGGAACTGGGTCATCGTGCCACCGACCGCACGATCTTCGCCCGCGGCGCGCTGCAGGCCGCGCAATGGCTGGTCGGTCGTGCGGCGGGGCATTGGCAGATGGAAGACGTGATCGCCTCGCAGGGTTGAGCCGGTCATTGGAGCCCGTGCCGGCTTGCCAGGCCGGGTAGTGGCCGCTAGCATCGCCAGCCTGTCATTGGGGAGTAGCCAGCCTCGTCCCCAGAGGCGTTCGCATCAACAGACTTGGTCGCCGTTTCCCGGCGCCATGGTGCGGACAGCAGACATCACCATCCTCCGATGGTGTCCTGCCCGGCGAGACCTTTGGCCAGCGACGTGTTCACCCGGCCGGGCGAACGGTGTCGTTGTGCCATCGGTCCATCCGTTCGCCCGGCCCCGTGCATCCCATGCTGCTCACCCTCTGCCTGTTCCTCGTCTCGGCCGGCGCGATCTATCTCGCCTGCGAATACTTCGTCAACGGCATCGAATGGCTGGGCCGCAAGCTCAGCCTGGGCGCGACCGCCACCGGCACCGTGCTGGCCGCGTTCGGCACCGCGTTGCCGGAAAGCGCGGTGACCTTCGTGGCGGTGATCTTCGGCAAGACGCCGGAGGCCCGCGACATCGGCGTGGGCGCCGCGATGGGCGGGCCGCTGGTGCTGGCCACGATCGCCTATGCGGTGGTTGGCGTGGCCTTGTGGGGCAACCGACATCGACTCCAGCGCGCCGACCGACTGGTACGGGTCGACCACCGGCGGCTGGCCCGCGACCAGTCGTGGTTCCTGGCGATCTTCGCGGTGAAGGTGGGCCTGGGCCTGGTGGCGTTCGCGCTCAAGCCGTGGCTGGGTGTGCTGTTCCTGCTGGCCTATGCGATGTACGTGTGGCGCGAGATGCGCAGCGACGACAGCGCGCCGGAGGACGAGGAACTGGAGCCGCTGAAGCTGCGGCCGCACCAGGCCGAGCCGGCGATGCGCTGGGTGGCGGCGCAGACCGTGGCGGCGCTGGTGGTGATCGCCGTGGCCTCGCGGGTGTTCGTGGGGCAACTGGAAGCGATCGGCGAGGCCTTTGCACTGCCGCCGCACCTGGTGGCGCTGGTGCTGAGCCCGGTGGCGACCGAGTTGCCGGAGACGCTGAATGCGCTGATCTGGGTGCGCCAGGGCAAGGAACGCCTGGCGCTGGCCAACATCTCCGGCGCGATGATGATCCAGGCGACCATCCCCAGCGCGTTGGCGATCTTCGCCACGCCGTGGCTGTTCGACGCGCCGCTGATCGTGTCCGGTGCGCTCACCGCGGCGGCGATCGTCTACCTGTGGTGGCTGTTCCGCCGCGGCCGGGTGGATGCACGCTGGCTGTTGCCGGTGGGTCTGCTGTACGCGGTGTTCGCCGGCTTCGTGGCTTGGCACTTCGCGCACTGATGCGACGGTACGGGCTCAGTCGCGATGTGCCGCGTTGCGGTCGCGGTCGGCGCCGTAGCGCGTGTCCAGCTTGCCGAACAGCTTCTTGAACAGGCGGGAGAACTTGCCGCGTTTGGTCTTGCGCAGCTTCTCCTCCTCGCTGGTGAGCCAGGCCACCTGAATCACCCGGCGCTCGCCCTCGTAGGGCAGGTGGCCGTGGAAGGAGTTGTCGCAGCGCTTGAACACTGCGAACTCGCCGTACAGCGGCGGCAGTTCGGGCACCACCGTGGCGTCGATGTCGTCGATCCGGTCGAGGAAGCGCAGGCAACCGTCGCTGGTGTCGGGCCACTGCGGGTTGAGGTAGAGCAGGGCGGTGGCCACCTTGGACTTGCTGTCGGTGTGGATGGTGCCGTGGCGCCTGTTCAGCAGCCGGCACAGCGTCACCAGGGTGGGGTACTGGCCGAGGTCGGCGATGCCCAGCCGTTGGCCGATCAGCCCGGCGAAGGCCGGTGCGGTCAGCTGCTCCACCAGCGCATTCACCGAGGGGCCGCAATCGGCCGGGTCCCAGGGGAAGAAGCCGGCGCTGGGGTAACGCGGGAAGTCGCGGTCCAGGTCGCCACGCGCCTCGTCTGGCAACTGGCCGTGGGCGATCATGAACGGGAACGGTGCCTGCCGCACCAGGGTGTCCGGGCGTTCGAGACGAGCAGGATCGAGCAGGGCGTCCGGACTCATGAACCGACTTCACTCCGTTGGAAACGATGCGCCAGTGTAGCGCCGCACGGCGATACGCTGGCTGACGGAAGCAGCGCCTTTGCCTCGATCGAAGTGGACAGCCAGCGTCGTCGCGCCTATCATTGTGACCCGCCCGAATGCCCTCCCTTCCAAGGTTCTCAAGCCTGCCTCGTGCGGCTTGCGGACTTTGCTGCACCCGAAAGGCGGTTCCCATGTCCATCCCTGCTCTGCTTGCCCTCGAAGACGGCAGCGTGTTCCGCGGCCACGCCGTGGGCGCGACTGGCGAAACCGTCGGCGAGGTGGTTTTCAACACCGCCATGACCGGTTACCAGGAGATCCTCACCGATCCCTCGTACAGCCGGCAGATCGTCACCCTGACCTATCCCCACATCGGCAACACCGGCTGCAACGCCGAGGATGCCGAGTCCGACCGGGTGCATGCCGCCGGTCTGATCGTGCGCGACGTGCCGCGCCGGGCGAGCAACTGGCGCAGCAGCGAAAGCCTGCCCGATTACCTGAAGCGCCACGGCCTGGTGGCGATCGCTGGCATCGACACACGCCGGCTCACCCGCATCCTGCGCGACAAGGGGGCGCTGGCCGGCTGCATCGTGGCCGGCGAGACCGTGGACGAGGCCGCCGCGCTGGCCAAGGCGCGCGCCTTCCCGGGCCTGAACGGCATGGACCTGGCCAAGGTGGTGTGCACCGACAAGTCTTATGCGTGGAACGCGGGCGTCTACGACCTCGACCGGCAGGCCTTCAACCAGCCGGCAAAGCGCTTCAAGGTCGTCGCCTACGACTTCGGCGTGAAGCACAACATCCTGCGCCTGCTCGCCGAGCAGGGTTGCGACATCACCGTGGTGCCGGCGCAGACCCCGGCCACCGAGGTGCTGGCGATGCGGCCGGACGGTGTGTTCCTCTCCAACGGTCCCGGCGATCCGGCGGCCTGCGACTACGCGATCACTGCCACCAAGGCTTTTCTCGACGCGAAGATCCCGCTGTTCGGCATCTGCCTCGGCCACCAGATCATGGGCCTGGCGCTGGGCGCGAAGACGCTGAAGATGAAGTTCGGCCACCACGGCGCGAACCATCCGGTGAAGGACCACGACGACGGCCGTGTGCTGATCACCAGCCAGAACCACGGTTTCGCGGTGGATCCGGCCACGCTGCCGGCGAACGTGCGCGTCACCCACAGCTCGCTGTTCGATGGCACGCTGCAAGGCTTCGCGCTCACCGACCGCCCCGCGTTCTGCTTCCAGGGTCACCCGGAAGCCTCGCCCGGCCCCCACGACATCGGTTATCTGTTCGACCGGTTTGCCAAGCTGATGCAGGAGGCCCGCTGAGATGGCCAAGCGTAGCGACATCAAGAGCATCCTGATCATCGGCGCCGGCCCGATCGTGATCGGCCAGGCCTGCGAGTTCGACTACTCCGGCGCGCAGGCCTGCAAGGCGCTGAAGGAAGAGGGCTACCGGGTGATCCTGGTGAACTCCAATCCCGCCACCATCATGACCGACCCGGAGATGGCCGACGCCGTCTACATCGAGCCGATCAACTGGCAGACGGTGGAACGCATCATCGCCAAGGAGAAACCCGACGCGGTGCTGCCCACCATGGGCGGCCAGACCGCGTTGAACTGCGCGCTCGACCTCGCCGACCACGGCGTGCTGGACAAGTACAAGGTCGAATTGATCGGCGCGAAGCGCGACGCGATCCGCATGGCCGAGGACCGCGAGCTGTTCAAGCAGGCGATGACCGAGATCGGGCTGGAGAGCCCCAAGTCCGGCGTGGCCAAGAGCTACGAGCACGCGGTGGAGATCCAGGCCGAGCTGGGTTTCCCCATCATCATCCGCCCCAGCTTCACGCTGGGCGGTTCCGGCGGCGGCATCGCCTACAACAAGGAAGAGTTCGAGGCCATCGTGAAACGGGGCCTGGAGCTTTCGCCCACGCACGAGGTGCTGATCGACGAATCGGTGCTGGGCTGGAAGGAGTTCGAGATGGAAGTGGTCCGCGACACCGCGGACAACTGCATCATCATCTGCGCGATCGAGAACCTCGACCCGATGGGCGTGCATACCGGTGACTCGATCACCGTGGCGCCGGCGCAGACGCTCACCGACAAGGAATACCAGCGCCTGCGCGATGCCAGCATCGCGGTGCTGCGCAAGATCGGCGTGGACACCGGTGGCTCCAACGTGCAGTTCGGCATCAATCCCGCGGACGGCCGCGTGGTGGTGATCGAGATGAACCCCCGCGTGTCGCGCTCCTCGGCGCTGGCCTCCAAGGCCACCGGCTTCCCGATCGCCAAGATCGCCGCGAAGCTCGCCGTGGGCTACACGCTGGACGAACTGAAGAACGACATCACCGGCGGCAAGACGCCGGCCTCGTTCGAGCCGACCATCGATTACGTGGTCACCAAGATTCCGCGATTCGCGTTCGAGAAGTTCCCGCGCGCCGATGCGCGCCTCACCACCCAGATGAAGTCGGTGGGCGAGGTGATGGCGATCGGCCGCAGCTTCACCGAATCGCTGCAGAAGGCGCTGCGCGGGCTGGAGATCGGCAAGACCGGGCTCAACCCCACCGGGCTGGACATCGCCACGGAAGACGGCCTGGTCACGCTGAAGCGCGAGCTGCGCGAGCCGCGACCCGATCGCGTGTTCCATCTCGCCGATGCGTTCCGCGCCGGCCTCACGCTGGACGAGGTGCACGAACTCAGCCGCGTCGATCCGTGGTTCCTCGCCGCGTTCGAGGACATCGTGCTGGCCGAAAACGCGGTCAAGGCGCAAGGCATCGCCGCACTGGACGCGCCGCGCATGCGCGAGCTGAAGCGCATGGGTTTCTCCGACGCGCGCCTGGCCGAGCTGACCGGCTCGGACGAGGCCGCCATGCGCCACCTGCGCCGCACCCTGGGCGTGCGCCCGGTGTACAAGCGGGTGGACTCCTGCGCCGCCGAGTTCGCCACCACCACCGCCTACATGTATTCGACCTACGAGGAAGAGTGCGAGGCGAACCCGACGGACCGCGAGAAGATCATCGTGCTGGGCGGTGGCCCGAACCGCATCGGCCAGGGCATCGAGTTCGACTACTGCTGCGTGCATGCCGCGCTGGCGCTGCGCCAGGACGGGTTCGAGACCATCATGGTCAACTGCAACCCGGAAACCGTCTCCACCGACTACGACACCTCCGATCGTCTGTACTTCGAGCCGCTGACGCTGGAAGACGTGCTGGAGATCGTGGATCTCGAAAAGCCGAAGGGCGTGATCGTGCAGTACGGCGGCCAGACCCCGCTGAAGCTGGCGCGCGCGCTGGAAGCCGCAGGCACGCCGATCATCGGCACCTCGCCCGACTCGATCGACCTCGCCGAGGACCGCGAACGCTTCCAGCAGATGATCATGAAGCTCGGCCTGCGCCAGCCGCCGAACCGCACCGCGCGCAACGCTGACGAGGCGCTCGCGCTGGCGCGCGAGATCGGCTATCCGCTGGTGGTGCGCCCCAGCTACGTGCTGGGCGGCCGCGCGATGGAAGTGGTGTACGACGACGCCGACCTCGCGCGCTACATCCGCGAGGCGGTGCAGGTCTCCAACGACTCGCCGGTGCTGCTGGACCGCTTCCTCGACCACGCGGTCGAGGTGGACGTGGACATCATCGCCGACGCCCAAGGCAACGTGCTGATCGGCGGCATCATGGAGCACATCGAGGAGGCCGGCGTGCATTCCGGTGACTCGTCCTGCTCGCTGCCGCCGTACTCGCTCTCGCAGGAAGTGCAGGATGAGATGCGCCGACAGGCGGCTGCGATGGCGAAGGAACTGAAGGTCATCGGCCTGATGAACACGCAGTTCGCGATCCAGGGCGACACCGTGTTCATTCTGGAGGTGAACCCGCGCGCTTCGCGCACAGTGCCGTTCGTGTCCAAGGCCACGGGCGTGCCGCTGGCGAAGATCGCCGCGCGCGCAATGGCCGGCAAGTCGCTGCCGGAGCAGGGCGCCACGAAGGAAGTGATTCCCGCGTATTACTCGGTGAAGGAAGCGATCTTCCCGTTCCTGAAGTTCCAGAACGTCGATCCCATCCTCGGACCCGAGATGCGCTCCACCGGCGAGGTGATGGGCGTGGGACGCAGCTTCGGCGCCGCGTTCGCGCGTGGCCATGATGCGGCCGGCATCAAGACGCCGCCGAAGGGCAAGGTGTTCGTGTCGGTGCGCGATGCCGACAAGGACCGCCTGCTGCCGGTGGCGCAGGAAGTGCTGCGCCGCGGCTTCAGCCTGGTCGCCACCGCCGGCACGGCGGCCTATCTCAATGGCAACGGCGTACTCTGCGAGCGCGTCAACAAGGTGCTCGAGGGCAGGCCGCACATCGTCGACCTGATCAAGAACGGCGAGATCGTCTATATCGTCAACACCACCGAGGGCAAGCAGGCGATCGCCGACTCGTTCTCGATCCGGCGCGAGGCGCTGCAGCAGCGCGTCACCTATTCCACCACCGTCGCGGGCGCGCGTGCGCTGGTCCACTCGCTGGATTTCCACGGCAGCGAGGACGTGCACAGCCTGCAGGAACTGCACAAGGAGCTGAACGCATGAGCGCTCGCGCCCCCATCACCAAGAACGGTTCGGAGCGCCTGCGCGCCGAGCTGGAGCGTCTGAAGTCGACGGAGCGTCCGCGCATCATCGCGGCGATCGCCGAGGCCCGTGCCCACGGCGACCTCAAGGAGAACGCTGAGTACCACGCCGCGCGCGAGCTGCAGAGCTTCATCGAGGGCCGTATCGCCCAACTGGAGGCGCTGCTCTCCACCGCCCAGGTGATCGATGTGTCGCGACTCAACCCCGGCAGCAAGGTGGTGTTCGGCGCGATCGTGGACCTGGCGGACGAGGACAGCGGCGCCGAGGTGACCTACCAGATCGTGGGCGACCTCGAGGCCGACATCAAGCAGGGTCTGATCGCGGTCTCCTCGCCGATCGCGCGCGCGCTGATCGGCAAGCTCGAGGGCGACAGCTTCGAGTTCAACGCGCCGAACGGCGTGAAGCGCTACGAGATCACCGGCGTGCGCTACGCGTGATCGGGCGGTCAGGTTGAATGCAAAGGCCCCGCTCGTGCGGGGCCTTTGTTTTTCCGGCTTGCGCGCAGCCGGCGCGACGGACAACAAAAAAGCCGCGCATGGCGCGGCCTTTCGTCGGCACAAGCCGCGCCGGAATCAGCGCTGGCGGGCCTTGAAACGCGGGTTGCTCTTGCAGATCACGAACACCTTGCCGCGACGACGCACGATCTTGCAGTCGCGGTGCCGCGCCTTGGCGGACTTCAACGAGTTAAGCACCTTCACGGCGAGCTCCTGATACCAAACGAAAAAATCTAGCGCGCAAGTATAACTTGCTGAATCGCCAGCCACAAGTCGCCTTGTCAGTCGTCGACGCCGTGGGCGGACTCCGCCACGGTGGCGAGGAATTGCGCCAATACCGGTGACGGGTCACCGACCCGGCTGGCCACGGCCAGCAGCAGGTGGGCCTCGTGGTCGGCCAACGGTACATAACTGACGCCGGCGAGGCGCACCGCGCGCATCGTCGCCGGCACCAGTGCCATGCCGAGGCCGGCGGCCACCAGCGCCAGCAGGCCGTTGATCTGCTGGGCCTGCTGCACGATGCGGGGCTGGAAGCCGGCTTCGGCCGCCAGCGTCCGCAGGCGGTCGTGCAAGGTGGCAGCCAGCTCGCGCGGCTGGGTGACGAAGGCTTCGTCGGCCACCTCGCCCATGCGCAGTTCGCCGCGTGCGGCCAGCGGGTGGCTGGAGGGCAGGGCGAGCAGCAGGGGCTCGCGGTCGAGCACGCGCAACTGCAACTGGCGCGCAGCCTGGATATGGCTGGGCTGGTCGCGCACGAAACCCACGTCGATCTCGTTGGCCAGCAAGGCCGCGAATTGCGGCTCGGTGTACATCTCGCACAACTGGATGTTCACCTCGGGCGCCACCTGCCGGTGACGCAGCAGGGCGCGCGGCAGGGCGGGGTGGAACGATACCGACAACGTGTAGGCCAGCCGCAATTGGCCGCTGTGGCCGGCTGCCGCCGCCGTGGCGCGACTGCGTGCCAGTTCGGCCTGCGCCAGGACCTGCCGCGCCTGTTCCAGGAAGACCCGTCCGGGCTCGGTCAGGGCGACCCGGCGCTTGCTGCGCTCAAGCAGCGATACGCCGAGGTCCCGTTCCAGCGCCTGGATCTGCTGGGAAAGCGGTGGCTGGGAGATGTGCAGGCGGATCGCGGCGCGGGTGAAGCTCAACTCCTCGGCGACCGCGACGAAGTAGCGCAATTGACGGAAGTCAAACATAGTCGAAATGCATATAAGGAACGATCTAAATATATATTAGATACTTGAACGCGTCGCTCATAAAATGCCTCTCGTCCCATCATCAACCCCCTCCCCCGATGGTGGTGACCCTCGCCTCGCAGCGACGCTAGACACGATACTGGCCACTCCCCCCCCGGGCCCTATCGATGCGTCGTTTCGCGAGGCGTTTTCTTTGGCTCTATTCGTGCGTTCGTCCGTGAACGCGAAGATCAAACGGGCGGCCATCCATGGCCGCACTTTTCATGGACAGGCCAAGGTCAGAGCTGGCAAGCCAGCCGCGTGCCTTGATCGATGGCGCGTTTCGCATCGAGTTCGGCGGCTATGTCCGCGCCGCCGATGAGGTGTGCCGTGATGCCCATGCCGGCCAGTTCCCCGGCCAGGCGGCGATCCGGCTCCTGGCCGGCGCAGATCACTACGGTGTCGACCGGCAGGATCTGTGACTTTCCGTCAACCGTGACGTGCAAACCGCGATCGTCGAAGCGTTCGTAGGTGACCTTGCCCAGCATGGTCACGCGCTTGGCCTTGAGCGTGGCGCGGTGCACCCAGCCGGTGGTCTTGTTGAGCCGGGCGCCGGGGCGGCCCTCGCTGCGCTGGAGCAGCCAGACCTGGCGCAGCGGCACCTCGGGTTGCGGCGACAGGAGGCCGCTGCGCTGCACGAGCTGCGTATCCACGCCCCATTCGCTAGCCCAGCGCGCCACGTCGGTGGTAGGCGAGGGCTGGTGCTCGACCAGGAATTCGGCCACGTCGAAACCGATGCCGCCGGCGCCGATGACCGCCACCCTTGCACCCACCGGCCGGTCACGGGCGAGCACGTCGAGATAGCCCAGCACGCGCGGGTCGTCGCTGCCAGGAAAACTCACGCGACGCGGCAGCACGCCGGTGGCGATCACGACCTCGTCATAACCGGCGGCCTTGAGCGAGGCGGCCTCGGCCTCGACGCCCAGCTTCACTTCGACGCCGGCGTCGGCGAGGCGATGGCGGTAATAGCGCAGGGTTTCGTGGAACTCCTCCTTGCCCGGAATCCGCTTCGCGTAGTTGAACTGGCCGCCGATCCCGCTGGCGCGGTCGATCAGGGTCACCGTGTGGCCGCGCTCGCCCAGCGTGGCGGCGCAGGCCATGCCGGCCGGTCCCGCACCCACCACGGCGATGCGCTTGCGCCGCGGCGCCGGCTCGATCTTCAGCTCGGTCTCGTGGCAGGCACGCGGGTTGACCAGGCAGCTCGCGCGCTTGTTGACGAAGACATGGTCGAGACAGGCCTGGTTGCAGGCGATGCAGGTGTTGATGCGTTCGCTGCGGCCGGCCTTGGCCTTGTTCGCCCACGCGGGATCGGCCAGCAGCGGGCGCGCCATCGACACCATGTCGGCGTCGCCATCAGCCAGCACGCGCTCGGCCACCTCGGGCATGTTGATGCGGTTGGTGGCGACCAGCGGGATGGAAACCTCGCCCTTGAGCTTCCGCGTCACCCAGGCGAAACCGGCGCGCGGCACGCTGGTGACGATGGTGGGCACGCGTGCCTCGTGCCAGCCGATGCCGGTGTTGATGATGCTGGCGCCGGCGGCTTCGATGGCCTTGGCCAGCGTGACGATCTCGCTCCAGTCCTGGCCGCCTTCGACTAGGTCCAGCATCGACAGCCGGTAGATGATGATGAAGTCGCGGCCCACCGCCTCGCGCGTGCGGCGCACGATTTCCACCGGGAAACGCATGCGCCGCGCGGCGTCGCCGCCCCAGGCATCGTCGCGGTGGTTGGTGCGCGCGGCGATGAACTGGTTGATGAGGTAGCCCTCCGAGCCCATCACTTCGACGCCGTCGTAGCCCGCTTCCCGGGCCAGCTGCGCGCAGTGCACGAAGTCGCGGATGGTGCGCTCCACGCCGCCAGCGGAAAGCGCCCGTGGCGTGAACGGGGTGATCGGCGACTTGATCCGCGACGGCGCCACCGACAGCGGTTGGTAGCCGTAGCGTCCGGCGTGCAGTATCTGCATGCAGATGCGCCCGCCTTCGGCATGCACCGCGCCGGTGAGCTTGCGGTGGCGTGGCTTGTGCCAGGGCAGGGTGAGGCGACCGCCGAACGGCTTCAGCCAGCCCTCGATGCTGGGCGCGATGCCGCCGGTCACCATCAGCCCCACGCCGCCGCGGGCGCGCTCGGCGAAATAGGCGGCCAGCTTGTCGTAGTCGGCGGCCTTGTCCTCCAGCCCGGTATGCATCGAGCCCATCAGGATGCGGTTGGGCAGAGTGGCGTGACCCAGGTCCAGCGGGGCGAACAGGTGGGGGTAGTCCATGGCGCGACCGTGTTCAAACGATCGTATGAATGTGCCTGTTGCGAGTCGCGGACGCAAGCGCCGTCCGCGGCTCAGGCCCGCAACTGCTCCACGAGGGCGATGTAGCGGCGCATCGCCTCGCCCTGCGGCAGGCCGCGCAACTGCAGCCAGGCCGCATGCTTGGCCGTGCCCACGAAATCGAAAAAGCCGGGCTGTTCGCCTTGCGCGTCGCCCTCCGAACCCTGCTTGTAGAGCGCGTAGAGCTTGAGCAAGGTGTCGTTGTCGGGACGGTAATCCAGCCGTTTCACGTCCTCGGCGGCCTGATCGAATGCATGGCGGAGATCGTTCATGGCGTGGCGATGGGGCGTGTGGCGCGGAATTTCGCCATGGTACGCGATGCCGCGGAGGTCGGCGCGATACCATGCGGGCCCCACGCCTGACCAGGATCCGTCATGAGCCGAACCGCCGCCGTCCCCGTGCTGACCATCGACGGCCCCTCGGGCTCGGGCAAGGGCACGATCAGCCGGCGGGTGGCCGAGCACCTGGGCTGGCGGCTGCTGGACTCGGGCGCCCTGTACCGGGCGGTGGGCTACGCCGCCGGGGCGGCGGGGCTGGATCTTTCCGACGCCGACGCCGTGACCCGCTGCGCGCAGGCCACGAAGATCCGCTTCCAGCCCAGCACCGACGGCAGCGACACCCGCATCCTGGTCAACGGCCACGACGCCACCGACGAGCTGCGCACCGAGACCGCCGGTGCGGCGGCCTCGGCGATCGCCTCGATCGCCCCGGTACGGCAGGCTCTGGTGGAGCTGCAGTTGGGCTTCCGCAAGGCGCCCGGCCTGGTGGCCGACGGGCGCGACATGGGTACGGTGATCTTCCCGGATGCACCGTTCAAGGTGTTCCTCACCGCCAGCGCCGCCGAGCGGGCGAAAAGGCGCTATAAGCAGTTGAAGGAAAAGGGACTCAACGTTACACTAGCGAGTCTGCAGCGCGAGATAGAGGCGCGTGACCATCGCGATGCATCGCGGACGGTCGCGCCGCTGAAGCCCGCGCCGGAGGCCGTGCTGGTGGATACCACCGGCATGGACATTGACCAGGTAGTCACAAAGGTTCTCGCCGTCGTGCAGCCCTGACCGGGCGGCGCGGCGGTTTCCGTTCCCCGGCCATGGTGGCCGTGGATTCAACCATGGTGGCGACGGGCGTGCCGCAAGGCCGTTCCGAAGACACCCCGACCGGTGGATCGCTGCCGGTGCAAGTCCCGCACGGGGCATCGCAGCCGTCCTTTCCCATTCTGGAATCAACATGACCGAAAGTTTTGCCGAACTGTTTGAACAGAGCCAGCAGGCCATCGCCAAGCTGAAGCCCGGCGCCATCGTCACCGGCATCGTGGTGGAAATCCGCAACGACGTCGTCGTGATCAACGCGGGCCTGAAGAGCGAAGGCATCGTCCCGATCGAGCAGTTCAAGGGCGAGGACGGCACCCTCGAGGTGAGCGTCGGCGATCCCGTGAAGGTGGCTCTCGAAGCCCTGGAAGACGGTTTCGGCGAAACCAAGCTGTCGCGCGAGAAGGCCAAGCGCTCGATGGTGTGGGACGACCTCGAGGAGGCGTTCGACAAGGAGGAGACCATCAAGGGCATGATCTCCGGCAAGGTCAAGGGCGGCTTCACCGTCGACATCAAGGACGTCCGTGCGTTCCTGCCGGGCTCGCTGGTCGACGTGCGCCCGGTGCGCGAGCCGACCTACCTCGAGGGCAAGGAACTCGAGTTCAAGATCATCAAGCTGGACCGCAAGCGCAACAACGTGGTGGTCAGCCGCCGCGCCGTCGTCGAGACCGAGTTCTCCGCCGAGCGCGAGCAGCTGCTGGAGCGCTTGGTCGAAGGCGCCGTGATCAAGGGCGTGGTGAAGAACCTCACCGACTACGGCGCGTTCGTGGACCTGGGTGGCATCGACGGCCTGCTGCACATCACCGACATGGCGTGGAAGCGCGTGCGTCATCCGAGCGAAGTCGTCAACGTCGGCGATGAGCTGGAAGTGCGCGTGCTGAAGTTCGACAAGGAGCGCAACCGCGTCTCGCTGGGCCTGAAGCAGCTGGGCGACGATCCGTGGGTGAACATCTCGCGTCGTTACCCGGTGGGTTCGCGCCTGTTCGGCAAGGTCTCCAACGTCACCGACTACGGTTGCTTCGTCGAGATCGAGCCGGGCGTCGAAGGCCTGGTGCACGTGTCCGAGATGGACTGGACCAACAAGAACGTCAATCCGGCCAAGGTGGTGCAGGTCGGCGACGAGACCGAAGTGATGGTGCTGGACGTGGATGAAGAGCGTCGCCGCATCTCGCTGGGCATCAAGCAGACCCGCTCGAACCCGTGGGAAGCCTTCGCCGCCATGCACAAGAAGGGTGACAAGGTCTCCGGCCAGATCAAGTCGATCACCGACTTCGGCGTGTTCATCGGCCTGGACGGCGGTATCGACGGCCTGGTGCACCTGTCCGACATCTCCTGGCAGATGTCCGGCGAAGACCTCGTGCGCAACTTCAAGAAGGGCGACGAGATCGAGGCCGTGGTGCTGGCGGTGGATCCGGAGCGCGAGCGCATCTCGCTCGGCATCAAGCAGATGGAGCAGGATCCGTTCGGCCAGTTCATGGCCAACCACACGCGCGGCAGCATCGTCACCGGCACGGTGAAGGAAGTGGACGCCAAGGGTGCGGTGATCGACCTGGGCGAGGGCGTGGAGGGTTACCTGCGCGCCAACGACATCGCCAAGGAGCGCATCGATGACGCCACCCAGCACCTCAAGGTGGGCGACAAGGTCGAGGCCAAGTTCACCGGCATGGACCGCAAGGGCCGTCAGCTGTCGCTGTCGATCCGCGCCAAGGACGAGGAAGATGTGCAGGAAGCGCTGGCCGAGTACTCCTCGGCCGCCGGCGGCACCACCAAGCTCGGCGCGCTGCTCAAGGAGCAGCTGAACAAGGCCGAGTAAGCGTTGCGACACCGGTGCGGGGCGGCCATGAATCGCCCCGCACCACGCAGCGCGGAGTCACACGTCGCGGACACGGGGACCATGACCAAATCCGAATTGATCGAGGCGCTGGCCAGGCGTCAGACCCATCTTGCGTTTGCCGATGTCGAGCTCGCGGTCAAGAGCGTGGTCGAGCAGATGAGCCAGGCGCTGTCCCAGGGCGAGCGCATCGAGGTGCGCGGCTTCGGCAGTTTCGCCTTGCATTACCGGCCGCCGCGCATGGGGCGCAATCCCAAGACCGGCGACTCGGTGGCGCTGCCCGGCAAGCACGTGCCGCACTTCAAGCCCGGCAAGGAGCTGCGCGAACGCGTCAACCAGCGGCTGGAAGAAGCCGTGGCCGGCTGAGGCCGCACGCGGAATGAGATGTACCGAGGCAGGCGGCGTGAGCCGGTCCTGCCTTTGTTTTTTTGGAATCTCGAAAATCGCCGTCCTGGTGGTTTTTCGAGCCGGCGAGTCCGGCCAGCATCCTTCGGCTGTCCGCATTCGTTCGCGATGAATGGGTCCGGCGCCGATCAGGCACCGGCGTCCTTGTCGTGACAAGCCATCCTCGGTTCGCACGGGCACCGCTGAATCGCAACCGCATGGCCAGGTCCGCCTGCTGCGCCATGCGTGGACGATCGGGTAAAGTCGCCGGATGCGCTTGATCGTGATCCTCATCCTCGTGTTCTTCGTCGCTGCCGGCGTGGTGGTGGGTGCGCTCAATGCCGACCTGGTTGGCTACGACTTCGCGTTTGCCCGCGTGCGGTTGCCCAAGGGGGCGGCCCTGCTGGCCGCGCTGGTGCTGGGCTGGCTGCTGGGCGGGCTCACTGCCTGGCTGGGCGTGAGCCTGCGGCAACGGCGCCTGCAACGGCAGCGCCGCAAGGAAGCCGGCAAGAAGACGGTCGGCGCATGACGCCCTGGTACGCCTTGCTGCCGCTGGCGGCCGTCGCCTTCGTGCTGGGCTGGTGGGCGTCCCGTCGTGCCAGCGCGCGGCGCTCCGGCGCGGCGGTCAACGAGCTCTCCTCGGACTATTTCCGTGGCCTGAACTACCTGCTCAACGAGGAGCAGGACAAGGCGATCGAGGTCTTCCTCAAGCTGGCCGAGTACAACCGCGACACGGTCGAGACGCATCTCGCGCTGGGCAACCTGTTCCGCCGCCGTGGCGAGGTGGACCGGGCGATCCGCCTGCACCAGCACCTGGTGTCGCGGCCGAACTTGTCCGAGCCGATGAAGACGGTGGCCCTGCTGGAACTGGGCGAGGACTACATGCGTGCGGGCCTGCTCGACCGCGCCGAGGCGCTGTTCGCTGACCTGGTGGCGATGAACGCCCATGCACCTTCGGCGCTGCGCCACCTGATCGCGATCTACCAGCACGAGCGCGACTGGAACAAGGCGATCGAGCACGCGCGCCGGCTGGAGGTGATGACCGGCGAGGACGAGGCACCGATGATCGCGCAGTTCTACTGCGAGCTGGCCGAGCGTTCGCGCCAGCACGGCGCGCGGGTCGAGGCGCGCGACTATCTGGAACAGGCCTTCCGCTGCCAGCCCGATTGCGTGCGGGCCTGGATGCTGACCGGGCGGTTGCATGCCGAGGAAGCGCAGCATGCCGAGGCCGTGCAGGCCTACGAGGCGGCGGTCGGCGCGGACATCGCCTTCGTGCCCGAGATCCTGCCGCCGCTGCTGAACAGCTATGCCTGCTCGCAGCAGATGGATCGCGCTGAGCGTTTCCTGCGCGACATGCTGGGGCGTTACCACGGCATCTCGCCGGTGCTGGCGTTGACCCGCCTGTACCAGCAGCGCGACGGCCAGCGGGCGGGTGTGGATTTCCTCACCGCCCAGCTGCGCCAGCGCCCTTCGGTGCGTGGCCTGATGGCGCTGATCGACGCCACCATGGACCGGGTCGAGGGCGAGGCGCGCGAGAACTTCCTGATCCTGCGCGACCTCACCCGCAAGCTGCTGGAGGGGCAGGCGATGTACCGCTGCAGCCGCTGCGGCTTCGGCGCCAAGGCGCACCACTGGCAGTGTCCCAGCTGCAAGAGCTGGAGCACGATCCGGCCCATCCACGGCGTCGCCAACGAGTGACACGTTCTGCCATGACCATCGGATGGTTGCTGCTGTCCTTCCTCATCGCTTGGCTGTCGGCGCGCGCGGCGATCGCCTATGCGCACCGTCGCGGCATGCTCGACCGTCCCGGCCAGCGGCGTTCGCACAGCATCCCCACGCCGCGTGGCGGCGGCATCGGCATCGTCCTCGCGGCGCTGGCCTGCCTGCCCGGGGTGCTGCTCGGCACAGCGGCATCGTGGTCGCCGCTGCTGGTGGCCGGCCTGCTGGCGGCGCTGCTGCTGGTGGCGCTGGCCGGCTGGTGGGACGACCACCGCTCGCTGCCGATCCTGCCGCGCTTCGGGGCGCAGTTGCTGGCGGCGCTGCTGTTCGCCGCCGCCTTGGCTGCGGATGGCCTGTCGTGGTGGTGGTTGCCCGTGCTGCTGCTGGCCGGCGCCTGGAGCATCAACCTGCACAATTTCATGGATGGCATCGACGGCCTGCTGGCCCAGCAGGCGATGTTCGTGGGCGCCGGGCTGGCGCTGCTGGCCTGGGGCGCCGGACAGGGGGCGCTGGCGCTGGCCGCGGCCTGCCTGGCCACGGCCAGCCTCGGCTTCTGGTGCCTGAACCGCTCGCCGGCGCGCATCTTCATGGGCGACGTGGGCAGTGGCAGCGTGGGCCTGCTGATCTTCGCGTTCACGGCGATGCTGTGGCGGGTCGAGACACGGCTGCTGTGGCCGGCGCTGATCCTGTCCTCGGCCTTCGTCGCCGATGCCAGCCTGACCTTGCTGTCACGGTTCTGTCGCGGACGGCGCTGGTACACTGCGCATCGCGAGCATCTGTACCAGTGGCTGGTCAGGTGCGGTCTTACGCATGCCGGGGGAGGCGCGATCTACATGACATGGAACGTGCTGCTTGCCGCGCCGCTGGCCTGGTTGGCCTTCAGTCATCCACGATGGGCCTTGCCGACTACCATGGGCACCTATCTGGCCGCGGCGGTGCTGTGGCTGCTGCTCAAGCGCCGTTGTCTGCGTCGCCACCCGCCCAAGGACCGCCATGTCGCTGCGTAGGCTAGTCGGCATCATCCATCCCCGCGTGGCGGTCATGCTGCATGACCTGGCCATGGCTGCGCTGGCCTGGTGGGTCGCCAAGCTGCTGCGCTATGCGGTACGGCCGGAAGATGTCGTGCACTTCCGCTGGTTCGAGTTCCCGGTGGTGCTGCTGGCGCAGGGGCTGATCTTCCGCTGGACCGGCCTGTACAAGGGCGTCTGGCGTTTCGCCAGCCTGCCGGACCTGTGGAACATCCTGCGTGCCGCCGTGCTCGGGTCGACGGCGGTCTGGTTGCTGCTGTCGATGTTCAACCGGCTGCAGGGCGTGCCGCGTTCGATGCTGTTGCTGTACCCGGTGGTGCTGGCGGTGGTGCTGGGCGTGCCGCGGCTGGCCTACCGTTACTGGAAGGACAGTCGCCTCGGCGTGACCGGGGAACGCTCGATGCGGCGGGTGCTCATCCTGGGAGCGGATCGCGCCGGCGAGGTGCTGTCGCGCGACCTCCATCGCGATGGCGGCTACGCGGTGGTGGGTTTCCTCGACGACCGCCCCGCGTTGCGCGGGGCGAGCATCAATGGGCATCCGGTACTGGGCCAGTTCGAGCAATTGCCGGAGATCGCCCGCGAAGCGGCGGTGGAAATGCTGCTGATCGCCTTGCCGAACGCTTCGGTCAGCGAGATGCGCCGGGTGGTGGCGTTGTGCGACGCCAGCGACCTGCCGTACCGCACGATCCCTCGGCTGGACGACGTGGTCGCCGGCCGCGCCCAGTTCAACGAGATCAAGGAAGTGGCGATCGAGGACCTGCTCGGCCGCGATGCGGTGGAGCTGGACTGGACGGCGATCCGCGAGACGATCGGCGGCCGCCGCGTGCTGATCACCGGTGGCGGCGGCTCGATCGGTTCGGAGCTGTGCCGCCAGGTGGCGCGGCTGGGCGCGCAGTCGCTGGTGGTGGTCGACCACAGCGAATACAACCTCTACCAGATCACCCGCGAGCTGCGGGCGAATTACCCGGAATTGCTGCTCGAAGGCGTGCTGGCCAGCTGCGGCGACAGCGTGCTGATGCGCAAGGTGCTGGCCGAATCGCAGCCCCAAGTGGTGTTCCATGCCGCGGCCTACAAGCACGTGCCGATGCTGCAAGGCCAGCTGCGCGCGGCCTTCCTCAACAACGTGCTGGGCACGCGCACCATGGCCGACCTCGCGCGCGACGCGGGGGTCGAGTGCTTCGTGCTGATCTCCACCGACAAGGCGGTCAATCCCACCAGCGTGATGGGCGCCTGCAAGCGCATCGCCGAGATCTGGTGCCAGAACCTCGACGCGCACGCCGACACCCGCTACATGACGGTGCGTTTCGGCAACGTGCTCGACTCGGCCGGTTCGGTGGTGCCGCTGTTCCGCCAGCAGATCCGCGCAGGCGGGCCGGTCACCGTGACCCACCCCGAGATCTCGCGCTACTTCATGACCATCCCCGAGGCCTGCCAGCTGATCCTGCAGGCGGCCAGCCTCGGCAAGGGCGGCGAGATCTTCGCGCTGGACATGGGCGAGCCGATGAAGATCCGCGACCTCGCCGAGCAGATGATCCGGCTCGCCGGCAAGAAGCCCGGCAGCGAGATCGCTATCGTCTACACCGGCCTGCGCGCCGGCGAGAAGCTGTTCGAGGAACTGTTCCATCCGCTGGAGCAGTACAGCGCCACCACGCATGCGAAGATCTTCCTGGCCCAGCATCGCCAGGTGTCGTGGGAGCTGCTGCAGGCGATGATGCACAAGGCGGCCGAGATGGTCGCCGTGGACAACGACGAGGAGCTGCGGCGCTGCGTGTCCAGCCTGCTGCCCTCGTTCCGCTGGAGCGAAACGGCGCAGCCGGACAACGTGGTCTCGATCCGTCGCCAGGAAACAGGGGAGAAGTGAGTGAGCAAGCCGTTGCGCAAGGTGGTGTTCCCCGTGGCCGGTCTGGGCACGCGTTTTCTGCCCGCCACCAAGGTGGTGGCCAAGGAAATGCTGCCGGTGCTGGACAAGCCGCTGATCCAGTACGCGGTGGATGAAGCCGTCGACGCCGGCGCCGACACGCTGATCTTCGTCACCAACCGCTACAAGCACGCCATCGCCGACTACTTCGACAAGGCCTACGAGCTGGAAGCGAAGCTGCAGGAGAAGGGCAAGGGCGCGTTGCTCGCGCTGGTGCAGGGCACGCTGCCGAAGCACGTGCGCGCGATCTTCGTCACCCAGCCCGAGGCGCTGGGCCTGGGCCACGCGGTGCTGTGCGCGAAGCCGGTGGTGGGCGACGAGCCGTTTGGCGTGATGCTGCCCGACGACCTGATCTGGAATGGCGCCGGCAAGGGTGCGTTGCGGCAGATGGCCGAGGTGGGCGACCAGGAAGGCGCCGGCGTGATCGCGGTGGAGGAAGTGCCGCACGAACAGACCGACAAGTACGGCATCGTCGACGCCGTGCCGGTGGACGGGCGCAGCGCGCGCATCCGCCACATGGTGGAAAAGCCCAAACCGGCCGACGCACCGTCGAACCTCGCGGTGGTGGGGCGCTACGTGCTGCCCGGCCGCATCTTCGAACTGCTGGAGCGCACCACGCCGGGCGCCGGCGGCGAGATCCAGCTCACCGACGCGATCGAGGCGTTGCTGAAAGAGCAGGGCAAGGTGCTGGCGTACCGCTTCGAAGGCACCCGCTTCGACTGCGGCAACAAGGCCGGCCTGGTGCGCGCCACCATGCACATGGCGCTGCAGGACCCGACGCTGGCGCCGGTGGTGCGCGAGATCGCCGCCACGCTGTGATGTCGCGCCGCTGACTGGCGCGGCATCGCCGTGCCAGAATCGCGACCGTATCCCGCCATGTTCGCGGCGCAGGATACGCAAGGGGAAACTCGAAGAATCAGGCCTCGCCAGTCGTGCGGGGCCTTGTTGCACCTGCATGCTCCCGGTTTCGGCATGGCGCCGATGCCGCGCAATGGATGAAGCGAGGGAAGCACCATGGATTTGCTGCGGTTCCTGTTCCTGTTGCCGGTGCGCCTGCTGCGCGCCATCGGGCACGTGCTTGGTCTGCTGTTGCGGCCGCTGCTTGGCGACGTGAGCTGGTCGGCGCCGGGCTGGATGCATGCCGTGCAACGACGCCCGCTGCGTTCGGTCGGCATCCTGCTCGCCGCCGTGCTGCTGGCGGCCAGCGGCTGGTTCGGCTGGCAGTGGTACAAGAACCGCCCGCGCCCGCCCGAACCGCAGCGCATCAGCTGGAAGGTGGTGGCGCCCGCCGTCACCGACTACAGCAAGCCGCCCATCGTGGTGCACCCGCTGGAGCTGCAGTTCTCCGGCTCGGCCGCACCTATCGAGTTGGTGGGCAAGCCGGTAACAACCGGCATCGACATGCGCCCGGCTACCAAGGGCCAGTGGACCTGGGTGGATGACCACACCTTGCGCTTCACGCCCGCCGCAGACTGGCCGGTGGGCCAGCACTACAAGGTGCGCTTTGATGTGCGCAAGGCCTTCGCACCGCAGGTGCTGATGGCCGACGACGCATTCGAGTTCGACACCGCGCCGTTCACCGCCACTCTCGGCAAGGGCGAGTTCTACCAGGACCCGCAGGACGCCACCGCCAAGCAGGTGATCGTGCCGGTGGACTTCGACTATCCGGTCGACGCAGCGCAATTCGAGCGGCGCGTGGCGCTCGCGCTGGTCGACAAGGACGACAAGCGCGGGCCTGCGTTGAAATTCAGCGTGACCTACGACGCAACCCGGCTGCACGCGTGGATACACTCGCAGCCGCTGGCGCTGCCGCACGACGATGGCGCGGTGGCGGTGGACGTCGACAGCGGCGTGCGCAGTTCGCGCGGCGGCGAGGGCAGCAAGGATGCGCTGAAGGCCAGCGTGCGCATCCCCGGCCTGTACAGCCTCACCGTGGATGATCTTTCGCCCACGCTGGTCGACAACGACAAGTACGAACCCGAGCAGGTGCTGGTGGCGAACTTCGGTGGCGCGGTGCGCGGCAGCGACGTGGCCGATGCGATCCGCGCGTGGGTGCTGCCTGCGCAGAAGCCGGGGGAGCAGCCTGCCGACGATGGCACGCCCTACGACTGGGGCGTGTCCGAGGTGGGCGAAGATGTGCTGCGCAAGGCGCAGCCGCTCCAGCTCGTCCTGGTGCCCACCGAGAACGACTATCAGGCGCTGCAGAGCTTCAAGTACCACGCCGTGCCGGGGCAGCGCGTCTACGTGCGCATCGGCAAGGGCATCAAGTCCTTCGGCGGCTATGTGCTGGGCAAGCCAGTGGCGCAGGTGTTCACCGTGCCCGACTACCCGAAGCTGTTGCGCTACGTGGGCAGTGGTTCGCTGCTCTCGCTGGACGGCAGCAAGCGCATCTCGGTGGTGTCGCGCAACATGCCGGGCATGCAGGTGGAGATCGGCCGCGTGCTGCCGGATCAGTTGCAGCACCTGGTCAGCCTCAACCAGGGCGACTACAGCCATCCGCAATTGCCGTACGACTTCGACGAGAGCCATATCGTCGAGCGCTACGAGATCAAGCGCGGCTTTCCAAAGAGTGCGCCGGGCCAGGCGCATTACGAGGGCGTGGATCTCGGCCAGTACCTGAAACCCGGCAAGCGCGGCGTGTTCTGGCTGCACCTGTCGGGCTATGACCCGGCGGCGGCCGCGAGGAAGGCCGCGGCCGCCGCGAAGGCCCGCGCACTGGCGCGGCAGGGGCTGGCTCCCGCGCCGGGGCAGTCGGCAGGCACGCCTGCCGCGGCGAGTTCGGCGACGCCGGCCAGCAGCGACGCAGTCGACGGCAGCAACGACAGCGGCAACGACAACAGCGGCAACGACAACAGCGGCAACGACAACAGCGGCAACGGCGAGGGCGATGGCAGCGACGCCCCCGGCGACAACCGCCTGATCGTGGTCACCGACCTCGGCATGCTGGTGAAGCGCGCGCTGGACGGCAGCCAGGACGTGTTCGTGCAATCCATCCATACCGGCCAACCGGTGGCGGGCGCCAGCGTGTCGGTGCTTGCGGTGAATGGGCAGACGCTCTACACGCAGGCCACCGGCGCCGATGGCGTGGTGCATTTCCCCAGCCTCAAGGGCCTGGAGCGCGAGAAGAAGCCCGCGATGTACGTGGTGTCGAAGGGCGAGGACCTCTCCTTCCTGCCCATCGGCAGCTACGATCGCCAGCTCGACTTCTCGCGCTTCGACATCGGCGGTGAGGCGAACGCGGCGAATGCGGGCCAGCTCAGCGGCTACCTGTTCTCCGACCGCGGCATCTACCGCCCCGGCGACACCTTCCACATCGGCCTGATCGTGCGCGCCGCGGACTGGGCGCGCAACGTGGCCGGCATTCCGCTCGAAGCCGACATCGTCGACCCGCGCGGCACCACGGTGAAGCAGGTGCCGTTGTCGATGGATGCCTCGGGCTTCGGCGAACTGAGCTACATGCCGGCCGAAACCGCGCCCACCGGCACCTGGGCGGTGAACCTCTACATCATGCGCGGCGGCAAGGCTGACACCCAGATCGGCAGCACCACGGTGCAGGTGAAGGAGTTCCTGCCCGACCGCCTGAAGGTGAGCGCCAAGCTCTCGCAACAGGTCGCCGAGGGCTGGGTGAAGCCCAACCAACTCAAGGGCCTGGTCGATGCGCAGAACCTGTTCGGCACGCCGGCAGCCAATCGCGCAGTGGAAGCCTCGCTCACCCTGCGTCCGGCGTGGCCGGCTTTCCACAGCTGGCCGGATTACCACTTCTACGACATCCGCCGCGCGAAGGACGGCTACGAGGAGAACCTTGCCGACGGCAAGACCGACGACCAGGGCCACGCCGAGTTCGACCTCGACCTCAAGAAGTACGCCGACGCCACCTACCAGCTTTACTTCCTCGCCAAGGTGCACGAGGCCGATGGCGGCCGCAGCGTGGCCGCCGCCACGCAGACCCTGGTGTCGTCCAACGACTGGCTGGTGGGCTACAAGTCCGACGACGACCTCGGCTACGTGAGCCGGAACGCGGTGCGCAAGGTGCATCTGGTGGCGATAGCTCCGGACGCGAAATCCATCGCGCTGGATGGCCTCAAGGCGCAGCTGGTCGAGCGCCGCTACGTCTCGGTGCTCACCAAGCAGGGCTCGGGCGTCTACAAGTACGAATCCAAGCTCAAGGAGATCCCAGTCGACGAGAAGGCGCTGGCGATCCCCGCCGGGGGCCTGGATTACACGCTCGCCACCGACAAACCCGGTGATTACGCGCTGGTGATCCTGCGCGGCAGTGACCGCATGGAGGTCAACCGGGTGAGTTACTCGGTGGCCGGCAACGCGAACCTGTCGCGCTCGCTGGAGCGCAACGCCGAGCTGCAGCTCACCCTGGACAAGCACGACTACCAGCCCGGCGACACCATCCACGTCGCGATCCGCGCGCCTTACACCGGCAGCGGGCTGATAACCATCGAGCGCGACAAGGTCTACGCGCACGCCTGGTTCCACGCCGACACCACCAGTTCGGTGCAGAGCATCACGCTGCCCAAGGGCTTCGAGGGCAACGGCTACGTCAACGTGCAGTTCGTGCGCGATCCGTCCTCGGACGAGATCTTCATGAGCCCGCTCAGCTACGGCGTGGTGCCGTTCTCGGTGAACCTCGATGCGCGCCGCGACGCGCTCACGGTGGATACGCCCGCGCTGGTGAAGCCGGGCGACACGGTCACCTTCAAACTGCACGCCGCGCAACCCACCAAGGCCGTGGTGTTCGCGGTGGACGAAGGCATCCTGCAGGTGGCGCGCTACCAGCTGGGCGATCCGCTGCAGTTCTTCTTCAAGAAGAAGATGCTGGAAGTGCGTACCGCGCAGATCCTCGACCTGATCCTGCCCGACTTCGAGAAGCTGATGTCGCTGGCGGCCGCGCCGGGCGGCGACGCCGATGCCGCGATCAGCCGGCAGCTCAACCCGTTCAAGCGCAAGCGCGACAAACCAGTGGCGTACTGGTCGGGCATCGTCGATGTGGATGGCGAGAAGGAGCTGAGCTACACCGTGCCGGATTATTTCAACGGCCGGCTGCGCGTGATGGTGGTGGCGGTGTCGCCACAGCGCATCGGCACGTTCGAAGGCGCCACCACGGTGCGCGGCGACTTCGTGCTCTCGCCCAACGTGCCCACCACGCTGGCGCCCGGCGACGAGGCCGAGGTCAGCGTGGGCGTGGCGAACAACCTCACCGACATCGGCAACAAGTCCGTGCCGGTGGCGGTGACGCTGAAGACCGGGCCGCAGCTCACGGTGCTGGGCCCGTCCACGCAGGACCTGAGCCTCGCCTCGATGCGCGAAGGCGTCGTGCGCTTCCGCGTCAAGGCGACGGACCAGCTGGGCTCCGGCCATCTGGCCTTTGCCGCCAGCTACGGCGGCAAGTCGGCGAAACAAGGCATCGACGTGTCGGTGCGCCCGGCCGCGGCCTATCGCACCCAGGTCGACGTGGGCCGGGTGGAATCGAACAGCCAGGCCGAGCTGAAACCGCTGCGCCCGCTGTACGGCGCCTATGCCTCGCGCGATGCCGCGATCTCCCCGTTGCCGGTGGTGCTGGCGCAAGGCATCACCAGCTATCTGGTGAACTACCAGCACTACTGCAGCGAGCAGATCGTCAGCTCGGCGATGCCACGATTGGTGGTGTCGAAGTGGCCGGTGGTGCCGGTGTTCGCGCACGCGCTGCAACCGGCCTTCGGTGACAAGACCATCAGCAACGACCAGGCGCTGGCGAAGTTCCTCGACGTGCTGCACGCGCGGCAGAACGGCGCGGGCGGCTTCGGCCTGTGGTCGGCCACGCCGGATGCGGAACCCTTCGTCTCCGACTACGCGATGAACTTCCTGATCGAGGCGCATGAGCGTGGCGTGGCCGTGCCGCGGGACATGCTCGATGCCGGCAACCAGTACCTGAAGCAGTTGGCGGCGAACGACGGCATGGACACGCTGGACGAACTGCGCCAGCGCGCCTACGCGGTGTACCTGCTGACCCGGCAGGGCAACGTCACCACCAACGATCTTGCCGCGGTGCAGAAGCGCCTCGATGAGCTGTATCCGAAGGAATGGAAGAACGATCTTGCCGCCGCCTGGCTGGCCGCTTCGTACAAGCTGCTGAAGCAGGATGCCGAGGCAAATCGGCTGATGGCCGGTCCGTTGAAGGCGTTGACGCGCGCCAAGGCCACCGAGGACTTCAGCTACGGCTACTACTACGACCCGCTGACCCGCGACGCCAGCGTGTTGTACCTCGTCGCCGAACACTTCCCGCTGGAGGCGAAGGCGCTGCCGCCGCGCGTGTTCGAGAACCTCGCCTGGCCGCTGGCGCACGGCGACTACAACACCTTGTCCTCGGCGATGACGGTGCTGGCGCTGGATAGCTATGCGAAGGAAACCGCTGCCAACCTCGACAAGCTCGGCATCGACGAGGTGCTCGCCAACGGCGCCGCGAAGTCCATCGCCCAGCCGCAGGGCGGCATGCTGCAGGGCGGCACGTGGAGCAGTGCGGCGCAGGCGCTGCGCTTCACCAATCACGGCGATTTGCCGGCTTGGCGCATCGCCACCCAGGGTGGTTACGACCGCAGCACGTCGAAGGAGGCGATCAAGCACGGCATCGAGATCGTGCGCGACTACACCGACACGAACGGCAAGCCGCTGAACCAGGTCACGGTGGGCGAGGAGATCGACGTGCACCTGAAGATTCGCGCCACCGGCGACGCGGGCGTGGGCAACGTGGCCATCGTGGATCTCCTGCCGGGTGGTTTCGATCCGGTGCTGCAGACGCCGCCGGCCGCCGCGCCGGCGGGCGAGGACAACGGCGACTCCGATGGCAGCCAAGCGGCAGCCTCCTCGTGGCGCTCGCCGATCGGCTTGGCCAGCTCCACCTGGAAGCCCGACTACGCGGACATCCGCGAGGATCGCGTGGTGATCTACGGCACCGCCACGCCGGACGTGCGCGAGTTCGTCTACCGCATCAAGGCCACCAACGCCGGCAAGTTCCAGGTGTCGCCGGCCTATGCGGAGTCCATGTACGACCGCGCAGTCCAGGCGCAGGCTCCTGGTGGCGCCGTGCTCACCGTGGTGCAGAAGCCATGACCAAAACCGTATCGCCCAACTGCCGAGAACCGCAAGCGACAACGTGGGTCGGGATTCATCCCGACAAGTGTCTCCTGCATGTCGGGCTGAAGCCCGACCTACGGGTTGTGTGTGCCGGGATGAGGGGCGTGTGTCCGTCGCGAGCTTTCTGAAGGAGCGCCTCGTCCGCTGGCAGAACTGGCTGGTCGCCTTCGCGCTGCTCGCCGCCGTGCTGGCGGGCTGCCGCCTGTGGCCGCATCAACCCCTGCGCGAACGCCTGCCCAGCTCCACCGCGTTCTATGACGACAGCGGCCATCTGCTGCGGCTGACCCTGGCCAGCGACCAGCAATATCGGCTATGGGTGCCTCTGAAATCCATCTCGCCCCAGTTCGTCGAGGGCGTGCTGCTGCACGAGGACCGCTGGTTCCGCTGGCACCCCGGCTTCAATCCCTGGGGCCTCGCGCGCGGTGCCTGGGTTACCTATGTGCGGCATCGCCATCCGCAAGGCGGTTCCACGATCACCATGCAGCTGGCGCGCCTGCTGTGGCAGCTGGATACGCGCACGCCGCTGGGCAAGCTGCGCCAGATAGCGCGAGCGTTGCAGCTGGAGTTGTTCTACTCGAAGCGCGACCTCCTGGAGGCCTATCTCAACGACGCGCCTTATGGCGGCAACGTGCAGGGCGTGGGCGCGGCCAGCCTCGCGTATTTCGGCAAGCCGGCCGGCGCGCTCACCTTGCCGGAGGCGCTCACGTTGGCGGTGATTCCGCAGGAGCCTTCGCGGCCGTTGCAATCGAACGGCGTGCTCATCAATCCTGCCCTGGCGCAGGCGCGCAATCGCCTGTACGCGCAGTGGCTGCGCAAGCATCCACGCGATGCCTCACTGAAGCCGCTGTTCGCGCTGCCGTTGACGCTGCGCCCGCTGGCCAGGCTGCCGTTCGAGGCACCGCATGCGGTGGATCAGCTGCTGGCCGCGCAGCGCACGAGCGGCGATGTGCTGTCGCCCATCGTGACCACCACGATCGACCTCGGCCTGCAGCATGCGCTGGAGCGGCAGGTGGCGAACTACGTGCAACGCAACGCGCCGCGCGGCATCAAGAACGCGGCGGCGCTGCTGATCGACACCCGTGACATGGGCATCAAGGCGATGGTGGGTTCGGCCAGTTACTTCGACGCCGGCATCGAGGGCCAGGTCAACGGCACCGACGCGAAGCGCTCGCCCGGCTCCACACTCAAGCCCTTCATCTATGCACTGGGTTTCGACCAGGGCGTGCTGCATCCGCAGACCGTGCTGCGCGACGTGCCCAGTTCCTTCGGTCCGTATACGCCGGAGAATTTCGACGGGCATTTCCTCGGGCCGATCACCGCCACCCAGGCCTTGATCCGCAGCCGCAACATCCCCGCCGTGTGGGTGGCCTCGCAACTGCATCAGCCCAGCTTGTACGACTTCCTGCGCGAGGCGGGCGTGAGCCGCATGGCCAGCGAGCAGCATTACGGCCTGGCTCTTGTGCTGGGCGGCGGCGAAGTCACCATGCAGGAGCTGGGCGATCTCTACGCGATGCTGGCGAACCGCGGCATGCTGCAGCCCTTGCGCCTGCGCGCGGACGATCCGCAAGTCGCCGGTACGCGTCTGCTGAGCGACGCGGCCAGCTTCATGGTGATGGACATGCTGCGGCAGAATCCGCGCCCCGACGCCGCCTTCGGCAGCGAGCGTACCCAGCTGCCGGTGGCTTGGAAGACCGGAACCTCGTGGGCCTTCCACGATGCCTGGACTGCCGGCAGCTTCGGTCCCTACGTGCTGGTGGTGTGGGTGGGCAATTTCGACGGTACGGCAAACCCCGCCTTCGTGGGCGTGGAGGCGGCCGCGCCGCTGTTCTTCCAGATCGTCGACGCGCTGCGCGCCGAGCGTCCGCATATGCATGAGCCGATCCGCCACATGCCGGCGAACCTGAAGCGCGTCGAGATCTGCCTCGCCAGCGGCGATCTGCCCAGCCAATGGTGCCCGCAGCGCGGCCGGACCTGGTTCATCCCCGGCAAGTCGCCGATCCGCGTGGGGAACGTCTACCGACCGCTGGTGATGGATGACGCCAGCGGCCTGCCGGCTTGTCCGCCGTATGCGGGCAGGCACACGCACGTGGAGGTGTTCGAGTTCTGGCCCTCCGACCTCGCGCATGTGTTCGCGCAGGCCGGCATCCCGCGCCGCAAGCCACCACAGAATCCGGCTTGCCGCGACGCCGGTCGCCCCGATGGCGATCCGCCGCAGATCACCTCGCCGCTGCGCGCCAGCACCTATGCGATGCGCTTGCATCAGGATCAGCCCACGCCGATCGCCTTCAGTGCCACCGCCGATGCCGACGCGCATGCGCTGTACTGGTTCGTCGACGACGCCTACGTGGGGCAGGGCACGCCCGGCAACAGCTTGTTCTGGCAGCCGCGCAACGCCGGCAGCTATCGCGTGCGCGTCGTGGACGACCACGGCCGCAGCGACGAACGCACACTTGCGGTGACACTGGTGCAGTGATGTACGCTCGGGCGCTTCGCTGTCGCACAGGGGCGTCAGGGCATGAAGCAAGCACCGGTTCCGTCGTACTACCGCGCCACCGCCACGCCGTACGAGGCGCATGCGCCACTGCAGGGACGACAGGAAACGCGCATCGCCATCGTCGGTGGCGGCTACGCGGGATTGAACACGGCACTGGGTCTCGCCGAACGCGGCGTGCGCGACGTGGTGCTGCTGGAGCGCGAGCAGATCGGCTTCGGCGCCTCGGGCCGCAATGGCGGCTTCGTGTTCGCCGGCTATTCGCTGGGCGAACAGGCCTTGCTGGCTCAGCTCGGCGAGGTGCGTGCCCGCGCGCTGTTCGGGCTCACCACGGCGGCGGTGCAGCGCATCCGCGAACGCGTGGCGAAGTACGCCATCGCCTGCGACGCGGTGGACGAAGGCGTGATCTGGGCGAACTGGTTTCGCGACCCCGAGGTGCTGCGCCGGCGCCAGGCCTTGCTGGCCGAACATTACGACGTGCACTGGGACTGGCTGCCGTGGGAGGAAATGCGCGAGCGCGTGCGCAGCGACCGCTATTACGACGGTTTGTACGAGCGCAATGCGCTGCATCTGCACCCGTTGAACTACGCGATCGGCCTTGCGGCCGCGGCCAGCGGGCAGGGCGTGCGCATCCACGAGGAGAGCGAGGTGTGGCGCCTGCAGCGCGAAGGCTCGCGCTGGCTGCTGAGCACGCCGCACGGCGAACTGCTGGCCGAGCAGGTGGTGCTGGCCTGCGGCGGCTACCTCGCCGGCCTGCGCAAACCGATCGATCGCGCGGTGCTGCCGATCGCCACCTACGTGATGGCCACCGAGCCGCTGGGCGATCGTCTCGCCGAATGCCTGCAGACCCGCGCCGCGGTCTACGACACGCGTTTCGCGTTCGACTACTACCGCCCGCTGCCGGACACGCGCCTGCTCTGGGGCGGCCGCATCTCGATCCGGAATCGCCAGCCGCAGGCGGTACAACGCCTGCTCAGGCATGACTTGTTGCGGGTGTTCCCGCAACTCAAGGATGCGAAGATCGACTACGCCTGGTCGGGCCTGATGAGCTATGCGCGCCACCAGATGCCGCAACTCGGCCGCGGCGAAGGTGAGGACGCCGGCCTGTGGTGGGCGCAAGCCTTCGGCGGCCATGGCCTGGCGCCCACCTGCGCCGCGGGCGAGCTGCTCGCCGCGGCGATCGCCGACGGCGACGAGGACTGGAAACAATTCGCCGACTATGGCCTGGCAAGCGTGCACAAGCCGTTCGGCCTGCTTGCCGCCCAGCTCAACTACTGGTGGCAACAGGCACGCGACGGATTCAAGACGAGGCTGGAAGGATGAGCGAGACGACGGAAACAACCCGGGCGAGCGAGATCGGCTGGGCCGATTTCGAGAAGGTGCTGGTCGTGGCCGGTACGGTCACCCGGGTGGAAGCCTTCCCCGAGGCGCGCAAGCCGGCCTGGAAGGTGTGGGTGGATTTCGGCCCGTATGGCGAGAAGAAGACCAGCGCGCAGATCGCCGCACTGTATTCCGCCGAAGAACTGCTCGGCCGGCAGATCGTGGGCGTGATCAACTTCCCCGAGAAGCAGATCGGCCCGTTCCGCTCGCAGTTCCTGCTCACCGGCTTCCCCACCCCCGAAGGCGTGGTGCTCACCGCGATCGAGCGCCCGGTGCCGAACGGCACGCGGCTGGCCTGAGATGGCTGCACTGCGCCCGGCATGCATCGAGGATGCCGCCGAGATCGCGCGGCTGGCCGGCGAGCTCGGCTATCCGGTGGCCGCCGACGCGATGCAGGCGCGCCTGCAAGCGCTGCTGTCCCTGCCGCGACATCGCATCGTGGTGGCGCGAGGCGAGCATGACGGCCTGCTCGGCTGGATCGCGGTCGAGCGCCGGCTCACGCTGGAATCCGGCGAGCGCATCGAGATCGTGGGACTCGTCGTGGACGCCGCCGCGCGCGGCACGGGCCTCGGGCGCGCGCTGGTGGCGGATGCGGAGCGGTGGGCCAGCGACCAGGGCTTCGACACGATGGTCGTGCGTTCGAACGTGGCGCGCGAGGGGTCGCATCCGTTCTACGCGAGCCTGGGGTATGCGCGGGTCAAGACGCAGCACGTCTATCGCAAGTCGCTGGAGTGAGCCGGGCGCGTGTTCGCCTGCATGGCTTGCGGGAGAGGTGCAGCGGGGCTCCCGGTTTCCGGCATTGTCACGCAAGCGAAGCCGCCTCGCCTGCGTCGACCACGTCATGCACAGCGGACGACGCTCACGGCTGATCCAGCCACACCCCGAGCCCCTGCGCGTTCAACTCGGTATCCATCCCCAGCAGGGCGACCAGCGCCGCGCGCCCCCGAGTCCAGCCGTGTGCCGCGGCGCGCGTGGCGTAGAGATCGGTGAGCCCGTCCATCAATACGGCATGGCGATCGGGTTTGCCGTGCGCGGCGCGAGCGATCGCCACCATCGCATCGATTTGCGCGTGCAAGTCGTCGGCGAGTTTCGCCACGTTCTCGACGCGGCCGTAATGGGTGAGATGCATCGCCGCGGGTTCCAGCGCGACCAGGCGACGGAGCGAGGCGTGCAGCGCATCGGGGTCGAACTGCACCGGCGAGGTGGTGGGCAGGATGAACGGGCCGTTCGCGGTATCGAAGTCGCGATAGGAGAGGCCGAACACGTCGCCGGTGAAGCAGGCGTTGCTGCGCACGTCATGCACCGTGAGGTGGTGCTTCGCGTGGCCGGGCGTGTCGAGGCAGTGCAGGGCGCGCCCGGCAAGGTCGACCATGTGGCCGTCCGGCGCCTCGACCACGCGCTCGGCGGGCACCGGACGCAGGCGGCCGTAGGTCGATTCCATCACGCTCTCGCCGTAGACCGCGCTGGCGCCGGCCCACAGTTTCGCGGGATCGATCATGTGCCGCGCGCCACGCGGATGCACCACCAGTTTCGCGTTCGGCAGGCGCGCGATCAGCTCGCCCGCGCCGCCGGCATGGTCCAGGTGCACATGGGTGAGGATCAGCCAGTCCACGTCCGCGGTCGCGAGGCCGGCATCATCCAGCGTGGCGAGCATGCGCGGCACCGCGTGGTTGGTGCCGCAATCGACGAAGGCGCCGCGGCCGCGCTCGACGATCAGGTAGGCCGCGTCGAAGCGCGGGCGCACGAAGCCGGTGTCGATGGTGTGGATGCCGTGTGTCGCCATGTCCGATTCCGTCGCGGTGAAGCACGCAGCGTAGCAAACGTGCCGGCAGCGCTCCGTTGAACCTTGGTCGAAGCGTGGCCGTTGCGCACCTTCCGGTGGTGTGTGCGCCTCGGCGTCAACCATGCACATATTCGTGCGTTAGCGATGAATCAGTTCGTGCGCCACCGGTACCGCAGAGGGAGTCGACCACCCATGCAACGCATCTTCATCGTCGGCTGCCCGCGCTCCGGTACCACGCTCGTGCAGGCGATGCTGGCGCGGCACCCGGCCGTGTTGACCCTGCCGGAGACGGCGTTCTTCGAGCAGTTGTGCGGCGATCTCAAGTGGCGCTGGGGCGATCGCGATGCGCGGCCGCAGCGGCGGCGCCTGCGGCAGCGGCTGGGGTTCGCGCACAAGCGGGCGCACGCGGGCCTGGGAATGCTGCAACGTCGTCTGTCGAACGAGGCCGCGCGGCTGCCGTGGCCGCTGCGCACCGAAAGCTGCGCGCGCCGTTTCGTCGATCTGCTCGACGCCCGTGCGCAAGCCGAAGGGCGCACGGCCTGGATCGAGAAGACGCCGTATCACCTGCTCTACATCCCCGAGATCGAGCACCACGTGCCGAACGCACGCTTCGTGCACGTGATCCGTCCCGGCGAGGACGTGCTGGCCTCGATCGCGGACGCGAACCTGCGCTACGAGAACAACAACGCCTTCGGTGGCGGCACCGTGCACTGGTCGCGGCGCTGGAATCGCGCCGCCCAGATCCATCGTGCGCACGCGCGACAGCCGCACCACCACTTCGTCTTCCTCGACGACCTGACCCGCGACAAGCATCGCGAATGGCTTCGCCTGTGCGCCTTCCTGCAGATCGATGCCGCGGCCGAGCTCGATGCCAGCTGCGATCAGCCGATCGCCGACCTGGACAACGAGCCATGGAAACGCGACGCGCTCAGCGGCCAGCCGGGCGAGACGCGGCGCAAGGCCGAAAGCATGTTCGGGCCGCAGGTGCGGGAGTGGCTGCGCCGGCAGCTGACGCCGTACGAGGAGCTGCGTTGCAGCTGCAAGGGCACCGAGCGGCACACCCAACGCGACAAGGTCCGCTACTTGGCGCGCTGAGGTGCGTGCGCCGGCCGCAGCAGGCGGCCCGGCGAGTTCGCGCGGATCTCCCGCGACGGCGCCGTCAGCGCTGCGCCGCCGCCGGCTTGCGCTGCAGACGATAGACGCCGGTGTGCAGCGCCGTCACGCCACCCT
Source organism: Rhodanobacter humi (assembly GCF_041107455.1). NCBI lineage: Bacteria > Pseudomonadati > Pseudomonadota > Gammaproteobacteria > Lysobacterales > Rhodanobacteraceae > Rhodanobacter > Rhodanobacter sp. FW106-PBR-R2A-3-15. The sequence continues at coordinate 3,882,676 of NZ_JBGBPY010000001.1, forward strand.
CCCGGAACGCCGGCTGGGCGGCGAGGATATCGCTGCGCTCCAGCAGGTCCAGATCCCAGTGGCCGCCGAACAGCGCTGCGACTTCATCGGCGTCGACGGAGAATGGCGGTCCCTCCATCTCGTGCTGCGGGTATTCCAGCGTGATCATCAGGCCGCGGCAGCCGGCGGGGAGGCGGGCGTAGACCTCGCGCGCATAGCGTGTACGCAGCGGCGGAGGCAGGGCGATCACGGCGGCGCGATCGTAGACCGCGGCGCAACCGGCCAGGGTGGCGTCGTCCAGCGCGAACACGTCGCCCTCGATGATCTCGATGTTGCCGGCCACGTGGCGCATGCCCAGCGGCGATTCGTGCCGCACGGGCTTCAAGCCCTGCTCGGCGAAGAACTGCGCCACCGCCAGTGGCGACAGCTCCACGCCCAGCACGCGGTGGCCTTGTTCGGCGAGCCAGCGCATGTCCAGCGTCTTGCCGCACAAGGGCACCAGCACCCGGCTGCCGCGCGGCAGCGCCAGCGCCGGCCAGTGCTGCAGCAGCAGCGGCATCGGCGCGTCACGATGGAAACCGGTGCGGCCTTCGCGCCAGCGTTCCAGCCAGAATTCCGCTTGCATCGATCGCACTCCGTCAGTTATCCCACGCCAGCATGATCTTGCCGATATGCGCGCTGCTTTCCATCAGCGCGTGCGCACGGGCGGCTTCGCGGGCGGGCAGCACGGTGTGGATCACCGGGCGCACCTGGCCGGATTCCAGCAGCGGCCACACTTCGCGGTGCAGCTGGCGGGCCAGTCCGGCCTTGAACGCGACCGGGCGGTTGCGCAGGGTGGAGCCGGTGAGGGTGAGCCGGCGCCGCATCAGCTGGCCGGCATCGATGGTGGCACGACTGCCGCCCATGGTGGCGATCAGCACCAGGCGGCCGCCTTCGGCCAGCGCGTCCAGTTCGCGCGGCACGTAGTCGCCGGCCACGTTGTCGAGGATCACGTCCACGCCACGGTCGCCGGTGGCCTGCTTCACCTCGCTGGCGAAATCCTGCGTGCGGTAATTGATCGCCAACTCCGCACCCAGCCGCTCGCACGCGGCGCACTTCTCCGCGCTGCCGGCGGTGGCGAACACGCGATGGCCGAACGCACGCGCCAGTTGGATCGCGGTGACGCCGATGCCGCCGGAACCGCCCTGCACCAGCAGGCTCTCGTGCGCGCCGCCTTCGCCCTGGCCGAGCCGTCCGCGCACGAACACGTTGCTCCACACGGTGAAGAAATTCTCGGGCAGCGCCGCCGTCTCGATCAGCGAGAGGCCCGCGGGCACCGGCAGGCACTGCGCCAGCGGGGCCACCGCGTATTCCGCGTAGCCGCCGCCCCCGAGCAGGGCGCACACCGCGTCGCCGGGCTGCAAGCCGAATGGGTTGTCACCGCCGAAATCGCCCTCGACCAGGCTGCCGGCCACCTCCAGTCCCGGCAGGTCGGAAGCGCCGGGCGGTGGTGCGTACTTGCCCTGCCGCTGCAGCACGTCCGGCCGGTTCACGCCGGAGGCCACCACCTTGATCAGTACCTCGCCGGTGCCGGGCTTCGGCACCGGCCGCTGGGCGAGCTGCAACACCTCGGGCGCGCCGTGGCGGGTGATCTCGACGGCATGCATGCTGGACATGGCGATTCCTGCGGCGACGAGGTGCTTCAGTGTAGGCGATGACCCGCCGGTGCAAGGGTTGCCTCATTCGGCATCGTGGAAGATCACGCCCAGCACGTGACGTCGCCCCGTGCGCACCGTACTGACGCCGTGGCGCATGCGCACCCTGTGATTTCCGCGCTGGCCGTGCACCGGGCGCTGGTTCACCGCGAAGACCACCGCATCGCCCTGTTGCAGCGGCACCACCCGCACCCGCGACTGCATGCGCGGGCGTTGCTCGGTCAGCACGAACTCGCCACCGTCGAAATCCACGCCCGGCACGGACAGCAGCACCGCCAGTTGCAGCGGAAACACATGCTCGCCGTAGATATCCTGGTGCAGGCAGTTGTAGTCGCCGGCACCGTATTGCAGCAGCAAGGGCGTGGGTCGCCGCTGGCCGGCGGCGTGGCATTGTGCGAGATAGTCCGCGTGAGTGGCGGGATAGCGTGTGGCCAGATTCAGCGCCTCGTTCCAGCGATTGGCCAGCGGAGCAAGATAAGGCCATGCCGCGCGACGCAGCGTTTCCACCAGCATCGGGAGCGGGTAGGCGAAGTAACGGTATTCGCCGCGTCCGAAACCGTGGCGCTCCATCGTCACGCGGCTGCGGAACACGGCATCGTCCAGATACAGCGCGGCCAGTTCGCGGCAGGCGGAAGGTGGCAGCAGCGACGGCAGCCGTGCATGGCCCTGCGTGTCGAGCTCGCCCAACGCGGCGGTCCAGTCGCAGGCGTGCAGGCGCTGCTCCAGGGCAGTCGTGTCGAACGCAGGGGTGCGATTCACTCGGTGTTCTTCATCCGTGGTGGTTCGCGCAGCGTGCCCGGCGATTGCGCCGGGCACACTCCGGATCTTGCGATGCTCAGAGTTTCAGCATCGGCTTGAAACCGCCGAAGATCATCCGCTTGCCGTCGAACGGCATCGACGCCGGCGACATGCCGGACATGCGCGGGTCAGCCAGCACCTTGGCCACCACGCGGTCGCGGTGGCTGCGCGAGCGGTAGCTGACCCACGAGAACACCACCACCTCGTCGGGCTTCAGCTTCACGCTCTGCGGGAACGAGGTGAGTTTGCCGGGCTTCACGTCGTCGGCGACGCACTCGACGATCTCGAGCGCGCCGTGTTCCTTCCAGATGTTGCCCATCTTGCGTGCGAAGCGCCGGTAGGCGGCGAGGTTTGCCTTCGGCACGGGCAACACGAAACCATCGACGTAGTTCATGACTCCTCCACGGGTCGGGATGGAAGCGATTCGCGCGATGCGGCCGTCGGCGGCGCAGCGGCCGAAGCGGGGGCGTTCAAGGCGTATCTCCGCAGCAGGAAGCGGTCGCCGGGACGGGTACGGGCGTCTCGTCATAGCGGTCGTGCAGGCGCTGCCAGTGCATGCCCTTGCCGTCGAGGTCGGGCATGCCGCCCCAGCCCTCGCCGCGCCCGAACGGGGTGAGGTCGAGGTAGTGGTAGGTGGTGAGCAGCGTGTCCAGTCCGCGGGCATAGCTGGAATAGCTGTGGAACACGCGCTCGCCGTCGCGGAGGAACACGCTGATGCCGGGCAGTTCGCCCGCGAGGTTGCCGTGTTCGCCGCGCGCGAGCATCTCGGCCTGGTCGCGGTAGTTGTATTCCACCGGCGCCACCGCTTCGTCCTGGCTGACGTGGAAGTCGTAGTTGAAGTCGCTGCCCCACGACGAATACCACGGCAGCGTCCAGCCCATGCGGGCCTTGTAGCGTTCGAGCTCCGCCAGCGGCGCGCGCGAGACCAGCGCCAGCGTGGTGTCGCGCGCATGCAGGTGGGCGAGGTGGCCGAGGTTGTCCACCAGGAAGGAGCAGCCGGGGCAACCCTCGCCGCGGTCGCGGTGGAACATGAAGTGGTAGACGATCAGCTGGCGCCGCCCCTCGAACAGGCCGAGCAGGGTGGCCTCGCCATCCGGCGTGTCGAACAGGTAGGGCTTCTCTACCGGCACCATGGGCAGCGCGCGGCGCTGCGCGTTCAGCTGGTCCAGCATGCGGGTGGCGGCCTTCTCGGCGGCGAGCAGGTCCTTGCGGGCGGCCAGCCAGGTGTCGCGGCTGGCAATGGCGGGGAGTGTCGGCATCGTGCGTCTCCAGGCTTGGGGTTCCTGAAGACGACGAGCGAAGCGGGCCGAAATCGACATGCCCCGTGATCGCCGGCTGCCTCACGGCAACCGGGTGAAGGTTCAGGCGGCCACGTCCACCAGCACCAGCTCGGCATCCTCCAGCGCGGTGACGCGCAGGCTGCGCTCGTCGCGGATCGCCGCGCCATCGCATGCGTCCAGCGGCACGCCATTCAGTTCCACCTTGCCGCGCGCCGGCACGAGGTAGCCGTAACGGCCCGGCGCCATCGCGTAGTCCGCGCTCTCGCCGGCCTTCAGCGTGGCGCCCAGCACGCGGGCGTCGGTGCGCAGGGGCAGGGCCTCGTCGTCGCCGGGCATGCCGCTGGCCAGTGCCACGAAACGCCCGGCGCGCTCGCCCTTCGGGAAGGGCCGGGTGCCCCAGGACGGCGGCTGGCCGTGCGCGTCGGGGATGATCCAGATCTGGAAGATGCGCGTGGTCTCGTCGTCCAGGTTGTATTCGGCGTGGGTGATGCCGCTGCCCGCGCTCATCACCTGCACGTCGCCGGCCACCGTGCGGCCCTTGTTGCCGAGGCTGTCCTGGTGGCTGATCGCGCCCTCGCGCACGTAGGTGATGATCTCCATGTCCGCGTGCGGATGCGGCGGGAAGCCGGTGTGCGGCGCGATGGTGTCGTCGTTCCACACGCGCAGCGCGCCCCAGCCCATGCGCGACGGCTCGTGGTAGCCGCCGAATGCGAAGTGGTGTTTCGCCTTCAGCCAGCCGTGGTCGGCGCCGCCGAGGCGGTCGAAAGGCCTGCGTTCGATCATGGAAATGCCCTCATGGGTGAATGCGCACAGCATGCGGGCGAACGCGCTGCGGGGGAACCGGCGCGCAGCGAACGGATTGTTTCCTTATGCGGCCACCCGGGCGAACGACAGCGCCAGCCCCACGCAGGCGCCGAGGCAGGTCACCGCCAGCACGGCGCGGAACGCATGCAACAGCCAGCCCCTGCCTGCGCCGCGCACGCCGAGCAGGAAGGCCAGAAGCGCGGCCACGAACAGCGCCGTGCCGACGGCGACCAGCGCGGGTGCGGCCAGCAAGGTGCCGGCGATCACGCCTGCGTTGCCGCCGTTGAACAGCAGCCATTCGGCGGTGCACCAGCGTGTCGTGGGCAGTTGCACCGGCAGCAGGGCCTGGCCCAGCCCCAGCACGCCTTGCGCCACGCCGGCCACCAGCACCAGGTAGGCCACCATCCACACCAGCGGGCGGGTCGGCGCGTGCGCCACCGCTGCCGCCACGAAGCCGGCGATCAGCAACGCGACCAGGGCCGTGAGCAGGAACGGCCGCGCCGCGCCCAGGCGTGTGCGCAGATCGGATGGGAGTGGGGTGTTCATGCGGGTCTTTCCGTCTGCAACGGGTGGTCGCGCTGTGCCGCAACGGGAGCGGCCAGCGCCGCGACCTGCGCATGCCAGCGTTCCAGCGCGGCGGCGTCCTCGTCGTCCACTTCGATGCGCGGAAACCATGCCTGTGCACCGCTGGCTTGCAGCCATGCGTCGAGCGCCCGGCCGAAGCCGCAGAAGTCGTCGTAGCCGCGGTCGCCGAGTGCCAGCAAGCCGTAGCGCAAGTGCGCGAGCGACGCGGTTTGCGCCATCGTCGTGCGGCTGAACGTTGCGGCCATGTCCGGCGGATCGCCGTCATACGTGGTGCTGGCGAGGAACAGCGCCTGGCTGGCGGTTTCCAATATCGACCGGTCCAGTGCCTCGAAATCCGCCACCTGCGACGTGATGCCCGCGGCGCGCAACTGCTCGCGGGTGGCTTCGGCCAGATCCTCGGCCACGCCGGTCTGTGAGGCGCAGGCGATCAGCACCGGGCCCGGCGCGAAGCGCATCCCGGCGACGGGTTCGACCGGCAGTGCCTCGTGGTTGCCGGCTGGTTCGCCAATCAGTTCCTGCCACCACCCGAGTCGAAACATGCCCATGACGCCTGCGCCGCTCCTGCTGCCTGCGATGCATCCTAGCTGTCGGCGTCCGCAGCGCGCTGATGTGGGTCAAGCGTCGCCGTGCTGGAAATCCCGGCCATGCGGCCGCATATTCCGGTGTCAGCCATAGCGCGTGGAGGTTCCCATGGCTACCGGATGGGCCGGCGACGGCGCCGTGCAGGACCAGATCGATGCCACCGTTGCAGACGCGGTGCAGCGCGCCCGCAGCCAGTTGAAGCGGGGGCCAAGCCTCGCCCGCTGCGAGGAATGCGACGCGCCGATTCCCGAGGCGCGCCGCAAGGCCGTGCCCGGCGTGCGGCTGTGCGTGGCCTGCCAGGAGGCGCAGGACGCCGAACGCGCGGCCAACCTCTACAACCGCCGCGGCAGCAAGGACAGCCAGCTGCGCTGAACGCCCGCGCTTGCGCGCATTCATGCAAGGCCCAGCGCGAGTGCGCGACACTTCGATGCTTGGCTCCCCACGAGGCGCGTGATCTTGCCCGATTTCCTTCTTTCCCGCGGCGCGATGTTGCTGGCCGCGGCAGGCTGCGTGCTGGCGATGCCGGCGATGGCGAAATCGTCGCCCGGTTTCGACGGTCCGCTCACCGTGCACCTGCGCAGCGACAGCATCACGCTGCGCATGGCCAAGGCGCCGCAGCTTTACCTGGCCGGCACCATCGACGCCGCCGCAGTGGAGCAGGTGCGGCAGCTGCTGCAGTCGGGCAAGGTGCCGCCGGGCACGGACATCTACCTCGACTCGTCCGCCGGCGATGCCGCCGCGGGCATGGCGCTAGGCAAGCTGTTCCGCGCCGCGCGCTTCAGCACGCATCTGGGCACCTGGCGCACCGGAAGCTGGCGCACGGCGGGGCCGCCGGCGCGCCCGGCCACCTGCCTGGATGCCTGCGCCTACGCCTGGCTGGGCGGCCTGTACCGCTGGTCGCCCAGCGGCACCGACCGCATCGGCCTGCACGAGAATCTGTTGCCGAACCGCGATGCCGCCGCGCCCGGCGCGCCGTCGCCGGCCGATCTGCGCGATTACATCACCGCTATGGACGTGCGCCCGGAGCAGGTCGACCAGGTCAGCGGCCTGGTCGTGAACGGCATCGCCTGGTGGAACACGGAAAAACTGCTGCCCGCGCAGGTGGCGAACAACGGCCGCCTGCCGCTGGCGGCGTCCTACCAGAAGACGCCCGGCGACGCCCCCACCCTGGTGCTCTCGCAGACCGTGCGCGGCCACGAAAGCCAGGTCACCCTGCAATGCGCGCCCGGCGAGGTCACCCTGGGCGCCCGCTACACCGTGGGCAGCGAACGCGCCCCGAACCTGGCCGCGCGCGCGATGTACGCCTACTTCGAGATCGGCGGGCAGGCCTGGCAACCGCGGCTGGGCAAGCGCCCGCAGGCCGACGGTGACGCGCTGGTGTTGGAGCGCCGTATGCCGTTCGCGCAACTCGAGAACATCCTGCACGCCGGCTCGCTGGCCGCCTGGATCGAGATCACCGGCAGCCCGGTGCGGCTGGGCTTCTGGCTCGCACCGTCATCGGCAGAAAAACTCACGCAACCGTTCTTCGCGGATTGCCAAGCATTGCAGCCGGGCTACGTGCCGCCGAAGGCGCCTGCCGAGCAGGCCAAACCGTCGTTCTGGAAGCGGATCACGGGCAAGCTGCGGCACCAGTGATATCGCCTCCCGGTTGACCCGGGCGGCGTGGGCCGCGCACGTCGCGTCGCGTCCATTGCGACGGCGCACCTTAATACTGGCGCGGGCCGCGCCGGTGCATGGCATCATCCGAGGCTGCGTCGACTTCATGCGCCGCGCCGCCGGTGCGTCGGCGCATGCCTGCCACCGAAGGAACCCCGCTTGAACCAGACCTCCCTCTCCGCCCTCATCTGGTCCGTCGCCGACCTGCTGCGCGGCGACTACAAGCAATCCGAATACGGTCGGGTGATCCTGCCGTTCACCGTGCTGCGCCGGCTGGATTGCGTGCTGGCGCCGAGCAAGGCCAGGGTGCTGGCGGAGAAGGCGAAGCGCGAGGCCGCCGGGCTCGATCCCGATCCGTTCCTGCGCCGCGCCTCGGGCCTGAAGTTCTACAACGCCAGCGCGCTGGACCTGCCCACCCTGATGGGCGACCAGGACCACATCGAGGCCAACCTCTACGGCTACGTGCAAGGCTTTTCGCCCGAGGTGCGCGAGATCTTCGAGCGCTTCGACTTCCACGCCCAGGTCAACCGCCTCGCCAAGGCCGACCTGCTGTACCTGGTGGCCGAGAAGTTCGCCAACGTGGACCTGCACCCGGAGCGCGTGGACAACGTGCAGATGGGCCTGGTGTTCGAGGAGCTGATCCGCAAGTTCGCCGAGCTCTCCAACGAAACCGCCGGCGAGCACTTCACCCCGCGCGAAGTGATCCGGCTGATGGTCAACCTGATCTTCATCGAGGACGACGAGGTGCTGGCGCCGGGCAGCCCCGTGGTGCGCACCATCTATGACCCGACGGCCGGCACCGGCGGCATGCTCTCGGTGGCCGCCGAGTTCCTGCACCAGCACAACCCGCAGGCGCGGCTTACCCTGTACGGGCAGGAGTTGAACGACGAGTCCTACGCCATCTGCAAGGCCGACATGCTGATCCGCGGCCAGGACGTGGCCAACATCGTCGCCGGCAACACGCTCAGCGACGACGGCCACGCGCAGCGCAGGTTCGACTACATGCTGTCCAACCCGCCGTTCGGCGTGGAGTGGAAGAAGGTCGAGAAGACCGTGCGCAAGGAGCACGAGGAGAAAGGCTTCGACGGCCGCTTCGGCCCCGGCCTGCCGCGCGTCTCCGACGGCTCCATGCTGTTCCTGCTGCACCTCGTCGCCAAGATGCGCCCCGCCGTGGACGGCGGCAGCCGCTTCGGCATCGTGCTCAACGGCTCGCCGCTGTTCACCGGCGGCGCCGGCAGCGGCGAAAGCGAAATCCGTCGGTATCTCCTGGAAAACGACCTGGTGGAAGCCATCGTGGCCCTGCCCACCGACATGTTCTACAACACCGGCATCGCCACCTACGTGTGGGTGGTCTCCAACAAGAAGCCGGACGAGCGCAAGGGCTTCGTGCAGCTGATCGACGCCGGCAGCTTCTGGCAGAAGATGCGCAAGAGCCTGGGCAGCAAGCGCAAGGAGATGGGCGACGAACACATCGCGGCGGTGACGAAACTGTTCGGCGACTTCGCCGAAGCCGAACTCGCCACCGTGTTCGACGCCGAGGGTAGGGAGCTGGAACGCCGCATCGTCGCCGCCGCCGAATTCGCGCCCGAACCTCCCGCCAGCGGCAAGACGAAGGTGGCACCGCTCGCACGCATCTTCCACAACGAGGAATTCGGCTACACCACCATCACCGTGGAGCGCCCGCTGCGCGACGAAGCCGGCCAGATCGTCCTAGGCCAGAAGGGCAAGCAGAAAGGCCAGCCGCAAGCCGACAGCAGCCTGCGCGACACCGAGAACGTGCCGCTGGGCGAGGACATCACCGCCTACTTCAAGCGCGAAGTGCTGCCGCACGCGCCCGACGCCTGGATCGACGAAGCCAAGAGCAAGGTCGGCTACGAGATCCCGTTCAACCGCCACTTCTACGTGTTCGAGCCACCGCGGGATTTGCACGAGATCGATGAGGAACTGAAGGGCGTGTCGGCGCGGATCATGGCGATGCTGGGGGAGTTGGCGGAATGACAAATTTGTCTGGAACAAATTTGAACAGCCGCCTCGCGGCTGGCCCCGGCAGGGGCGAGGGCAGGGAAAGCCCGAGTAGTTTGCCGAGGTATGCGGAGTACAAGGATAGTGGGGTGGAGTGGCTGGACAAAGTGCCGGCACATTGGGGCGTTTTGCCGTGCCGCGCTGTAGTTGAAGAGAAGAACGAAAAAAATGAAGCTGAAGCTGACCAACGGTATCTGTCACTTATGGCTAATGTCGGCATCATTCCTTACGAGGAGAAGGGGGATGTTGGAAATAAGAAGCCCGAAGATCTGAGCAAATGCAAATTGGTCGCGAAGGGTGATTTGGTCATCAACAGCATGAACTACGGCATCGGCTCCTATGGCTTGTCAGCATTGGATGGCGTTTGTAGCCCCGTCTACATCGTGTTGAGGCCACGCCTCGACAGAATTGAGTCGCGTTTTGCACTACGGGTCTTTGAGAACAAAGCCTTCCAAACGTATGCGCAGTCGTTCGGCAACGGCATCTTGGAGCACCGTGCTGCGATCAACTGGGATATCTTGAAGGTGATCGGGGTGGGCGTTCCTCCGATGGCCGAACAGTTGGAGATCCTAACCTTCCTCGACCGCGAGACCGGCAAGATCGATGCGCTGATTGCCGAGCAGGAAAAGCTGCTGGCGCTGCTGGCCGAAAAGCGCCAGGCCACCATCTCCCACGCCGTCACCCGCGGCCTCAACCCTAATGCTCCGATCAGGGACTCCGGCATTCCTTGGCTGGGCGAGGTGCCGGCGCATTGGGAGGTCACGCGGTTGAAGTTCATCGCGTCCGTACAAACCGGGATCGCGAAGGGCAAGGACACCACCGGAAAAGACACCATTAACGTCCCGTACCTGCGAGTCGCCAACGTCCAGGACGGGCATCTTGCACTGGTTGAAATCGCGACCATCGACATCGAGCCTGATCAGCTTGAGCGCTATCGGCTTCAGCGCGGCGACGTTCTGATGAACGAAGGCGGTGACTTCGACAAGCTGGGGCGCGGCGCGCTGTGGAACGGCGAGATCGATGGCTGTATCCACCAGAACCATGTCTTTGCTGTTCGCCCGCACGGTGTGAGCCCGCAATGGCTCAATCAGGTCACCAGCTCGCAGTACGCCCAGTTCTACTTCATGGGCCGCTCGAAGCAGAGCACCAATCTCGCATCGATTTCATCCACCAACATCATGGAATTGCCGGTGCTGCTTCCACCGGCTGAAGAGCAGGAGGCCATTTTGCGATTTGTCGAAAACGAAACCTCGCGCCTGCATGAGCTTCAGGAAGCTGCGCAACACGCCATCAATCTGCTCAAAGAACGCCGCAGCGCCCTGATCGCCGCCGCCGTCACCGGCAAGATCGACGTGCGCGGACCCATGGAGGCACAAGTAGCATGATGCGCATTGAGGATTTCGTGGTCGATGGAGCAATACCAGATATTGCCTATCGCACGGTGGAGTCGCCCGAGGAGGTGGTTCACCCCCGTGTGGATGTCAGGGATGGACTGCTCATTTTCTACTCGCACAAGGAACGCCATGAGCCTCATCGCGGCTATGTGCTCGTTTCGAAATTTCTTGAACGCTTAGCCCGAGGAGAGGCGGGGCTTGCACTTACCGGAAATCGACCAAGCAACGGTCGCCGCACCACGATCACATTCGACAGAGTCGATCGGATCACCATATCGCCTCGTCTGGAGCAATTTCTTGCCGGGTTGCGTGCGACAGGGCATGTTGCGGTTACCGATGTGACCAATGCTCCTCAAGCAGCGTTCGATGTTGAAGCACGACGCTTTCTCGACGGGTTCATGGCGCCCGGCAATTCTCAGTTCATGCAGTGGTTGCCGAGATACTCGGAAACCTTGGCGCATGTGCGCGAGGTGTTGTCCCGGAAAGCACCCGAAGACCTGTTCGATCTGGTTTGGAAATCCCGTGACAACGCGGTGAGCAATGCCGGGCAGGGTGTCATGGGGTTCGAGATTGCCGACCGGTTGCGTGGCAGGTTGATCGAAGTGATCAGTGACATCGCTGCCGATGGCAGCCCTGCCGCTTTCGACGCGATCATCGATCGATTCGAGCAGTGGCGCGTGCTGGGCGAACTGGCCAGTGTGCCGAGGTTGCTGGTGGCGCGTGCATTCGCTGCGATTCATCCGATGCGATACCACACCACCGTCGATGCATCTAAGCAAGAGCGGATCATTCCATGGTTCGAGGAGCACTCAGGCTTTGTCGCACCGGAAGGTGGCTGGGCCACGAAGGCGGCCGCGTTGTCGGACCATCTCACACGATGCAGTGTCTTCGGCGACGATCTCGAACGGCGCAACATGTTCCCGTGGTTCGTATTCGAGCAACTGCGAGATGCGAGCGGGAAGGTTCCCTTCCGGCCTGGGCATACGCCAAAGCCGGCAATGGGCGAGGCGCGAGGCTTTGCGTCGGTACGGGAAATCGGCTACCGGCACAATGTCATCCAGGATCGTTTATTCGAACTTCTGTGCGCCCGTCATGGCGATGACGCCGTGGGCACCGAGCGGCCGACAGGAACCGGTGGCCGCGCGGATGCCTTGGTGCGCCTGCCCGATGGGAGTTTCGAGTTGTACGAGATCAAGCCGGCCGCGACCGCCGCCGATGCTGTGCGTCAGGCTATGGGGCAGCTGCTTGAATACGCCTATCGCCGTGGTGGACTGCAGCCCGTATCTCTATATGTCGTATCCGATGCGCCGCTCGATGAAATCACTACCGAGTTCCTGTCGCGTCTGAGATCCGAGTTCGCGTTACCGATCGAATACCTGCAGATCGCCTGTGAAGATGGAGACGAGTGATGAGGGAAGATTCATGAGCGATATCCAGCTATTCCGTCTGACCGCCAACGGCGCGACGGAACTGTCCAGCCGTGCCGCATCAGTCGAGAAGCAACTGCAGTCCCTGATCGAGGCACAGATGCCGACCTTCCTCGGCGTGCGTTTTCTTGCCAGCGAATACGCCACCGGCAAGACGCATCGCGGCCGCATTGATTCGCTGGGGCTGGACGAGAACGGTTGCCCGGTGATCATTGAGTACAAGCGCCACAGCAACGAAAACGTGATGAGCCAGGGCCTGTTCTACCTGGACTGGCTGCTGGATCACCGCGCCGAATTCCAGTGGCTTGTGATGGAAAAGCTGGGCAAGGACGTGGCCAGCGACATCGACTGGACCGGCACCCGGCTGCTATGCATCGCGGCCGATTTCACCCGCTACGACCAGTACGCCGTGCAACAGATACCGCGCAATATCGAACTGATCCGCTACAAGCTGTTCGGCGATGACTTGCTGCTGCTCGATCTGGTCAATGCGGTGAGCGTGGACGACGCCACCACGGCCAAGGACCAGGCGGCTGCGGATATCACGCCGGCAAAGCCAAAGGTGGTGGGCAAGGACAAGACCGCCGCGGAACAACTGGAACACGCGCAACCGGAAATCCGCGCCCTGTACGAGGCGCTGTCCAGCCAGTTGCTGGCGCTGGGCGAGGACGTGCAGGAAAAGCACCTGAAACTGTACGTCGCGTTCCGCCGGCTGAAGAACTTCGCCTGCGTGATCCCGTACAAGGACAAGCTGCTGGTGATGCTCAAGCTGGACCCCGATACGGTGGCCCTGGAAGCCGGCTTCAGTCGCGACGTGCGCAACATCGGCACCTGGGGCACGGGCGACCTCGAACTCTGCCTGCGCAACCTGGCCGACTTGCAACATGCCTTGCCGTTGCTGGAGCGGAGCTATGGTGAGGGTTGAAGCGCGGTTGACAATGCTCTTAACAACACGATTGGTGATACGCTTTACCACACTACAGGTTCTTGCCGGAACGCAGCCATGAGTTCGATCAGCGCCAACGAATTGAAGACCCAGGGCATCTCTGCCATCGCCGAGGCGCTGGCCGACGCGCCCGAGGCGATGGTATCGGTGCGCGGCAAGGATCGCTTCGTTGTGATGGACATCGAGCACTACCACTACCTGCGCGAGTGCGAGCTGACCGCCGCCTTGGCTGAGAGCCAGACCGATATCGCCGCCGGCCGCTTCGTGAAGGAGTCGGTCGACGCGCACATGAAGCGTTTGGCCAAGCTGTCGTGAGCTATGTGCTGGTCTTCACCGACCAGTACAACCGCCGCGCGGCGCGCTTCCTCAAGCGCCATCCGCAGGTACGCGAGCAGTACCGCAAGACATTGTTGCTGTTGCAGGCCAACCCGCATCATCCGTCGCTGCGGCTGCATGCGCTGGCCGGCAAGCTGAGCGGGCTGCACTCGGTGTCGATCAATCTGTCGTATCGCATCACGCTGGAACTGGTGATACGCGATCAGCAGATCGTGCCGATCAACGTGGGTGACCACGACGCCGTGTATTGACCGGCGCACTCCTCAGCCGGATCAAGATGGATGACCAGCTTCGCTGTTGTGAAGCTCCTCCCGCCTTCGCGGGAATGACGAGCGGAAAGCGGTTTCGGGTTTCCATGCGCCAGCAGCGGACCCGCTTGGCATCTTTGCCGCCAGCCAGCAGCGCTTGCCGAGTGTTGCCTTTATGGCTACATTCGTTGCCCAATGAGCAACACCTCCGCCCTGATGGACCTGCTGTTCTCCGCCACCCGGCGACGGGTGCTGGCGCAGCTGTTGCTGGAGCCGGAAGTCGCCCTGCATCTGCGTGAACTGGCGCGGCTGACCGGCAGTCATGCCGGCACGCTGGGCCGCGAGCTGGACAAGCTGGCGGAGGTGGGGCTGGTGTCGCGCAGCGAGCTGGGCAACCAGGTGCGCTACCAGGCCAATGTGCATTGCCCGCTGTTCCCCGAACTGGCGGGCATGTTCCGCAAGACGCATGGCATGGTGCCGCTGCTGCGCGAGGCGCTGGCGCCGCTGGCCGGGCAGGTGCGCGTGGCGCTGGTGTTCGGCTCGATGGCGCGCGGCACGCAGGTGGCCGGCAGCGACGTCGACCTGCTGGTGGTGGGCGAGGTGGGTTTCGGCGAACTGGTGCAGGCGCTGTATCCGGTGCAGCAGGTGTTGCAACGTGAGATCAATCCGGTGCTGTACACGCCGGCGGAGTTTCGACGACGGGCGCAGGAGGGCGAGGCGTTCGTTCGCCAGTTCTTCCAGCACCCGAATGTGTTCCTGAGGGGAGACAGGGATGACCTTGCAGAACTTGCTGGCGATCCGGCGGCTGCTGGCGCACGCGCCTGACGCGACTGGGATCCACAAGCTGCTGGAGGCCGCACGGCGCAACCTGGCCGATGCGCGTGTTGCCGAGATCAGCACCGACAATCGCTTCGATGCCGCCTACAAGTGCGTGATGCAGTGCGCGATGCTGGGCCTGTGGGCCAGCGGCTACCGCACCGCGACCAGCCAGCCGGGCCACCACCAGACCGCGATCCAGTGCCTCACGCTGACCATGGGCGTGCCGCTGGCGACGGTGATCGTGCTCGACGCTCTGCGCAAGCAGCGCAACCTGAGCGACTACGAGGGCGATCCGATCTCGGGCGCCGCGCTGGCCTCCTGCCTGGACGAGGCCGGCAAATTGCTGGCGCATACCGAACAATGGCTGCGCGCGCACCACTCCCGACTCCTGGGTGAGGCATGAACCTGCACCGTGAAGTGAATTTCGAGCGCGAGATCTGCGACCACCTCGCCGCCCACGGCTGGCTCTACGCCGAAGGCGACGCGCAACACTACGACCGCACGCATGCGCTGTACCTGCCCGACCTGCTGGCCTGGATCGAGGCGACCCAGCCGGACAGCTGGGAACGCCTGAACCGCACGCACGGCCTCGCCACGGCGGAGCGCCTCGCCGAGCGCGTGCGCAAGAGCCTGGACGAACGCGGCACGCTGGAGGTGCTGCGCCGGGGTGTGGAGATGATCGGGCTGAAGATGCCGCTGGCGCTGGTGCAGTTCCGGCCCGCACTGGCGATGAACCCGGCACTGGAGCAGCGCTACGCCGCCAACCGGCTGCGCGTGGTGCGGCAGGTGAAGCACTCACCGAACCACCCGAACGATGCGCTGGACCTGGTGCTGTTCGTCAACGGCATCGCGGTGGCGACGGCGGAACTGAAATCGGATTTCACGCAGAGCGTGGGCGATGCGGTGGACCAGTACCGCTACGACCGTCACCCGCATCCCAAGGGTGGCGTGGCCGAGCCGCTGCTGGCTTTCCCCGGCGGCGCGCTGGTGCATTTCGCGGCGAGCCAGACCGAGGTGATGATGACGACCCGGCTGCAGGGCGCGGTCACGCGCTTCCTGCCGTTCAACCTGGGCCACGACGGCGGCGCGGGCAATCCGCCCAACCCGGATGGTTTCGCCACCGCCTACCTGTGGGAGCAGGTGTGGGCGCGCGACAGCTGGCTGGAGATCCTGGGCCGCTACCTGATCGGCAAGCGCGACGACAAGAAGCAGCTCACCGGCGTGATCTTTCCGCGCTACCACCAGCTCGACGTCACGCGCCGGCTGGTGGCCGACGTGCGCGCGAACGGGGCGGGGCAGCGGTATCTCATCCAGCATTCGGCCGGTTCGGGCAAGACCAATTCCATCGCCTGGGCCGCGCATTTCCTCGCCGACCTGCACGATGCGACGCATGCCAAGCTGTTCGACAGCGTGCTGGTGGTGTCCGACCGCAACGTGCTCGACGCGCAGCTGCAGGAGGCGATCTTCGATTTCGAGCGCACCGCCGGCGTGGTGGAGACCATCACCAGCGAGCGCGGCAGCAAGAGCGCGCAACTGGGACAGGCGCTGAAGGACGGCAAGAAGATCATCGTCTGCACCATCCAGACCTTTCCGTTCGCGCTGGAGGAAGTGCAGAAACTGGCGGCCACCGAAGGCAAGCGTTTCGCGGTGATCGCCGACGAGGCGCACAGCTCGCAGACCGGCGAGGCGGCGGCCAAGCTCAAGCAGTTGCTGAGCGCCGAGGAGTGGGCCGAGCTGCAGGACGGCGGCGAGGTGGACACCGAGACGCTGATGGCCGCGAACATGGCGGCCCGCGCCGGCGGCCAGCAGGGCCTGACCTACGTGGCCTTCACCGCCACGCCGAAGGCCAAGACGCTGGAGCTGTTCGGCCGGCCGGGGCCGGATGGCCTGCCGCAGCCGTTCCACGTGTATTCGATGCGCCAGGCGATCGAGGAGGGCTTCATCCTCGACGTGCTGCGCAACTACACGCCGTACCAGCTGGCGTTCAAGCTGGCCCACGAAGGCCGGGAGGTCGACCAGGCCGAGGTCGAACGCAGCGCGGCGATGAAGGGGATCATGCAGTGGGTGCGCCTGCACCCGTACAACATCGTGGCCAAGGTGCAGATCGTGGTGGAGCATTACCGCGAGCACGTGCAGCCGCTGCTGGATGGCAAGGCCAAGGCGATGGTGGTGGTCGGCAGCCGCAAGGAGGCGGTGCGCTGGCAGAAGGCGATACGCGAGTACATCGCGCGGCAGCACTATCCGCTCGGCGTGCTGGTGGCGTTCTCGGGCGAGGTGAGCGACCCGGAGAGCTTCCCCGCGCCGATGACCGAGACCAGTGCGGACCTCAATCCCGGGCTCAAGGGCCGCGACATCCGTGATGCCTTCGCCCAGCCGGAGTACCACCTGCTGCTGGTAGCCAACAAGTTCCAGACCGGTTTCGACCAGCCGCTGCTGTGCGGCATGTACGTGGACAAGCTGCTCGGCGGCATCCAGGCGGTGCAGACGCTGTCGCGGCTCAACCGTGCATACCCGGGCAAGGACACCACCTACATCCTGGACTTCGTCAACGAGGCGGTGGAGATACTCAAGGCGTTCAGGACCTACTACGCCACCGCCGAGCTGGAAGCCGCCACCGACCCGCACCTGGTGTTCGACCTGCGCGCCAAGCTCGACGCCAGCGGTCACTACGACGATTTCGAGGTGGAACGCGTGGCGAAGATCGAGACCGATCCGCGTGCCACGCAGGCGCAGCTCAGCGCGGCGATGGCGCCGG